>NZ_LT607733.1:2012500-2367500 GCF_900091445.1 Micromonospora echinofusca
GCTGAGATCGACGGGGCTGCCCCACCGCCGTCAGCCAGCACCTCGCCAAACTGTGCCTTGCCGGCCTGGTATGCGGCCGAGGCGAAGGCACCTTCGTACACTGCTCGGCCGCCGACACCCACGTCCGGGCACTGCTCGCCGAGGCGCTGTTCCACGCCGATCATACCGACCGCAACCTACCCGACCATCCTCGCTGGCTCACACCCGAAAGTTGTAGCCGATCACGCCCGCGCCCCAATGCAACTGCACCGCCATGAGCAAGTGTCGGATTTCAGATCCTAGGATGGCCGCGACTGCGTCGTCCACATTGGCCGAATGGTCTAGAATTCTGCTAGGTCCGGAAGTTGATGATCGCACGAATCGGTTGCTTCAACCCTGCATGAGGAGCGCATCCATGTCCATTCCTGTTGAGCTCTTGGCCGCCGCCGGCGCCGCCTTCGCGGGGACCATGGGAACGGATGTGTACCAGTACGCTCGAGCACGCTTCAAAGAACTGGCGGGTCATCGCGGCTCTTCCGGAGAAGACCCCGCCGAGCTTCAGCAACTCGACATGCTGGAGCATGCTGTCGCTGCAATTGAGCCGGCACAACGCCCGGCATTCTCGAAGGGGGTGCAGGTGCCCATCGAGAAGATTATTTCCACCTGTGTCGACGACAACCGGTCGGAGGAACTCGAAGAGTTCGTCCGGATCCTACAGGATAAGCTGACGGAGTTGGGGCCGACGTTCGCCCATCAAACGGTTACGGGAAACTACGCGCTCGGTGACATCAACACGGCCGGCCGCGACAACAACTTCGGGATGAATCGCTGATGACAGCCCCACACCAGGAACTGGTGTCCGTGCCGGAGCAACGGGTGGAGAACAACTTCGCGGGTCGCGATATTAACACTGCGGGCCGCGACAATGTCATCACAAACTATCTGACAGGGCTGCGTCGCCTGCGTCCACGGCCCGTCGACCCGAACATTGTGATGCCGCCTGACAGATTCGCCCCTCCGGCCGGCTTCGACGCAGCGCTGCAATCAGTCCGATCTACCAGCTTTCTCCCTGCACGATCACGGGTCATTGTGCTCAGAGCACCTGAGTCATCCGGCCGGCGCTCGGCTGGCATGCGCCTCTTGGCCGATGCCTCAGTGCCCGCCGGCCGGCACTTCGAACTCTTACCCGACTGGGACGAGCCTGATGTCGCCACCCTTCCGGAGGAGAGGAATGCGGCTTATCTTCTGAACCTGCGGGGAGTTGCCTCCCCGCTTCCGGCGCAGTTCTTCCAGGACTTGGTCCATTACGCTGGTAAGCTGAATGCCGCCGACAGCTACCTGGTCGTCGCCGCGTCTTCCGATGTGTGGGCGGGGAGGTTGCCCGAGGCGGCTACGGGCATTCGCGTGGTCGACATCGAAAGACCGGTCCCTCGCAAGGTCGTTGAGCAGTATCTGCCCGCTGATCGCGTAATCTGGTTGGACGACCCTGGCAGCAGCTTCTTTGGTGTACTCCCGGCCGAATCAGCGCCAAGCGAAGCTGTCCGACTGGCAGACGTAATTGTCAGGGCCAAGGGGCCGGTCGACGTAGAAAGATTGGACGAGTACCTCGGCTGGACTGACACTGTCCGCAGTTGGTTCCGTGGAGGCAGCAGAGACGTCGAGTCCCGTGCGATCCGAATCGCCGGAGCCGTCCTGAACGAGGCGCCCGCGGCAGTCATCCTGGACAGCGCAGACGTGCTCCTCCGGGCGCCGGAAATCGATCTTCCGCAGGAGGTGGGGGGCCTCCTTGCACGGCCAGACGCCAGCAAACGCCTTGAACCCGCGGGCATGTCGTTTGATCCGGTCACCGGAACGGCGCATCTGGTTCATGCGTCTCAAGGCCCTGCGCTCCTGACGTATCTCTGGACGCAACACATCCAGCTCAGTGAGGTACTCACTCGTTGGCTCCAGGAGATCAGCTCGGGACCGGCAAGGGGAAACCTTGACGTGCTGGCAGGGGCGCTCACGACGCTTGCCCAAGCGGTGGGCATTTCACCAGTTCTCAAGTTGGTGGACGGCTGGCTCGCCTTGAACGATGTCGGAAGCATCGACCTAGTGGGTGACTTGCTCTCGGACCTCGCCGTTCATCCGACGCTCGGCGGCAAGATCAGGCCCGAGCTGGCGAAGTGGGCTGGCGGAAAATCGCAACCGGCACGACAGCAAGCGATCGCTCGCGCCGTGGCTAACGAATTTGGGCGAACTTATACCAGCCAGGCCCTGAACAGAGTTCGAAGCCTTCTCAGGTCACCCGGAAGCGAAGACGTTCGTCAGCGTGCGCTGAAGGCACTACGACGGTTGATAGCAACGCCCGAGCTTACGGCGTTGACCGTCGACACCTTGGTCAAGTGGATTTCCGCTGAGACGGAGACAGCCACGGTCGAACCGGGTGTGTTCCTCAATGCCTTCTCGCCGTTCCCGAATGGCAAGCCAGTGCCCGAGCCGCTGCTGCAAGCACTATCTCAGGGTGAGGAAGCTGGACAGGCTATTCGCCGCCGGCTCATCGAAGGATGGGTTCAGGTCGCTGATCGTGAGCATCGTACCGGGTCCGTCCAGGATGCGTTGCTTGAGTGGCGACGCGCCGCTGAAACCAACCTCGTGCCAGAAGAATCATTCGTCGATTTCATGGTGTCTCTCGGCCGCCACATGGGACACGTGGACCCCCTCTTCCTCAATGTTGTCAAGGCAGAGGGTCGGTTGAAGGACAAATTAATTACTAGGATTTTTGCCGATGTGGCAATCGCCTACGATCGCGCACCCGAGGGATCGATTTCTGTCGCAACGGTCATCACTGGTGCGGCTGATATTGCGAACGATCAAAGCTAGATGAGGATCGCCACCTGGATCAAGGAGCTGTCGTCCTTCCGGTACAGCTCCTTTTCCATGTATCCGGAGACTCTGGATCAAGGCCTCCATTATGACGTACGTCTTCGCTACTCCTGGCGACCGAATCCCGATTGCCTCCGCGACCAGCCGCGTATGCCGGATCCACTTGCCCGGCATATTCTAAGAGAAACGGTGAGAAGAATCGCGGGTCAATACCGGCTGTTCGAGCACGGCAGGGCGGAGGACGCGGTCAACGCCGAGCTGTGTCGCGACGTCTGTGATGCCGAGGCTCGCATCCTTATCAGCGGCAGCGGACGAATTTCCGTCTCCCGCGCCGCTCGGCGGGCAATGCGACGACGAACCGCTGAGGAGGATGCTCTTCACACCGCCTTCGCCCGTGAGACGGTTCAGCTGCGGATGCTGCAGCGCCGCCTCACTGATCCTGCTCTCGGGCTGGTCTGGTGGGTGGACCGCTACGCCGACCTCCAGTTTGCTGCCGGAGATCCGAAAGCCAAGGTCACCTCGATCGTCGCCGCCTTCCAGACCCTACGGGAGACACTCGACGACGCCGACGATGGGGATGCAGAGCCCCGAGTGCAGATTCGGCGGGCTGTAGAAGAAATTCTCGCCGGCGTTGAGGACCCGGATACCTTGGTGCTGGCTATGGAGATGTTACATCGAACCCTACGGCAGGCAGGACTCGTCACGCGCATGCATCAGAGGGGTGTGGATAACTAACGGCGGCTCTGCTGATCAAGGGCGGCGCGAGGGCTGAACGCACTTGTCCAGAAAGGCTGACACTCAGCCAGCGAGGCCACGGCGCATCCGACCCTGCCACCGCGAGCGCTCGGGCGTCCGATCCGGGCGACTTCACTGCTTCTCCACAGTGCCCGCTGGCTGCTATAGGATTACGGCATGAGCACCCATGCTGAGCATGGGTGCCGCAAATTCGTGTACGAATCCCCCCTCGGACACATTTTAGTACATGATCCACTTGGGGTTGCCTGAGCGGACACCGTGCGGGCCGTCGGCCGGTAGGTCAGGGTCAGTCCCAGTTCGCGGTAGACCCGTGCCTTGTCGGCGGGGTCGGCGTCGCGGAGCACGATGGTGATGTTTCGCAGGGTCTCCACGAGTCGGTGGATCTCGTCAGGGCTCATGGTCTTGCGTCCGGTGTAGCGGCGCAGGGTTGCTTCGGCGGTGATCTGTTCGGCTTGGACGTCGGCGATCCATCGGCTGACGACGGTGGGGTCGGCGCCGCTGTCGAGGGCGGCGCGGTAGCGGTCCAGTCGAGTGGTGCAGGCGGCGAGGGTTTCCCGTGCTGCTTTGATGGCCTGTCCGGTGGTGTCGTCGTGTTGTGCGTCGGCCATTGCTTGGACTGTGGCGGTGAGTCGGTGGGGTGAGAAGGCTCGGGCGAGCCATGGGTCGAGTTGTTCGGTGAGGATTGGTGTGCGCCTCGTCCATCGCCCCGAACTGTATTTCGACCTCGTACCGGGTCAGGGTCTCCGGGGCGTGCAGCAGCAGATCTAAGCGTCCGGCACGGGGCTGCCGCCGTTCGACATCCTTGACGACCAGGTCACCGAGCCCGAGCAGGCCGGTTACCGAACCCAGCCATCTCCGCCCCGCCAATGATCAGGCCTGCTTGTCGTGAAGCGGGCTTTGGCGCACGCGTTCCGGTGCGGGGCTGTGCTGCCGGACGGGTCGCTGCGGGGAAAGCGGGTTCGGGCGGGTTTGTTGGCTCGGGCAGGATGGCGGGGTGATCTGGGGGAAACGGGTTCAGCGGCCGGTGCTGGGGGAGGGTAGGCCGCTCGGCGCGGTGCGGCGCGCGGTTGATGGTGCTGCCGCAGGCGGGTGGGAGGCGTTGGACCGCCTGGTCGAGGTGCTGCTTGAGGCCGAAGCTGCTGGTGATGAGGCGGCGGCGCGGTCGGCGTTGGCGATGGTGACCGGTGTTGCCGGGTTGGTGACGCGGCTCGACGCCCACGCGCGTCAGGGACCGTGGTCCGGCACGTTCCCGGAGGCTGCGGTGCGGGGGGTCAGGGTGTGCTTTTCGGGTGTGACGTCGGGGCCGGCGGCGATGGCGTTGGCCAGTATGGACGGTGATGGGCGGCTCCGGGAGCGTGCGGTCGCGGCGATGGTCGCTCGGCCGTGGCCGGAGGTGATGCCGTTTCTGGTGTTGCGTACCGCTGATTGGGTTAAGCCGGTGCGGGATCGGGCGCGGGCCGGGCTGGCGGTACTGCTCGGGGACGGTCCCGGTGCTTATCTGCCGGCGGTGCTGCCGATGGTGCTGCGTCTCGACGCTCGGGTGCGGGGTGGTTTTGCTGTCACCCAGGTACGGGCGGCGTTGCTCTCGTCGTCGCCCGAGGTGTGGCGCGGGCTGTTCGGCTCGGGTGGCCGCCGGCAGCGGCGGTTCGTGTTCGACATCGCCGTGTCGCAGGGATGGCTGCGTCTGCCCGACTATGTGACCAGCGCCGAGACTGACCCGGATGTGGGGATTCGGGTCCGGGCGGCGGAGGTGGCCTGCCGTGAGGCGGTCTGGACCCGCCGGCTCGATGTCCTACGCCGCTTAGCGAGGTCGAGGCGGCCCGAGGTGCGGGTGGTGGCGTTGACCGGGCTGGCCCGGGTCGGCCACGACTCCGAAGTTGCCGTGCACCTGGACGATGACGCGCCGCTGGTGCGGGCGGTGGCCCGGGACGCGGCTCGCCGCCTCGGCATCGACGCGCGGGAGCACTACCGGACTGCAGTGAGTGCCGCGGAGCCGCTCCTGGGGGCGATCACCGGACTCGCCGAGTCCGGCTCGGCCGCGGATGCTCCGCTGCTGCGGCCGTTGCTGCGCCACCCGCTGGTCAAGGTCCGCGCCCAAGCGGTCAGGGGTCTGCGGGTTCTGGATGCTCCCGTTGTCGGGGAATTGGTTCCGCTGGTGCGCGATCCGTCGCCGACGGTGGTCCGGGAAGCCACCGCCGCGCTGCGGCCGCTGGCCGGTGCCGTGCCGCCGGGCTTACCGTGGGAGCTGCTCGCGGATGGCCGGGTGGAGTTGCGCCGCGCCGGCTACCGGCTGCTGCGTGGCCGTGGCGTCGACGTCGAGTTGCGCGCCGCCCTTCTGCTGGCACTCGACCCGGATCCCCGCCTGGCCGGACGTGGCAAAGCCGACGTAACCCGCCTCGCTCGAGACGCCGAACGAACGAGCTGGCGCCGCAGCCCACGGCCGCAGCTGTTGGTCACCGCGCCGCAGCACACCGAACTGGTTGCGTTGGCGGCCCGGGCGGCGACGGTGCTTGGCGAGGACACCAGCCGAAAGCTCGCCACCTGGCTGGCGCGTACCCGCCCCGGCGGATGATTGCTCTCTCGGCCACGTACATCCCAGGCCAGTCGACTGGCCTGGGGCGGTCGCTTGAACACGACAGCGAAGGGTGCCGGTGGATGGTCGGATCGGCGACGCCGTCGATGAGGCGGTCCTCGCGTTCGAGGGTCCTGCGGTCCTGGAGTGGGTCATGAACTCCTCGTTGGCGGTTACCCACCCGGTACATGTGGAGGTCGTGGAAAGCCGATTGTGCGTGCTCCCATCGGCACCGGATGGCAGCCGATCGTCCGGTACTCTGGCCGCGCCCGAATCCGACGATTCCGCGAGGTCGAGATGAAGATCGCTGTGGCCGGCTCCATAGCCACGGACCAGCTGATGACCTTCGACGGGCACTTCGGCGAGCTGTTACGTGAGGCGCTGCCGCAGGTGTTCGTATCGTTCCTCGCGGACGAGTTGGTGATCCGGTGTGGCGGCGTCGCGGCCAACATCGCCTTCGGGCTGGCGCAGTTGGGCATGCGGCCGGTGCTCCTGGGTGCGGTCGGGAAGGACTTCGAGGAGCACCGGGCCTCTCTGCGTGGACTCGGCGTCGAGTGCGATTTCATCCACGTCAGCGACAAGGCGCACACCGCGCGCTTCATCTGCGCCACCGATCGCGATGACAACCAGATAGCCAGCTTCTACGCCGGCGCGATGGCCGAGACCGGCGCCATCCGGCTGGTTCCGGTGGCCGAGCAGATCGGCGGCTTGGACATGGTCGTCATCGGTGCCAGCGACCCCGGCGCGATGCTCGCGCAGGCCGCCGAGTGCCGGGCGAATGGCTACCCCTTCGCCGCTGACCCCTCGCAGCAACTTCCGCGGATGAACGGCGATCAGGTCGTGGAGCTGATCACCGGAGCCGACTATCTGCTGACCAACGAGTACGAGAAGTCGCTGCTGCAGAGCAAGGCGGGCCTGACGGACGAGCAACTATTGGAATTGGTCCGAGTTCGCGTTACCACTCTGGGCAAGGACGGCGTGGAGATCGCCGAACGAGACGGTGCCACCTTCCACGTTGCGGTGCCGGCCAGTATCGAGACCCCGGATCCGACCGGTGGCGGCGACGCGTTCCGTGCGGGCTTCTTCGCCGCACTCTCCTGGGATCTGTCGTTGGTCCGGGCCGGCCAGCTGGGCTCGCTGGTCGCCGGCCTTGCCTTGGAGAACATCGGCGCCCAGGAGTACCAGGTCGACCCGACCGTGCTTCTCGACCGTATGCGCCAGGGATATGGGGAGGAGGCTGCACGGGACTTGGCTCGACACCTTTCCTGAACCGTCCGCCTCCCGAGGTCGACCAGAGGACCGCAGCGGCAGCGCCTGAAGGCCCGCGGTTGTGCCGGGCGCACCGAGCGCGGTTGCGTCCACGGAAGTGGTGTACGACTTGCCCGTGATGGGCGTGTTGCGTAGATGAGAGACGGCCATCGCGTCGATCCTTCAAGACGACCAAGTCAGAGAAGGAAGAGAGGACGCGATGGCCGCATCTGAGAGTGTGAGCCCTGTTGACCTGCTGCGCGAGCAGATCGAGGGCGCGTCGCCGGACGTGTTGCAGGCGATGATCAAAACGTTCGCGCAGGCGGTGATGTCCGCTGAGGCGGACGCGATCTGCGGCGCCGGCTACGGGCAGCGCAGTGACGAGCGGGTGAACTCCCGCAACGGATACCGGCTTCGGGAGTGGGACACCCGGGCCGGGACGATCGATCTGGCGGTCCCGAAGCTGCGGCAGGGCAGCTATTTCCCGGACTGGTTGCTGACGCACCGGCGGCGGGCCGAGCAGGCCCTGGTGTCAGTCGTGGCCACCTCCTATCTGCTGGGTGTGTCGACCCGGCGGGTGGAGAAGTTGGTCGAGCAACTCGGGATCCGGCAGCTGTCCAAGTCGCAGGTCTCAGATATGGCCGCCCACCTCGACGCGCAGGTCGAGGCGTTCCGCAACCGACCCCTCGACTCAGGGCACTACACGTTCGTGTGGATGGACGCGCTGACAATGAAGGTCCGCGAGCATGGGCGCACCGTCAACGTCCACGCGCTGATCGCGGTCGGCGTCAACGCCGACGGTCAGCGCGAAGTCCTCGGGCTCGACGTCGCTTCGGATGAGGACGGCGCCGGCTGGCTGGCGTTCCTGCGGTCGCTGACCGCCCGCGGCCTGACCGGTGTCCGCCTGGTGATCTCCGACGCCCACGCCGGCCTGGTGCAGGCCATCGGGGCGGCCCTTCCCGGGGTGTCGTGGCAGCGGTGCAGGACCCATTACCTGCGGAATCTGCTGACCAAGGTGCCGAAGTCCGCGCAGCCGTGGATCGCCACCCTGGTGCGCACGATCTTCGACCAGCCCGACGCCGACGCCGTCCACGCCCAGTTCCAGCGGGTCGTGGCCACGATCGAGGCGAAGTTCCCGGCTGCGGCCGAGCACCTCGACGCCGCCCGCGACGACCTGCTTGCGTTCACCGGCTTTCCGCGTGAGATCTGGCGTCAGGTCTGGTCGAACAATCCGCAGGAACGGTTGAACAAGGAGATCCGCCGGCGCACCGACGTCGTCGGGATCTTTCCGAACCGGGCGGCGATCGTCCGCCTCGTCGGCGCCGTCCTAGCCGAGCAGACCGACGAATGGACCGAAGGCCGCCGCTACATGGGCCTGGAACTACTCGCCAAGGCCCGCATGGTCACCATCGACACCGACCAACCCGACACCGACCAACCCGACCCGACCCCGATCGCCGCATAGCATCAGACCGGATCCCGCGATGGCCGTCTCTTACACCACCAGCGCGGACGTGACCCCGAGCGCCCGCAGGATCAGGGAACGGCCCCGCCCCACCAGGGTTCCGAGTCGCCCCTGGACTGCACCGAAGTGACCCCTATGAGCCGGACACCTCGATGTGTGTCGGGGGCTCTCGGTGGATTTTCTCGTAGGTGTCGGGGCTGACGTTACCCAGACGGCTGTGCTGGCGGCGAGGGTTGTAGAAGCCCTAATGGCAACCGAGACGTTCGTACCAGCAGATGGCCGTCGAGCCGGGGAATCGAGAGCGGCGCCTCGTTGAGGATCGTGGCCGCTGCTGCCGCCTGTATAAGCGGCGGGGCGTTGACCCTGGATATCGAGAGGGACGCTCGGCGGTCACGGCGGTCGACGGGGATGATCGTTCCGGACGGTGCCGCGCCCTTGGCAGACGCAGCCGACGCTGGGTCGACCGGGCGAGCTGGTGACGCCGGCCGCCGGCCCGCGCAGCCGTAGCGGCATCGCGCCCGGCACGATGGTGACGGCCTCTTCGGCTTCGGTTAGGGAGCCGTCGTGCTGCCGCCGGTCATAGAACTTCCCGGCCGCGTAGCTTGGCTTCATCCGCTCCCGCTCGCTACCCCACCCGGGACGCTGATGGAAAGCCGATCGAGTCGTGATCGCGGCCCACGCCCTCGTGCGGTAGCGACAGCGACTCGGGGCACGGTCGCGTTGGCGAGGTTGGCAGGAGTGGGCGTTGTCCGGGCCCGCCTGGCCGGCGGCTGCCCGCGCCAAGTCCCACGATGGATAGAGCAGCCCTTGCTCGCGCCTATGGTTGCCGCCGCATGCCATGCTCCGCCTGTGAAGCGGTGTGCATCGATCGACGGAGGGGGAGCGACGTGCGCCCGGGGGACATCGTGGATGTGTCGCTGGACTGGCCGTTGGTGGGACGCGACCGCGAGATCACACGGCTCAAGGACGCGCTCCTGGCACCAGCGGGTGCGGGAGCCCTCCTGATCGGCGACGCTGGCGTGGGCAAGAGCCGCCTCGCCTCGGCCGCCCTCGACGCGTGCGAGCACGCCGGCTGCCTCGTGGAGCGGGTCGTGCCCACCCCCGGCTGGCAGGACGTGCCGTTCGGGGCCGTCGTCAACCTGCTGCCGGCACCGGCCTCCGGCGTCGCCGACGCCTTCCGGCAACTGACCGAGAACCTGCGGGAACGGGCGGCCGGCCGTACCGTAGTCATCGGTGTCGACGACGCCCAGTGGCTCGACGACGCGTCGGTGGTGGTCCTGGAGCGCCTCCTGATCGCCCGGGCCGTGAACCTGCTCGTGGTCGCTCGCGGCGACACCCCGGGGCTGCGGTCGGTGGCGGCCCTGCGCCGCGCGGGCGAGCTGGAGCGCATCGACGTGTCGCGGCTGAACCGCTCCGAGGTGGCCGCGCTGGTCACCTCCGCGCTCGGTGCTCGCACCGACGGCCTCACCCTGGACCTGCTGTGGCGCTGGACCTTGGGCAACCCGCTGTTCCTGCGGGAGGTGCTGCGGCGAGGCCGCGCCTGCGGGGAACTGCGCTGCGACGGCGAGATCTGGCGGTGGCACCGCGCGGACGATCCCGCGTCGCTGCGCTTGGCCGACCTGGTGACGATGACGGTCGAGGAACTGTCCGAGCCGGAACGCGAGGCGCTCACCTACGTGGCCTACGCCGAGCCGATCCCGCTGACGATGCTCGAAGCCCTGGTTGCGCCGGCCGTCGCCGAACGGTTGGAGGAGCGCGGCATGCTGCGGCTTCACACCGTCGCGACGCGAGCCATGGTCCGGCTGGGCCATCCGCTCTACGGGGAGGCCGTCAGGGCCGGAACCGGTCCGCTGCGTGCGCGACGCGTCATGCGGGAGCTCGCCGAGGTCGCGGAGCCCGTCGCGGAGAGCCCAGGCGACCGTATGCAGGTTGTGTCGTGGCGCTGCCACGCCGGGCTGCCGGTGGACGGACGGCAACTGCTCGCAGCCGTCGAGGACGCCCTGCGGCGCGGAGGCGCCTCCCTGGCCCGGCGGCTGGCCCAGCACCTGCCGGCGCCCCTCGACACCTGGCACACGGGACGCGCCGCAGTCGCGCAGGGGCGGCCCGCGGAGGCCGATCCGCTGTTGGCCGCCGCCTACGAGCTGCTGCCGGAAGCCGCCGACCGGGCGCGCGCCGCGGCGCTGCGCGCGCTGAACCTGTTCTGGGGGCTGCGCCGACCGCAGGACAGCCTGGCCGTGCTGGCGCAGGCAACGCGGCAGCTGCCCGCCGAGGTGCATCACGAACTGCTGGCCGCCGAGGCCGGCATCGCGGTCTTCTGCGGCCGTGGGACGGAGGCACTGGACGCCGTCGGGGCGGCCCTGAGCCAGCCGTCCACCGACCCGCTGCTGGAGACCGCCGTCACTCCGCTGCGTCCCTACCTGCTGGTGTTCGGTGGCGCCCCGGGGCAGGCGGTGACCGAGTTCTCCACCGGCGACCTGAGCGCGTCGGAGATCTGGCCGACGATGCGCGCGGCCACCCAGTCCTGTCACGTCCACGCGTTGGTCATGTGCGGGAAGCTGGTGGAGGCCACCGACGTCGCGGAGCGGTACTACCGCGACGCCGTGGCGCACGGCTCGAGCGACGCGGTCGGGCTGCTGGCGATGATGTGCGGAGTGTGCGCCGGCGACGCCGGCCGGATCACCGAGGCGGATCGGTGGACCCGGGAAGCCCTCGCGGTCACCGACCACCACACGCTGTTTCCGATCCGGGCCAACATCCTGGCCATGACTGCCTGGTGGGCCGCGCACCTGGGCGAGTGTGACCGCGCCGCAGCGGCCCTGGCCGAGGTCGCCACGGTGGTTCCGCCCGGCAGCAGTTTCGGGGACTACACCGCGGTGAGCGAGGCGTGGGTGCTGGCCGCGTCGCGACACCGCGACGCCGCGGTTACCCGCCTGTGGGAGCTGGCCGAGCGCTTCCGCACGTCGGGCCTGGTGTCGAGCGCCGTGGAGGCGCTGCACCTGCTCTCGCGCATCCTTCCCTCGCCGGAGGTAGCCGCGGAACTGAAGGCGGTCGCCGACCTGTCCGACAGCCCTCTGTTCCGGTGGCACGCCGACTACGCGGAGCACCTGGCCGTCGGGGACCCGCAACAGTTGGAGGTGGCGAGCGAGCAGTGGGCGGTCCGCGGGTACGGCGCCCTCGCGGTCGAGGCCGCCGCGTTCGCCGAGGCGGGCTACCGCCGGCGCTGCGATGCCGCCGCCAGCCGGCTGGCCCACCGCCTCACGCAGCTACGTGGCACGTGCGTCGGCTTCTGGCCGCCCTGGCTTCCGCCGCGAGCCCCGGCCGCCGCTGCTCTCACCCGCCGCGAACGGGAGGTCTGCGCCCTGGCCGGGACCGGGCTGGGCAACGTCGACATCGCCGAACGTCTCGTGCTGTCGGTGCGCACCGTGGAGAACCACCTGCAACGGGCGTACGACAAGCTCGGCGTGCGCACCCGCGGTGACCTCGCCGCGGCCCTCGAGGCGCTGGAGCGCTGACCGCGGCGCCGCGCCGGCACCGAACCAGCCGCGACGGCACCTCGCACCACGCCCCGACAACCGCGACGCCTGCGGTACTCAGCCGGCAGCGCTGGCGGCTGAGTACCGCGGTCGGCCGTCCTGGGTATCCGCGTGCTCCACCCCGCCGATCGGGTCACCGCGACTGCGGTACCGGCCACTCAGGACGGGCGTCGTCTCGACGAGCAGTCTGAACCCGCACCGGGCGAACGCCCGGGCGGCGGAGGACGAGAGGCGGCGTCAGATGAGCCGGGTAGCAGACCGCGGCGCGGTCGAACGCAGCGACAGCGACCAGCATCTGCTCGTCGACCAGATCACCGCGCTGATCGACCGCGAAGCCGGAACGTGGCGCGTCGAGCAGGGCGACTTCTGGTGCTATGTCACGCCGAAGGGCGCCCTGCGCCGACCGCAGGGCTGGAAGCTGCACGTCTCCGCCACACCGCTGGCCGCGCCGCTCGTGCTGGCCCGCGCGGCGGAACTGCTGGTCCGGGCGGGCTGTGCGTTCAAGTTCGCGGCCACCCTGGAGCGGGTGGAGTTGCTGGTGTCCGCCCGCTACGACCGGGGTGGGGCCGGCAAGTTCATCACGGTCTACCCCGCCGACGACGCCGAGTTCGCCGCCCTCGCCGCCGCGCTGCACGAGGCGACCCTGGGCCTGCCCGGTCCGCAGATCCTGTCCGACCGCCCCTACCGGTCCGGCAGCCTCGTGCACTACCGCTACGGCGGGATGAGCGCTGCCGCGGTCCTGAGCAACGACGGAACCTACGAGGGCATGCTCACCGCCCCCGATGGCAGCCAGGTCAAGGACCAACGGGAACCGCGCTTCCACACCCCCGCCTGGGCGCCGCCCGTGCCCCTGCCGGCCGCCGAACCCGCACCGGCGGTCGAGGCCCGACCCGCCGCCGGCGGCGGCGCCAAGCCGGTCCTGCTCGCCGACCGGTTCGTGGTGCGCGAAGCCATCCGCCACGCCAACCGCGGCGGCGTGTACCGCGCCCTGGACCAGCACTCCGGCGCCGACGTGGTGATCAAGCAGGCCCGGCCGCACGTCGCCGCGGTGATGTCCGGCCAGGACTGCCGCGACCTGCTGCGACACGAGGCGGCGATCCTGACCCGGCTGGCCCCGAAGGGCCACACGCCCGCGCTGGTGACCCTGTTCGAGGTCAACGGGCACGTGTTCCTCGCCCAGGAGCTCATCGCGGGCCAACCGCTGCGTGCCTGGGTGGCCGACCGGCTGCCCGCCACCGACGCGCTCGGCCTGCCGTTGACCGACACGCTGCGTCTGGCCGGCGCGATGGTCGACATCATCGCCGCGATCCACGCCGAAGGGCTGGTCGTGCGCGACTTCACCCCCAACAACCTGATCGTCACCGACGACGGCGACCTGCGACTGGTGGACCTTGAGCTGGCGTGCGAGCCGGGCACGCTCACCGTACGGGCCAGCACGCCGGGATACGGTGCCCCCGAGCAGAGTCACGGCTCCAGGATCGCCCTCGCCCCCACGCAGGCCGCCGACCGGTACGGGCTGGGCAGCACCCTGGTGTTCCTGGCCACCGGCGTCGATCCGGCTGTCCCCAACGGTGACGACGACGCCGGGCGGCACCGTGCCCTGCTCGAGCGACTCGCCGCGGACCACCCCACCCTGCAGGCGCTGCTTCCCCTGGTCCTGGCGCTCGTCGACCCGGACCCCGCCGGGCGCTGGGAACTGGACCAGGTCCGCGCGTTCCTCGCCGCGGCGCGGCCAGCCGGCCACACGATGCCCGGCCCACCTCCAACCTGCGTGGACCGCGACCGGATGCTCGCCGACGGCCTCGAGCACCTGATGCAGACCATGGCACCCGTAAACGCGCCACGGCTGTGGCGCAGCGGAGCGTTCGGCGAGCGGACCGACCCGTGCAACGTCCAGCATGGTGCGGCAGGGGTGCTGGCCGTGCTGGCCCGAGCCGCGCACGCACACGACAACGGGCGGCTGCGCGACACCCTGCGCGACGCGGCCGCGTGGACCGTACGCCGCGTCGGCTACGAGCCGCAGATCCTGCCCGGCCTGTACTTCGGCAGAGCCGGCACGGCATGGGCCCTGCACGAGGCGGCGGTCGCGCTCGACGACGAACGCCTGGCCGAGACCGCCCGCCGGATTGCGTGCCAACTGCCACTGCGCTGGCCGAATCCGGATGTGTGCCACGGCGCCGCGGGGGCCGGCATGACCCAGCTGTACTTCCTGCAGGCCACCGGACAGGAGCGGTTCGCCGACCGGGTACGCGAGTGCGCCGACGGCCTCGTCGCCGCGGCACAGCGCGACCCGGACGACGGGGTCCGCTGGCCGATACCGGCCACCTTCGCCTCCGAACTCGCCGGCCTCAGCCACTACGGGTTCGCCCACGGCGTCGCAGGCGTCGGCAACTTCCTGCTCGATGCGGGCGTCACCCTGGGCGACGACCGGTACGTGGCGGTGGCCCGCGCGGCCGGTGACACCCTCGCCGCGGCCGCCGACAGCGCCGACGGCGCAACCTGGTGGCCCAGTGGCGAGGAGACCGCGGACGGGCCACCGGCGCGGCTGGTCAACTGGTGCAGCGGCGCTTCCGGAGTGGGCACCTTCCTCGTCCGGCTCTGGCTGGCCACCGGCGAGCAGCACATCCGCGAGCTCGCCGAGACCGCCGCCATGGCGGTGCACCGCAGCCGCTGGCACGGTCCCCCCGTGGCCTGCCACGGCGTCGCCGGCAACGCCGAGTTCCTGCTGGACCTGGCAGCGGCGACCGGCGCGTCCGGCTACCGGAGCTGGGCCGAGGACCTCGTCGCGGCGGCGTACGCGCGCCAGACCGTCCGCGGCGGCCGGATCGTCGTACCGGACGAGTCGATGAGCGAGGTGACCGCCGACTACGGCACCGGTCTGGCCGGAATGCTCGCCCTGCTGCTGCGTCTGCGCCACGGCGGCACACGCCTGTGGATGCCCGACCGGCTCGCGGTGACGACCGAGGCGGTGACCGGATGAGCGTCACCGTCGTGCCCGACGCGGCGGCGCGCACCGACGCCGCCGTCACCCGGGTCAGCTTCCGCTTCGACACCACCGGCACGTACGCCGCCTGCCTGGCCTCGGACGGACGTCACGGCCTGTACGTGGAGGCGTGGTCCCTCGCCGGCGAGCGAGTAAGCCACCTGCGGCTGTCCACTCCCGGCAGCGAGACGGCCCGCACCCAGCCGGTGCCCACCGCCGATGGCCGGGTCGTCGTGTGCCGCAACGGCACGGGCCTGCACCGGGTGTCCCTGCTCGACCACGCCGGCGAGGAGATTGCGCTGGGCAGCGTGGCCGGGCCGGGCCTGCGCCTCATACCGTGCCCGCCGGCGGCGGGCTGGGCACTGGGCGTCAGTGTCGGCGCCGACGGCGCCACCACCCTGCGGCGCGTGGACCAGGCCGGGATGACGACCGTGGCAACCCTTCCCGGGGTGTTCGCCGGGGGTAGTTGGCTCGACGAGCAGGGACGCAGCCTGGCCGGCACTCTGCTGCGCGGCAGGTCCGCCACGCCGGTGCGAATCGACCTCGCCGAGGGCCGGTGGACGCCGCTGCCCGGCGTCGAGCCGGCCGGCGCCACGCACCTGCTGCTCACCGGTCCACGGACCGGGCTGATGCTGGCCGCCCACACCGGGGGCTCACCGACGCTGTTGTGGAGTCCCGGCGGCGGCGCCGAACTGCGTCCGGCGCGCGGACTGCCCGACGGCGGCCGCCTGCTGCCGCTGACCGTCGACCCCGATGGCCAGCGGGTGGCAGTTCGGATCAGCGCGGGTGCCGCGTCACGCCTGGCGACGTACGACCCGGCGGCCGGCGTCGTCGAGCACCTGCAAACCCCGGCGGGCACGCTCCAGCCGGTGGCCGGGTGGAACCACGCAGGCCTGCACGTGCCCCTCTCCCGCCCGCACGCGCCCGTGGGCATCCTCACCGTGACCGCGCGCGGATGCCGCGTCACCGGCAGCGCCCCGGCCCCCCATCCAGATGGCTGGGTACCGGCCCACCTCGAGCACCTGCCCGGCGCCGCCGGGCCGGTGGAGGCAATCGTGTACGGCGACTGGCGGACCGCTGCGCGGCTCGTCGTGGCCCTGCACGGCGGACCCGAGGCGGCCTGGTCGTTCGAGTTCGACCCGCTGCTGCAGCAACTGGCCGACGCCGGCATGGCCGTCGTCGCGCCCAACCAGCGAGGCAGCACCGGCTACGGCGCCGCGCACCGCGACGCGCTGTTGCGGGCCTGGGGCGGCCCGGACCTGGCCGACGTGGCCGCCATCAGCGAGTACCTCGCCGCCGGGCGCGGCCCGGCCGCGCCGCGGCCCGCCCTCTACGGCATCAGCTACGGCGCCTACCTCGCGTTGCTGGCCTCGGCCACGCAGCCGGACCGGTGGTCACGCTGCGCCGTCGTGGCCCCGTTCCTGTCCGGCGCCAGGCTGCACGCGAGCGCGTCGCCGGCCGTCCAGCGCCTGCTCGATCGCCTCGGCGGCTGCGTCGACATCGACGACCCACTCGGGCCGCGCGACGTGTGGCGCCTCGCCCCTCGGCTGCGTGCGCCGCTGCTGGTCGTCCACGGCGACGCCGACGACGTCGTCCCCGTGACCCAGTCGCAGCAGCTCGTCCGCCGACTCACCACCCTCGGACATCCCGTCGAGTACCGCGAGGTGGCCGGCGGCGGCCACGACCCGCTCGCCGGACCCGGCGGCGACGACCTCGCCGCGCGGATCAGCGCCTTCCTCCGCGCGGAGCCTCACCAACCCGACGAGAGGAGGTGAGAAGTGGAACTCGACCTCGACGCCCTGCAGTTGCTGCCCGAGCAGGAACCGAGCGGCCTGCAGCCGTGCAGTCGCACCTGTGCGTTCACCTGCTGGTGGACCGACGGCTGCGGCGTGACGCTCTGACCGCCGCCCGTGCCCGATTCGACCGCGAAGGGAGGTGAACGACATGGAACTCGACCTCGACGCCCTGCAGTTGCTGCCCGAGCAGCGCGCGGAGAGCCTCGGCGTGTGCACCGAAACCTGCTGGTGGACCTGCACGTGGACCTCTCCCAACTGATCCGACCTGACCGTCACCCAACCCGAAAGGAACCCCTCGTGGAACTCGACCTCGATGCCCTGCAGCTGCTGCCGGAGACCGAGCCGGTCGCCCTGAGCAGGTGCCAGGTGACCTGCCAGGACACCCCGACCTGCTGGATCACCTGCTTCATCACCACCGACTGACGGCAGCCGGCCGCTGGGGTGGGACAGCGGTCCCATCCCACCGGCCGGCCCCGCCGCGCCCCGTACGGACTTCGAGGAAGGCGTACCGCCGCATGGCCCACCCGCTCACACCCGCCGCATCGCCGTACCGCATGACGGTCGGCGCCGCACCCGGATGGCTGGCCGTGTCCGTGGTAGCCGCCATCGCCGGCGCACTGACCGCGACCGCACTGCCCGGCGCCCTCGCCCGGGTGGTCGACACGACCCTCGCCGGCGATCCCGACCACAAGGCGCTGGGGTGGCTGCTCGCTCTGGTCCTGTCAGACGCGGCCGCCGCCCTGCTCGGCACCGTCGCGGCCGCCACCGCCGGGGCCGCCGCGACCGTCGCCGTGCGACGCCGGCTGATCGACCATCTGCTGACCCTCGGGCTGGCCGGCCCGCGCGCACACCCCGCCGGTGACATCGCCACCCGCGTCACCAGCGGCGTGCCGCCGGTGACCGGCGCGCTGGCCACGGCGGTCACCGCGTTCGTCAGCCTCGGCACGGCCGCCGTCGCGGTGGTCCTGCTGGCCCGCCTCGACTGGCGTCTCACGGCCACCCTGCTGCTCACCGTACCCGCCGTGCTCGTACTCATGCGGCTGTTCATGCACCGCGCCGGCGACCTCTTCGCCGCCTACCAGCGGCTGCAGTCCGGCATCGCCGCACGACTGCTCGACGCCCTCGCCGGAGCCCGCAGCATCCGCGCCGGAGGCACCATCGAACGCGACATCGAGCGGGTCCTCACCCCGCTGCCGCAGCTCAGCGACACCGGACACGCGCTGTGGCGCCTGCAGCGCGGAGCCGCGTACGGCGTCGGACTGCTGCTGCCGATCGGCCAACTGGCCGTGCTCACCGTCGCCGGCTTCGGCGTGACGGCCGGGCGGCTCACCCCCGGCGAACTGCTCGCCGCGGGCGGATACACCATGCTCGCCCTGCAGTCCTTCTCCCAGGTGGACACCGTCATCGGCCTGGCACACGCCCGCGCCGCCGCGAACCGCCTACGCGAGCTGCTGAGCCTGCCCGACCCGCTCGGCCAGCCGGGCACCCTGCTGCCGCGCCCGACCGAGGCCGGGCTGACATTCGAGCAGGTGACCGTGGACGGATCCACCGGGCCCGTGCTCGACAAGCTCGATCTCACGGTGCCCGCCGGGATGTCGGTCGCGGTCGTGGGCCGTTCGGGGGCCGGCAAGTCGACCCTCGCGCAGCTCGCCGGCCGGCTCGCCGAACCCGACGCGGGACGGGTCCTGCTCGCCGGCGTCGACCTGCGCCAACTGGACCCGGCAGCCCTTCGCCGCAGTGTGGCGTACGCCTTCGAACGGCCGGCACTGCTCGGCGGCACGGTGGGCGGACTGCTGCGCCTCGGACGCCCCGAAGCCACCACGGCCGAGATCGAGGCCGCGGCCCGTGCCGCGCAGGCCCACCGCTTCATCGTCCGGTTGCCCGCCGGCTACGACACCGCGCTGTCGGCCGTACGGCTCTCCGGCGGGGAGTACCAGCGACTCGGCCTCGCCCGGGCACTGCTGCACGCCTGCCCGCTGACCGTACTCGACGACGCCACGTCCAGCCTCGACACCGCCACCGAGGTCGAGGTGGGGCGCGCGCTGACCCGCCTGCTGTTCGGCCGGACCAGCCTCGTGGTGGCGCACCGGGCCAGCACGGCGGCCCGGGCGGATTTCGTCGCCTGGCTCCACGCCGGCCAGGTCCGGGCGCTCGCCCCGCACGCCGAGTTGTGGACCGATCCGCAGTACCGGGCCCTGTTCCAGGCCGGATCACCCACGGAGGACGCATGAGACCCGACACGGGCGGAGAACTTCTGCGCACGGCCCTGCGCGATAGCCGGCCGGCGCTGTGGCGCATCGCCGGCTGGTCCATGGTGGAGGCGTTGCCGGCGCTGCTCTACGGCGTACTGGTCGCCGCGGCACTCGACCACGGGTTCCTGGCCGGCCGGCCGGCGACCGGCGTCGCCTACCTGGCGCTGCTTGCCGCCGCCATGATCGCCCGTGCGGCAGCGACCCGGGCGATGTTCCCGTGGTTCGCCGCCATCGTCGAGCCCCTGCGCGACCGGCTGGTCCGGGTCGTGGTCACCGGTTCGCTGGGCCGTGCCGTGTGGCACGGCGAACCCGCGGACCCGTCGGCCGTGGCCGGGCTCACCCAACACGTCGAAACCGTACGGAACCTGATCTCCGCGCTGCTGCGTACCTCCCGGCAGCTGGCCGTCTCCCTGATCGTCACGGTGGTGGGGCTGGCTGCGCTCGCGCCCCGCGCCCTCGTCCTGGTCCTGCCGCCGCTGGCGGCGGCACTGGCGCTGTTCCGGCGGCAGCTGCGAACCCTCGCCGCGCGGCAGCGCGCGGTGGTGCGGGCCGACGAGGCCCTGGCGCGCGGGACGGCGGAGGTGTTCGGCGGCATCCGCGACGTCGTGGCCTGCGGCGCCCAACGCACCGCAGCGGCCGACCTGACCCACGTCGTGGAGGAGCACGGTCGTGCCAGCCGTACCCTCGCCATCGCCGGCGGCATCCGCATCCTCGTGGTGTTGCTGGGCGCGCAGCTGCCGATGGTCGGCGTGATCGTCGCCGCTCCGTGGCTGACCGGTGCGGGCGGCCTGAGCGCCGGTCAGGTTGTCGGGGTGCTGACCTACCTGGCCTCCAGCCTCGAACCCGCCCTGCGCTCCCTGGTCACGGTCGTGGGCACCTGGGGTCTACAGCTGGCGGTCACCCTCGGTCGCCTCGCCGCGCAGCAGTCGACGCCGCCTGCCCGTACAGGGCGCCTGCCGGTGCCGGCCGAAGCCGCCCTGGAGGCGGACGCGGTGACCTTCGCGTACGGGACCACGGAGCCGGTCGTGCAGGACCTGTCCCTGACGCTGCGCCGGGGTGACCACCTCGCCGTGGTCGGCCCTAGCGGCATCGGCAAGTCCACGGTGGCCGCGATGCTGGCCGGGGTGGCCGCACCGCAGCAGGGTCGGATCACGGTGGGCGGCGTGTGTCTGGACGACCTCGACGAGGCGGCGCTGCGTGCCCACGTGAGCCTGGTGCCGCAGGAGGCGTACGTCTTCCGGGCGACGCTGCGGGAGAACTTCACTGCGCTGCGTCCGGACGCCGGCGACGATGTTCTCGACGAGGCGGTCGACGCCCTGGGCATGCGAGCCCTGGTCGACCGGCTGGGCGGCTACCACGCCGAGCTGACCGATCCGGACGTGCTTTCCGCCGGGGAGCGGCAACTCGTGGCCGCGGCCCGGGTGTACGTTCACGGCGCCCCCGTCGTGATCCTGGACGAGGCCACCTGCCACCTCGACCCGCCTGCCGAGGCCCGCGTCGAGGAGGCGTTCGCCGCTCGCGGCGGGACACTCGTCGTCATCGCACATCGCATCAGCTCCGCCCTGCGCGCCGACCGGATCCTGCTCCTCGACGGTGGCCGGCCAGTGCTCGGTGGGCACGCCGAGTTGCTGCACTCGGCACCCAGCTACGCCGACCTGGTCGGTCACTGGATGGATGTACGGCCCCGCACGCCGGACCGGTCTCAGCCCTTGCGGCCCCGGATGGCCACCCCGGCCACGAAGTAGCGCTGGCGAGGGATGCGCCGGGCACCCTGGCCCGCCGGGTGCGGCCGCCGGCCAGAGACCCGCTACTTCACCTTGCGTGTCGAGCGGGCCACGATCGCGTCGTACTCGGGGTGCTTGCCCAGCCATTCGCCGAGGAACGGGCAGATCGGCACCACCGTCCGCTTCCTGGCCCGAGCGTCGTCCAACTCTGTCCGGGCAGGGCCCGTTCGTCAGCTTGCGCTTCGACGTCGGGGCCTCAGCGAGTCCTTCGCGGATCTTCACCTGTGGCTGGCCGGGTTCCTGCCCGGTCTCTGCCTGCTCGCGGCGGATGACGGTAGACGCTCGATCCAGTCGAACTCACGATCGGCAGGTGCTGCGCCTGTCGCGTCGGCTTCCCGACAGATGCCTTCGGGGAGTCCTGTTCGCGTAAGGGGTGCACTACGATACCGTCCCTAACCCCCTCGATCTCTGCGGTGAGCATGAACAAGACGGAGCGCGAAGAGGTTCGTCGTCTTGCGGCGGACTTCAGCCAGTGGTGCCACCGTGGCGAGGACGTGCAGAACTGGCACCATACGGTCCAGGAGGCAGCCGACCGCGATGAAGAGAGCCTGCGGTCACGAAGCGTCATGGTTGGTCGGGCCGGCCAAGCCGCCTGGCGCGTACTCACCCTCCGGAGAAGTGACGCCGACGTCCTCAGGCGCCTCTGGGAGCGCGCCACCCTCCCCGCTCTGACCGCTGCCGACCGTACGCTGCTGCACCTGCTCACTGTGGACGGGCCCCGCGCCGTCACCGAGGTCGCACCGATGCTCGGGGTGCGCCGCTTCTTCACCGGGTCGGCGAAGAAGCAATCGGCAGACATGGCCGGCGAGTTCCTGCGCCGTCACCATGCGGCGTTCCTCCGGAGCGACGGACCTGGTCGACTGGAACGGCTCGGCGCCTTCACCGCGCCCGTAGATCCTCGACGGCTCGGGTTCCAGTCGCTGCTCGACCCCGCACTTCGCTTCGACCTCGTCTCCGGGCAGACCGCCCCGGCACCCGAGATCCTGGACCGGCCGGTCATCGATGGGCTGCCGGAAGCGCTGGACGCCATCGCGAACGTCGTCGCAGGCGAAGCTTCGTACAGGTCGGCGGCCCGCGACGCCGGTGAGAAGGTGAGACGCGCCGACGTCCAACGGATCCTGCACGAGATGCCGGTGGACGCGTTGAAGAGTGCTACCCGCGATCGCCTCCGGCTGGGGCCACTCTACGCAGAGGGGATCAAGACGGTGCAGGAAGTCCTGGACTGCGGCTGGTCCCTCCAAGCGCTGCCGGGGGTCGGCGAAACCTCAGCTCGGCGCATGCTCGGCGCAGCACAGACCCTCAGGCAGACGACCTACGACGAGATGCCAGTGCGCATCGACGTCAACCATCGTCACCCCGAAACCACCCAGCTGCTGCGCTGCCTCGCCGAATGGGACTCGTGCCGGCAGACCCGAGGTGCGGCAGCGGACCTCGAGCGCGCATCGGAACTCGCACCGCTGCGAGCAGCAATCGACAGCGGGACCACTCACCTGCTCGTGATTCCGGCCAGGCAACTCGCCGTCGCTGGACTCACCGAGAGCATCCAGATCGTCAAACGGCGAGCCGAACTGCTGGGCATGTCGTCCGCATCGGGCCGGAGGAACGTCGGCGCGGACCCGTGGGACGACTTCCTCGCCCGACCCGCCGACTACTTCGCCATGCTCGCCGAGCTGGGGTTCGCCACCGAGGACGAGAACGCGTCGCACGGCGACCTCCCCGAAGAGATCATTCAGGCGGTACGCGACCAGGCGCTCAACGGCGAGCACCTGACGGCGTCGCTGCGCGGCTACCAGAGCTTCGGAGCCCGCTTCGCCCTCGTGCAGCGCAAGGTCATCATCGGGGACGAGATGGGCCTCGGCAAGACCGTCGAGGCGATCGCGGTCCTCGCGCACCTGCGCAGCAGAGGCAAGACCCACTTCCTGGTGGTATGTCCGGCAGCAGTGGTGACCAACTGGATCCGCGAGGTCGCCGCCAAGTCGAAGCTGCGAGCATGCCGAGTCCATGGAACGGAACGCGCACGTGCAGCCCGAGCGTGGATGCGCGATGGCGGGGTTGCCATCACCACGTACGAGACGCTGGCGTGGTGGGAACCCGCGCTGCGGGACCTGCGCGACCTGGCCTGTGTCGTCGTCGACGAGGCCCACTACATCAAGAACCCTCAAGCGCAGCGGACGATCCGGACCAAGCGACTCGTCGCCAGATCGGAACGTGCGATCCTGCTCACCGGCACGCCGTTGGAGAACAAGGTCGACGAGTTCCGCAACTTGGCCTCCTACGTACGCCCGGACCTGACCGTGGACGCCGGCGACTTGTCGCCGCGGACGTTCCGCCGGCAGATCGCGCCGGCGTACCTGCGCCGAAACCAGGAGGACGTGCTGACCGAACTCCCGGAGCTCATCGAGATCGAGGAATGGTTGCCGCTCTCCGGTGCGGACGGCTCGCGGTATCGGGGCGCGGTCGAGCGCGGGAACTTCATGGAGATGCGCCAAGCGGCAATGCTCGAAGGATCCCAGTCGACCAAGATGCAGCGCCTGATCGAGATCGTCCGCGAAGCGGAAGAGAACGAACGCCGGGTCATTGTGTTCTCCCACTTCAGGGATGTTCTCTCCCTCGTGGCCAGGTCGTTGCCTGGGCCGGTGTTCGGGCCACTCACGGGCTCCGTGCCAGCCGGCCAACGTCAGCAGATGGTGGACCAGTTCTCGTCCGCCAGGCACGGAGCCGTGCTCGTGGCCCAGATCGTGGCCGGCGGCGTCGGACTCAACATCCAGTCCGCGTCCGTCGTCGTCATCTGTGAACCGCAGCTCAAGCCGACGACCGAGGCGCAGGCCATCGCCCGCGCGCACCGCATGGGACAGGTGCAGTCAGTGCAGGTCCACCGGCTGCTGTCCGAGGACGGCGTCGACCAGCGAATCACCGAACTGCTGGCGCGGAAGAAGCGGATCTTCGACGAGTTCGCCCGGGTCAGCGACATGGCCGACTCGAGCCCGGAGGCCGTGGATCTGTCCGAGGCGGAGCTCGTCCGAGAGGTCCTGGCTGCCGAGCGCCAGCGCCTCTTCGAGGATGCATCTGCCAAGACCGTCGGAGTTGAGTGACGGAACGGTCGCCGGCAGCTCGCGTGCTTCCGGTAGATGCCTCACGTCGCTGCCCTGGCGCGCAGGCAGGAGACGGGCCCAGCACAGCACGGCCGGGGCTGTCACAGACGCGGACACCGAATGGTGCCGTCCTGACGAAACTAGGAGAAAGAGCGGCCGTGATCGACGCTACGACCGAGCACATCATCAACGACGAGCGGCGGGCTTTTGGCCTGCGGTTCGTGCAGTCGCGGCGTGATGCGGAGGAAGCGGCGCGGCGGTACATCAATCAGCATCTCGGCTTCATGTCCACCGAGCAGATCATCGATCTCGGTCGTCTGTTCAACCAGCATGAAAAGGCAGGGCGCACTCGATTCGACCGCTTCACGCCAGGCTTCACCGGCGCGATCATGGCCAAGCTCGGCCGAAACCCGAGGCGCTTCAACCAGACGCTCGTACCGCTCTGGCGTGGATCGATCGAAGACGCGCTGAAGGTGCTGGGCCAGATGTTCCGAGACCGCTCGATCCTGCCCGGTGCCGGATCGTCACTGCCGAGCTTCCTGCTCTACCTCCGCGACCCCGAGCGGTTCGGCATATGCATCAACGCGACCATGGACGGTCTGGCGACCGAGACAGGAGCGTCGTACCGAGCGGACAGCCTGGCTAGCTATGAGAGGGTGGTTCGGAAGGGCATGTCCGGTTGTGGGTTTGGCCGCGGGGTAGAGGTCCTGCCCGTGGGGCTATGCGGCTGGCGGTGGCGAGGCGAGGGTGAACAGGCCGGCCTCGGGTTCGGTCAGGATCTGGCGGGCGACGAGGCGTTTGAGCTTGGCGCGGAGATTCTCGGTGTCCTTGGTGGTGGTGTCGGTGCCGAGGGCGTGGCAGATGTCCTTGGCGCGCATCGGTGCGGTGGCGGAGTGGAACACGGCGAGGATCTGCTGGTAAGCGGGGCTGGCGACGGTCGCGTCTGTGGGTGCCGCCGGGTCGGCGTGGCCGGTCAGGCTGAGCAGCGTCTTGCGGGTGATGGCGAGTTCGGCCAGCTCGGTCTCGGCTGTGGTGAGCTGGTCGGTGAGGGTGGCGATCTGCTCGCGGAGCCGCTCTGCGGTGATGCCGGCGGCGGTCTCGCGTTCGGTGAGCAGGTCCAGCAGCGGCGGTCGGGTCACCGTTGGTGGCCCGGGTCGCGCCAGGACGCGGTGGTGGTGCCGGTCAACCGGCGGACCAGGTTCGCCGTCGAGGCCCACCATGTGCGTGACACCGCCGAGGCGGGTCGGCTCTCGTACTCGCGGACCAGACGGCGGTGCAGCATCAGCGTGCCATTGGTCTGCTCCACCACCCACCGGCGTGCGATCGGCACGAACCCGGCGGCCGTGTCGGTGCGCTTGACCTGTTCGACGTCGATACCGTTCACCGCTCCGTGGATCTGCACGTCGTCTTTGAACCCGGCGTCGACCCATGCCTTGGTCACCGTCGGGGTGTGGGCCACGACGTTGTCCAGCAGTCGTACGCCGATCGCGTTGTCGGTGACCGACGCGGCGGTGACCACCACCGCGATGATCAACCCTAGGGCGTCCACCGCGAGGCCCCGTTTACGGCCCGGGACCTTTTTCGCGGCGTCCTTGCCGGTCGTGGCGGCCGGGACGTGGTTGGCGGCCCGGATCGACTGGGTGTCCAGCACCACCGCGGTCGGGTCCTCCCGCCGGCCGGCCCGCTCCCTCGCCTGGCAGCGCAACAGATCATGAATCACTTGGTCCGTGCCGTCATCGCGCCACAGGGCGAAGTAGTAGTAGGTGGCCGACTTCGGGGGCAGGTCGTGCGGCAGGTACGCCCACTGACAACCGGTCCGATTCTGGTAGAAGATCGAATTCACGATCTCCCGCAACTCGTAGCGGCCCTGATGCCCCGACACCGACGGATGCCGGTCTTTCCACGCCTGCAGGAACGGTCCGACCACCGCCCACTGGTCGTCGGTCAGGTCACTCGGGTACGCCGCACGCTCGCCCATGATCGACCCAACGCGATGGAGACCTCACCGGTTACGACCATCGCTCGCATTCACACACTGAGCCAAGCCCACAATGGGCAAAGGCTACCGAACCACCCTCTGAGACATTCTGCGCCGATCTGCGATCCTGGCGACAGGAGCACGGTGTAACACCACAGGAGGCCGACGCGATCCTCACGGAGATGATGCGCAGGGCGCGCCCGGAAAACCTACTGTCGCTGCTGGACGCCACTGGTGAGTCCAGCAACGGAATGCCGGTGAGTAGCTCAACCGAGGCGAAGATGACGGCGGAGCAGGTCGCCACAGCCTGCTACCTGCCGGTGGAACAGATCGATGAGTGGGTCTCGGCGCTCACCACCGGAATGCGCCAGGCCGTCTTCCACGGTCCTCCTGGCACCGGCAAGACCTACATCGCTCGGCTCCTGGCCCGCCACATGGCCAGCTCGTCACAACACATCGAACTCGCCCAGTTCCATCCGGCCTACTCGTACGAAGATTTCGTCGAAGGGCTGCGCCCCGAGGTCGGTGCCGAGGGCGCGCTGAGCTATCGGGTCCGCCCGGGTGTCTTCTCTCAGCTGTGCGAGCGCGCGCAGCAGGCTCCGGACCAGACTTTCGTGCTGGTCATCGACGAGATGAACCGCGCGGACTTGGCGGCGGTCTTCGGTGAGCTGATGTTCCTCCTGGAGTATCGGGGTGACTCACCGGTCACCCTGCCGTACTCGCAGCGGCGGATGTCCGTCCCGCAGAACCTGTTCGTGCTGGGAACGATGAACACCGCAGATCGAAGCCTGGCCCTGCTGGACTTCGCACTTCGTCGCAGGTTCCACGCCTTCCCGGTGCTACCGAGTGAGGCCGTGCTGAGCAGCTGGGCCGATGCGCGACCCAGCGCCAACAAGGACCTGGCGCTCGGGCTCTTCCGGCTGATCCGAGACCGCGTTGGGCTGGACGTGCCCGTCAGCCCTGGTCACTCGTACTGGATGGCGGAGGGCCTCGACGCGGCAACGGCGGAACGGATCTGGTCGTACCAGCTCCGACCGTACCTGGCGGAGCACTGGTTCGACCGGCCTCGCGAGCTCGAGCAGCTCGACACCGATGTCCGGGCGCTCATCGCGGAGCGCGCCTGAATTGATCGAGCTCACCGAATACGAGACGCGCACCATCCAGCTCAGCCAGGACGAGGCCTACGAACTTTCGAGCCTGACTCGGGGGAGTGCGGACAAGACCCAGCAGCCCCGCGTCGTCGAGCGGCTCGCGCCCACCGGACAAGCAGAGGTGTACGACATCCAGCCAGGGCCATATGTGGGCAGGTTTCGCCTGCGTAGCGGCCGTGTCGTCGACATCTCGAGCAGATTCGCGTTCCGCGACTTGGCTCTCCTGCTCGGTCTGGGTGGCAAGGCAGCGTTGCTACGCCACGACGCGACTTCGGCCCAAGGCGGCGCTGGTCTGATGGACCTCATCGCGTTGGCGTTCGTCCGCGAGGCTGAGCGAATAGCAGGACAGGGCCTGGCCAAGGGCTACAAGCAAACGATGGTGGCCAGACCCCCGTATGCCGGAGTCCCCGCTGTCACCGCACATTTGAACGCCCACGCCGGCCGTGCCGATCGTCTCGTCACGACGACCAAACGCCTTACCGCGGACATCGAGCTCAACCGGCTCATCGCTTCCGCGCACGGGAAGCTGTGCCGGATCACCTATCAGGACAAACAGCTCGAAGCCCGGCTACGGCAACTCGCGCCTGTATTTCGAAACATCAACGCAGCAGAGGATGGGAGCCGGCAGCTACCCATGCTGCCGGCGCGGTACAGGGAGATCCATGATTTGGCGAGGCTCGTCCTCGATCACCGGACCACGCTGCCTGCCGGTAGCGGCATCGCCGGAGTCGGCGTGCTGTTCAACATGACCAAGGTCTGGGAGAGCTACGTCGGACGGTGGCTCAGGACCCACCAGCCGGAAGCCGTGGTGCACAGCCAATACCCCATTTCCCTGGTAGACATTGGCCCGGCAAGGCGAGCCCGGGCGGACTTTGTCGTAGAGCTTGGCGGCCGGCCAGTCGCCGTCTACGACGCGAAGTATCGGCCTTGGAAAGAGTGGCCGAATACTGCGGAGCTGTACCAGCTCTTCACCTACGCCAGCCGACTGTGCGTGGACCACGCTGCGCTTGTCTACCCGGGAACAGAGGCGCTCAACAGGCAGATGACGATGGGCAACGTCCTGATGGAGGCCATCGCGGTTCCCCTTGAAGAATGGGCCGTCCAGGACGGCTGATTCAACGCAGGCTCCTGGGCATGTGCCGAGAACTGCCGCATGACGGCCAGCACTGCGGTGTCGGCTCCGCCTGAAAACTGACCCCGTGTTTCCGGCTGAATTTTGACCCCTTCCGGAAGCATCGGGAGGTGCTGAGCGTGGAGGACTGGGCGGAGATCCGTCGGTTGCACCGGGCGGAGCGGATGGCGATCAAGGCCATCTGCCGCCGGCTGGGGGTCTCGCGGAACACGGTGCGCAAGGCTGTGGCCAGTCATGAGCCGCCCCGCTATCAGCGGGCGGCGAAGGGCTCGTTCGTGGACGCGGTCGAGCCGCAGATCAGGGCGTTGTTGGCGGAGTTCCCGGACATGCCGACGACGGTGATCATGGAACGGGTCGGGTGGACCCGTGGCAAGACGGTGTTCGCCGATCGGGTGCAGCAGCTGCGGCCGTTGTTCCGCCGCCCGGACCCGGCTCAGCGGACGGAGTATCTGCCGGGAGAGTTGGCGCAGTGCGACCTGTGGTTCCCGCCGGCGGACGTGCCGTTGGGCTTCGGGCAGGTCGGCAGGCCGCCGGTGCTGGTGATGGTGTCGGGGTATTCGCGGTGGCTGTCAGCGGTGATGATCCCGTCCCGGCAGTCGCCGGATCTGCTGGCCGGGCACTGGACGCTGATCTCCGGCTGGGGACGGGTGCCCAAGGCGTTGGTGTGGGACAACGAGTCCGGAGTCGGGCAGTGGCGGGCCGGGCGCATCGACCGATGTGGCTGCGGGAGCCAGCGCTGCTGCCAACCGAGGCGTAGTCCCCGCCCGACGTCCGGCGTGCGCGTCCATTGGGGACGTTCAGGTGGGTCGGCCAGGGCATACGGTCACCTTGGCTAGATATTCATGTTGCTTGTATATTCAGCACCATGCGGTCGACTTCGCGTCCCGCGCTGCGGGAACTGTGGGTTCTCAGCGAAGTTGATTCGTTCTCACTGAATCTGATCCGTACCTGATCCGTTCTCACGGAACTTGATTCGCCCTGGGCCGTCGCTAAGGGATGTCTCGTAACCCCGGTGTCTGTCCGTTGAGGATGGTCGGTCAAGATGCCTGGGTGCAGGTGATCTCGGCAGCCCGCCCGGAGTGGATCTTCCCGTTCACCGGGCTGCAGCCCGCCCAGTTCCGTTCGCTGGTCCGGCTGGTCGCCGAGCGCGGCGGTGACGGCATCGCCGACGGCCGGCCGGGCCGGCAGTGGGCCCTCGACCTGCCGGATCGGGTGTTGCTGGTCGCCGCGTACTGGCGTACGAACCTGACGATGCGGCAGATCGGCCCGCTGTTCGGGGTGTCGCACTCCGCCGCGCACCGGGTCATCGACACCCTCGCGCCGCTGCTGGCCCTGGCGCCGGTGCGTAAGCGGCCGGTCGAGCAGATCGCGATCGTCGACGGGACGCTGGTCCCCACCCGCGATCACCGCCTGGCCGCCCGGAGCAAGAACTACCGCTACTCCACCAACCTGCAGGTCGCCATCGACGCCAGCACCCGCCTGGTCATCGCCGTCGGCGACCCGCAGCCCGGCAACCGCAACGACACCATCGTCTACCGCACCTCAGGCATCGCCGAGAAGCTCGACGGGCGGCCGGTGATGGCCGACGGCGGCTACCGCGGCAACCCCGAGGTGATCATCCCGTACCGCAAGCCCACCGACGGCAGCGACCTGCCGGACTGGAAGGAAGCCCTCAACGTCGAACACCGCACCGTCCGAGCAGGGGTCGAACACGCCCTGGCCAGGATGAAGTGCTTCAAGATCCTGCGCGACTACCGCCGCGCCGCCCACACATTGACCGACGCCGCGTCCGGCATCGCTAACCTCCACAACATCATCCTGGCCGGCTGAACGCCGGGCCGGTGCCGGGCAACGCCTCCACCCAGTTACGAGACGTCCCTTAGAAGGGATGTCGGGGGCACCCCAGTCGGCGCCGAGGTCTTCGAGCGCCGACTCCCACCAAGCGCATCGGATATGGCGGGTTGTCAGCTCCACGACGTGCTCGCGGAACTTCTTGTACTCATACAGCGTGACTCCGGCTATGGCCAGTATCCCAAACGTCCAAAAGAGCGTGTCGAAGGCGGGGCCACCGAGGCCGAACTCAACCCACCCCGGCACCAGGAAGGCCAGCAAGGCCAGGCACATCAGGTACTCGGCGCGGCCGTAAGCGCGGAAAGTCACTCCGTCGGCCAGGTTTCCGATGCCCGTTGGGTTAACCGGCGCCTCTTGCCGCTGCTGGTGCCTGATCTGGAGGGTCGTGAGCGCCACGGCCACCACCAGACAGACCACGGCGCCAACGTTGCTGGTCCAGCCACTGGCGACGTTCACCAGGAACGCGGAGCCGACCATGGAGGCTGCCACCAGGAGGGCCGTGAGGCCAGCTCGTCTCGTCATGGCACGCCTCCAGGCGTCGAACCGGGAAGCTGCTACCAGACTGTCCAAGCAAGCGCCCCAGGATCCAGTGCAGACGATGCTATCGACAGCCCTCAACAGGTACGCGGTCGGGTGGATCAGATTCAATGAGAACGGATCAACTTCACTGAGAACCCACAGGAACCGTCGTACTTCGTCCTTGCTGCCCTACTCGGTGGCCCTCTCCACGGGTATGCCGTGATCAAGCGGGTGACTGAGCTGTCCGATGAGCGGGTGACACTCGCTGCCGGCTCGCTGTACTCGGTGATCGATCGGCTGCTCGGCGAGGGGCTCATCACCGCCGACGGTGAAGAGATCGTCAACGGGCGTGCCCGCCGCTACTACCGGCTCACCGACGAGGGCCACCGCGTACTCGCCGAGGAAGCCGACCGGCTCGCCCGAGCCGCCCGGGTGGTCATGGATCGCCTGCCGCACCGGAGCTTCCCGCAGGGAAGCACCCATCAACCTTCTATCGCGAGGATCAGACCAGCATGAGTTCTGATGTTCTGGAGAAGCGTTACCGCATGCTGCTGCGGGCCTATCCGGCCGGCTATCGCCGCGAACGTGCCGACGAACTGATCGACACGTTGATCGGCGAGGAACCGACCACCCGCCGCTGGCCCAGCGTCCGGGAGGCGGCCTCGCTGATCCGGGGCGCCCTACAGGTGCACGGTGGCAGCACCGCGGCCCGGCCCACCGCCGTGCTGCTCTGGCAGGGCATCCACCTGGGTGCCATGGCGGTGCTGGCGCTGGGCGCGCTCATCGGCCTGGACGACCTCGTCGAGGCGTTCCAGTTCGGCGGATTCTTGGACCCCCTGGCCGTCCTGCGGGATCAGGGCATCTACGCGGTCATGGTGATCGCGGCGCTGGTGGCGCTCGTCGCGGGCCGCACCCGCACCGCTGCCGTCCTGGTGGTAGCTGCGGTGGTGGTGCCGACCGCAATCTCCCCGTACCTGTTCCTCAACGGCCTGCCGCAGTGGTGGGCACCGGTTGTCGCCACGCCTTTGATCATGGTGGGCCTGCGGCGTCCGGCGGACGTGCCGCCGACGCCCCGGGCCAACGCCGTTCTGGTCACCGCCGGCATCCTCGCCCTGCATCTGATCCCTGCGGAAGGCTTCCGCAGGGTCGACATGAGCTCGCAGATCGTTGCCGCCACCATGGTGATCGTCGGGGCAGTCGCCTTCCTGTGGGTGGCGACGGCCGACCAGCGACTGCTGATTGCCGTCGCTCCCACCCTCCTGCTGGGCACGCTCTACCAACTGGGCAACGCCGGGTCGACGGGGGAACTGCTGCACCGGCCCGACGCCCTGCCGTCCCTGGCCGTCGCGGTCCTCATGGCAGTCGGCGCGGTCATTTCGACCCGGCTGCGTCAGCGCACCCGCGCCTGACCAACCGACGGGCGGTCCGGCCACGGCCGGACCGCCCGGGCAAGAACCGGTGGAACAGCCTTACGACACAACGACATGACCGATGAGTAGCGGCAGCGGCTGGTGGCAGCGTTGGACGGCTGTGTTCCAGGCCGCGATCGACGGTACCGACATTCCGCGTATCGACTACGGCTACTCGTGACACCTCTCACGCCGCAGGGGCGGCAGCTCGGACGAAATAGAGCGACACGGAGCTGCACTCGGCTGCTCTTCAACGGTCGGCGGCTGCGTCGCTGATCTCTGACGCACCCGGGCCGCACTCCGCGCCTCCCGCAGATGCCGTGCCAGCAGCTGCCATGCACCGCCACAGCGGCCGTTGTCGCGAGCTCGTGGATATGGTGCTCGCTGGCCAACCGGGCGGACGTGTTCCGCACCGCCCGGGACAACGGCTGGCTCTGGCGGTGCCGCTCAGATGAGCACGCTCCACGTCACCCAGGTCCCACGGCCGGACGGGGTGCGGCGAGCGGCGGATCTCGCCATGTCCGACCGGGTGGCCGGACTCCGGAGGGGGCCTTGTCCCCCGTGCGAGCTACCCGCAAGTGTCCACCGTACGGGGACGATTGTGGCGGCGGAACTCCATAGGTTTCTTTGTGTCCGCGGCGCTCCCGTCGCGGACTGCGAAGGAGTCATCATGCGCTTCGTCAAACAGCTTCTCGCCGTCGCCGCCGTCGCCCTCGTCGGCGGGCAGAGTGTCGCCGCCGTCGAGGGCAGTTTCTTCCTCACCTTGGTGATCGGCACTGTGACGGCGGTGCTGGGCGTGGTCGTCTACCGGTGGGTCGTGCGGCGCACCGAGCGCCGTGAGCCCATCGAGCTCGGCCCGGACGGTTGGGGCGGGAAGCTGGGCCGCGGGACGCTCATCGGCTTCGCCATGTTCGCGGCCGTCATCGCCAACATCGCGTTCCTCGGCGGCTATCACGTCGAGGGCTGGGGTTCGCCGACGCGAGCGCTGGGTCTGCTCGGGCTCATGGCGGCCGTCGCGGTCGCCGAGGAGCTGCTGTTCCGGGGGGTGCTGTTCCGCATCATCGAGGAGCGTACGGGCACCTGGGTCGCGCTCGCCCTGACCGGCGTGGTGTTCGGCGCGATGCACCTGGTGAACCCGGACGCCAGCCTGTGGGGGGCGACCGCCATCGCGATCGAGGCCGGGTTCATGCTGGCCGCGTGTTACGCCGCCACCCGGAACCTGTGGGTCCCGATCGGCCTGCACTTCGGCTGGAATTTCGCCGCCGGCGGCATCTTCAGCGTCGCCGTGTCGGGTAACGGCGAGTCGAAGGGGCTGCTTGAGGCCTCGACGTCGGGGCCGGTCGCGCTCAGCGGCGGCGCTTTCGGGCCGGAGGGCAGCCCGTACGCGGTGCTGGCCGGCGTGGTGCTGACCGTGGTGTTCCTGTGGCTGGCCAAGCGCCGCGGGCGCGTCGTCCCGCGCCGCGGCCGCACGGCGCACGCCCCGGCAACCGCTACGGTGTCCCAGTGAGCAAGTTCCGGAGGCTCCCGGATCTGTGGCGGCAGTGGCCGATCGCGGTCCGGGACCTCCCGTTCGCGCTGGCCTTGGCCCTCGCGGCGGTGGTCCCGGCCCTGGAGCGGCAGGGTACGCAGCTCGGTGACCTCCCGGACCGCCCGTACGACGCGCTGACCGTCGGTGTCGTCGCCCTGGAGTGCCTGCCGCTGGCCGTACGCCGTCGGTGGCCGGCCGTCTGCCTCGCGCTGGTGTCGCTCGGCTTCGCGATCGACCAGCTCCGCGGCTACCACACCATCGCGGGTACGGGACTGGCCATTGCGCTCATCAGCGCCGGCGCTCACCTGGAGCGGCGCCGCTGGGTCGTCGCGGGTCTCGCCTCGGCGGCGTACGTGCCCCTGGCGATCTCCCTCGACCGGCTCGGCTCGGGTGAGGGCGTCGCCGGGTTCACCACCTTCTACCTGTTGCTGGCGCTCGCGTGGGGCATCGGGGCGTGGCTGCGCCAGAACCGGGCCGCCGAGGCGGAACGCCGCCGCCATGTCGAGCAGGCCACCCGCACGGCGGAGCGCACGCGCATCGCCCGGGAGCTGCACGACATCGTCACCCACCACGTTACGGCGATGGTCGTGCAGGCCGAGGCGGCGCGCTACCTGACGGGCGCCCCGGACAAGCTGGACCAGGCCTTGACCGCGATCACCGGCACCGGCCGCCGGGCCGTCGGCGACCTGCGGCAGCTGCTCGACCTGCTCAACCCGGATCACAGCACAGGCGACCCTCGTACGCCCTCCGTCGGCGACCTGGACACCCTCGTCGACCGTTCCCGGCAGGCCGGGCAGCCGGTCGAGTTCGTCCGGGAGGGCACGCCGGCGACGGCCACCGGCAGCGCCGAGGAGGCGGCGTACCGGGTGGTGCAGGAGGCGCTGACGAACGCGTTGAAGCACGCGCACGGCAGCCGGACCAAGGTTCGCCTTCACCACGGGGAAAGGGAGACGACCGTGGAGGTCAGCACCGACAGCTCCGGATCCGGCAGCGCGTCCCCGGGCGGCAGCGGGCGCGGCCTCGTCGGGCTCCGCGAGCGGGTCACCGCCCTCGGTGGCGACTTCAGCGCTGGCGCCCAGGCCGACGGCGGCTTCCTCGTGCGGGCCCGGATTCCGGCCGGGAACCCGTCGTGACCGCGCCGATCCGGGTGCTGGTCTGCGACGACCAGGAGCTGATCCGCGCCGGGTTCGCGACGATCATCGACGCCCAGCCCGACATGGAGGTCGTCGGCGAGTGCGGCGACGGGCGCACGGGGGTCGACCTGGCCGCTCGGCTGCGGCCGGACGTGGTGGTGATGGACGTCCGGATGCCGGTGCTCGACGGCATCGAGGCGACCCGCCTGCTGGCCGGCGCCGGGGTCCCCGACCCGGTGAAGGTCCTCGTGGTGACGACGTTCAACCTCGACGAGTACGTCTACGAGGCACTGCGTGCGGGCGCCAGCGGCTTCCTGCTCAAGGACGCCCCACCGGCGCAGCTGCTCCACGGCATCCGCACGGTGGCGACGGGCGCCGCGCTGCTGGCCCCGGAGGTGACCCGGCATCTGGTGGGCAGGTACGCGGCCCGCATCCGCCCGGCCGAAGGCGACCCGAACGGCGGCGCGCTGACCCCGCGCGAGCTGGAGGTGCTCCGGCTCATCGCGGAGGGCCTGTCCAACAGCGAGATCGCCGCAGCCCTGGTGATCAGCCAGGAGACGGTCAAGACGTACGTGTCCCGCATCCTCACCAAGCTCGACCTACGCGACCGGGTGCAAGCCGTGGTGTACGCGTACCGCCGGGGCCTGGTGACCTGAGGTCGTCCGCTACTCCTCGCGGGGTTCGTGCACACGAGCACCACGACGCCGGGCGTGGCGGGGGCCGGTTGCTGTCGGCGCTGGCGGTGCCGCTGTCGCGGCATTCCCCGGTCCGGGCGCTGCTGCGGATACCGGATGCCGCACCTGTGGTCCCACGGATGCTGGGCATGGATGATTCGCCCACCATCGAAGCAACGCGGACAGGGCGGTGAGGTGGCGTGAATGGGCCTTCGGCTGCGGAGCGGATCGCTGTGCCCCGGCTACGGCAGCCTCGACATGGCCGACGGTGCTGCCGCGGTAGCGGGCTGACCCATTCCCGTGTCGTGGTTCGGCTCACTGAAGGCGATGAAGTCCGCGGCGGCGATGCCCAATTGGCATGAACACCGCGGCTTCTGTCTTCGACCACATGCGGGATCGCTGCCAGCGTCGAGTCCTGCAAGCCCGGCACCGTCCGGCACCGGGCCCAACGCACGAATAGGGAGAGCGATGATGGTTTCTGCGACACACCGACTGGTGAGCGCGGTGGCAGTGATGTCCCTGGCGGCCTGCGGCCCCGCCGGTGCCGCCGAACAGCCGACGCGGGACCGTGCGGTGCCGGCCCCCGCGTCATCCACTCCCGACCGGGACCACGAGTTCCGGCAGCTGGAGAAGAAGTTCGACGCGCGGCTGGGGGTCTACGCGATCGACACCGGAACCGGCCGGACGGTGGGGTACCGGGCCGACGACCGGTTCGCGTACACCTCGACGTTCAAGGCCCTGGCCGCCGCGGAGGTCCTCGACGAGACCACCGACGCCGAGCTGGACCGGGTGGTGCGGTACTCGGCGGACGACCTGGTGACCTACTCGCCGATCACCCAGCTGCACGTCGCCGACGGCATGACGCTGCGCGCGATCGCCGACGCCGCCGTGCGGTACAGCGACAACACCGCCGGTAACCTGCTGTTGCGCCAGCTCGGCGGACCGCGGAAGTTCGAGAAGGAACTGCGCGAGGTCGGAGACAAGGTCACCGATGCGGCGCGCTACGAGACCGCGCTCAACGAGGCGAGGCCGGGTGACCGGCGGGACACCAGCACCGCGCGAGCCCTGGCCCAGGACCTGCGGGCGTACGCCGTCGGCGACGCCCTCGAACCCGCGGACCGCGACGTGCTCACCGGTTGGCTGCGGGGCAACACCACCGGCGACGAGCTGATCCGCGCCGGAGTCCCCGACGGCTGGGTCGTCGGTGACAAGACCGGCGCCGGCGGGTACGGCACCCGCAACGACATCGCGGTGATCTGGCCCCCGAACCGCGCGCCGATCGTCCTCGCGGTGCTGTCCAGCCGCGACGAAGAGGACGCCGGCTACGACAACGCCCTCATCGCCCGGGCAACGGAGGTCGTGATCGCCGCGTTGTGACGGTGTGCCGGCTGCCGCGGAATGTCACGGTGCGGTGGTGACGCGGTTCGCGCGAGCGGCGGGCCGGGGCCACCAGCTGACTAACTCCACCAGGGCAGGGCACCCGTCCGCAGGTGGTCGTGCAGGCAGCGGGCGACCTGTGCCATCGCCGCCTCGCCACCGGGTTGGGCGACGGCGGGTACCCGGGAGGCGGTGAGCGCGGCGACCGCGTACGACTGCCCGTCGGCGTGGTCGACCACGCCCACCTCGTGGCGCAGATGCAGCAGGGTGCCGGTCTTGGACGACCAGCGGGAGGCGTCGGAGGTGAAGTCGGGGGCCAGCCGCTGCCGGTGCAGGTTGTCGCCCATCAGGGCGCGTACCCGCGCGGCAGCGGTCTCCTTGATCGCCGACGGCCGCCAGAGGGCCTGCAGCAGGTCGACGAAGGCCCGGGCCGACCCGGAGTTGGCGCGGGTGACGTCGAGCTGGGCGACCGGGTGGCCATGCCCGGGGGTCACCGCGCCGATGGCGAGGGAGTGGGCCAGGTGCACGTCGTCGGGGCCGAGACGTTCCGCCGGCGTGTCGGCGAGGTCACCGACCCGGTGCCGTACGGCGATGCCGTCGATGCGCAGTCGCCGCAGCTCGGCGGCGACCGCGGCCGGCGGGGTGAGGTCGAACAGGGCGTCGGCGGCGACACCGTCGCTGATGCAGGTGCTCAGGTAGAGCAGGTCCTCCACGGCGATCCGCGCGGGATGGCGGAAGCGGCTCAGCCCGGTCGGGCCCGGGGTGATGATACGACCGGGCGGGACGTCGACCGGCGTCGCCGGATCGAGTTCCCCGCGCGCGATCCGTTCCTCGACGGCGACCGCCAGCGGCACCTTCACCAGCGACGCCGCCGGATACGGGGTGTCCGCGTCGAAGCCGATCTCCTCGCCGGTGTCGAGGTTGCGGACCAGGAAGGCGCCGTGCAGCCCCGCCTCGTCAAGCAGGTCCTGGGCGTTGCGTACGACGGCGATGGCGCTCATGCCGGACCTCCCGGCGACCGGTCACCGGGTGCGCGACCCCCGGCTGACCCCGGGTGACCGTCGGGCGCGCCCAGGCACCGTGCGATGTCCCCGTACAGGACCGTGCCGATCTGGTCGAGGTCCTCACGTACGCCGGCGGCGACGTCGTAGCCCCGCAGGAGCCGCGGGCCGGCGAGGGGACGCCAGTGCAGTCCGAAGTCCTCGGCCTGCTGATGTGAGCAGAGCAGCAGGTCGGGGGAGTCGAGGGCCGCTGCGGCGGCGTCGACGAGGGACGACGCGACCGTCACCTGAGCCGGCACCAGGCCGGCCGACTGGCCGGCACGGGTCAGTGGGTCCCGCAGGTGCGCGACGTCGTCTTCGGGCTGGACCAGGATCCGCCGGCGTGCCTGCGTACGGGCTCGGCCGCTGCGCAGCGTCTCCAGGAACACCGTCGGCGCCGGGAAGGGGGTCCGGGCGGCCAGCCCGAGCGGCACCCGCCAGGCTGCCGCCGCCTCCGGAACGGCCACGATGCCGGCACCGACCTCCAAGGTCCGGCAGAGCCGGGCGCGCTCCTGCGGGCCGGCCGGCCGGACCTCCAGGTGCATCCGCTGCCGTCGTGCCGCGACCACCAGATCGGCGAGGCGGTGCGGCGGGCAGATCTCAGGTACGGCGACCCGCAGCGGGCGCATCCGTGCCCGCTCGGCGTCGTCGCCCATGGCGTCGGCGAGGTCGACCAGGCGCCGTGCCGACGGCAGCATGTCCTGCCCGAACGACGTCAACCGGACCGCCCGGGACGACCGGTCGAACAGCCGCGCCCCGAAGTGCTTTTCCAGCGCGGCGATGCGGCGACTGGCGACCGACTGGGGGATGCCCGCGGCGGCGGCGCCGGAGGTGAAGCTGCCGTGGCCGCTGACGGCGACGAAGGCCCGGCAGGCGGCGACCACATCCACCCACCGAACCTATACCCGTGGCGCATGGACGAACCGGCGCTGATCGACAAGGTCCCGCCGGTACGCACTCGGCGCCCGACCAGCTGTTCGCCGACCTCGCCAACGACCACGACGAGTACCGCGTGCCGACCAGCTCAGGGAAGCGTCGTCACCGCGACCGCGCGTGTCTTGTCGATCAGGACGAGCAGCAGGACGAACGCGGTGACGGCCGTGGCGGTGCGGATGTCGTGGTAGACCTCCCAGCGTTGCAGGAGTTCGGCGTGGTCGGGCGGGAGCGAGGCCACGGACCATGTCTTGATCCTTCCGTTGATGGGGACGTTTCCGAACCGGGTGACGAGCAGGGAGGTGAGTGCGAGTACGCCCGCTGCGGCGGCGTACCACCGGGTGGCGACGCGCAGCGTGATCGCGAGCCAGAACGAGGTGAGCAGGCTGACTGCCATCAGCGCCTGCATGAAGATGCCGTTCATGTACATGAGCGCTGTGCGGTACTGCAGGTGGACGTCCAGGGGGACCGCGTCGAAGGTGGGGACGACGGAGGCGAGGGCGTAGGCGAACGCGCCGGCGAGCAGCCCGGTGGACAGCAGAGCGAGCGCCTGGGCGGTTCGGCTAAGCACCGCGTGCTCCCGTTGCGTAAGTCCCGGCGAGATCTGCTTCGATGTGGCCGACGGCCGCCATCGCGCCGTACGCGAGTAGATAGACGGTGCAGTGGTCGGAGTACCGCCGGTCTGTCCCCCGCCAGGCGGCAACCTGGTCGTTGGTGAGGGCATCGGGTGCGAGTCCGGCGAGGATGGCCACGCGCGCCCCGGTCTGTTCCTGATCGGGCAGCCTTGAGAGCGGCTCGTCCAGTTGGTCGGTGTCGGTGGTCCGGCGGCCCCGATGTGTGCCGATGACGCTGGACACGACATCGCGGGCGGCAGGGGTGAGCAGGCCGGCTCCTTGCCCGGCCACGGCGACCAGGGTGGCGTACGCCCTGCCTGCCGGGGCACCACCGGCCCACTCCGGTAGTTGCCCTTCAGGCAGGCCGGCCAGCAGGGACAGACTCGCGCCGGACACCCGGTCGGTCCGCCATGGCCGCAACACCGGGGCGCCCGCGAAGGCAGGCTCGTCGGCGGGGTTCAGGGTGCCGGGCGTGAGGCCGGCAGGCAGCATGGCGAGCACCATGCGGTTGATGAAGTGGCTGAACAGTGCTGTTCCGAAGTATTCGGCGACCGGTTCGCCGGGCAGTGGCGCGGGGGCGCCCGCAGTGGCGGTTGATCGGGCCCAGTCGAGCAGTGCCGCGAGCCGCACGTCGGCAGGTTGTTCGCCCCGGTCGATGGCGTCAGCCAGGTCCGGCCGGCCGAGTAGCCGCAGGGCGCCCAGCCAGGCAAGCGTGTCGTAGTGGCAATGGTTCGCCTGTGACACGCCGAGCGCCACCAGCGTCTTGTCAAGGACGGGTGCGGCTCCGACGAGTTGCGCTTCGCGGGTGAGGCTCCAGCCGGCGGCAAGGATCTCCGGCGCCGGTGAGGTCATCTGCACAGCGGGGCCGATGCTGCTTGCCTCGGCGTTGACCTGCTCGTAGACCCTGGACACCAGGCCGTTGGCCCGCTCGGGCGCGACGGGGGTGACGTGCCTTACGTACGTTGACATTGTTGGTCCTCCCACGATCAGATCTGCGTCCGCCGGTGCCTAGATCATGGCCGCGAATCAACCACCGGTCGTCCCGCCGACGTGGGCACTCTCGGCTGCCGCGCGCGCGGCACGCGCCTACCATGTCCGCCGCACGCGCCGCCGCGTCTACCGCGTTCGCGGTACGCCGCCGATCGTCCCCGCAGGCGACGTCGCCGCCGACGTGAACCGGTTAGGGTGCCCGCATGGGCAAGATCGCGGCCGGGGTACGGCATTGGGGGCTCGCCGTATGCGTGGCCGCGATGCTCCTGGTCGCCGGAGCCTCCGTCGCACCCGAGCGGACCGATCTGCGCCTGCTGGGATTCGTGCTGCTCGCAGTCGACGGGCTGGTCCTTGCCCTACGTCGCCGGGCGCCGGTCGGCGTGCTGGTCGTGACAGCCGGGTGTGTGCTGGCCTACCAGGCGCTCGGCTTCGAGGTGCCACCCGTGGCGTTGCTGTTCGCGGTGTACGCCGCAACCCGTTCCGGTCACCGTCGCCCCGTGCTGGTGGTAGCCGCGATCGTGCTCGCCGCACAGCCGTTCGTGGCCCTGGTGTCTCCTGGCGGCCCCCGGGCGGGTGAGGCGTTCGCCCAAGGCGTCCTCGGGCTGGGGTGGGTCCTCGCCTGCGCAGCGGCCGGCGAAGCGCTGCGGCAGGCCGAACAACGGGCGAAGGAAGCGGAGCGGACGCGGGAGGAGATCGCTGGTCGTCGTGCCAGTGAGGAGCGGCTACGCATCGCGCGAGAACTGCACGACTCGCTCACCCACCAGATCTCGGTCATCAAGGTGCAGGCCGGCGTGGCCGTGCATCTCGCGCGAAAACGGGGGGAGGAGGCACCGCCAGCGCTGGCGGCGGTCGAGGAGGCCGCCCGCGAGGCGACCCGGGAACTGCGCGCCACGCTCGGAGCGCTGCGCGGCGACGAGCAACACTCCCCGCACGGGCTCGAGCAGATCGACGAGCTGGTGCAACGGGCACGCTCGACCGGCGTGACGGCGACCCTGACCGTAGCTGGGCACCGACGCCAACTGCCGAGTGCGGTGAGTCGGGCCGCGTACCGGATCACCCAGGAGGCACTGACCAACGTCGCCCGCCACGCCGGCCCGGCCACCGCATCGGTGCGCATCAGCTACGGACCGGACACGCTCACCGTACGAATCGACGACGACGGCAAAGCCACCCCGAGGACCGATCCGGTACCCGGTGTCGGGCTGCTCGGCATGCGCGAACGCGTCACCGCCCTCGGCGGCCGGCTGGAGGCCGGCCCCCGACGCGACGGTGGCTTCACCGTACAAGCCACCGTTCCCGTGGACGGCGCGCCATGATTCGGGTCCTGCTCGTCGACGACCAGCCACTGCTGCGGGGCGGATTCCGCGCGCTGCTCGCCGCCGAGGACGACATCGAGGTCGTCGGCGAGGCCGCCGACGGTAGCGAAGCCGTTGCGCTGGTCGCTCGGCACAGGCCGGACGTCGTGCTGATCGACATCCAGATGCCCGTCATGGACGGTATCGAGGCGACCCGACAGATCGCCGCGAACCCCGATCTGACTGGCGTACACGTCGTCGTCCTGACCAACTACGGTTTCGACGAGTATGTCTTCAACGCCCTGCGCGCCGGTGCCACCGGGTTCCTCGTCAAGACCATCGAGCCCGCCGACCTACTCCATGCCGTACGGGTCGCCGCCCGTGGCGACGCCCTGCTCGCGCCGTCCATCACCCGCAAACTGATCAGCGAGTACGTGTCCCGGCCGATCCGGACACGCGCCGACTCGGCCCTCGAGCAACTGACGAGCCGGGAGCGCGAGGTTGTCACGCTCGTCGCGCGAGGGATGTCCAACGAGGAGATCGCGCAGCACCTGGTGATCAGTCCGATGACCGCCAAGACTCATGTCAACCGCGCGATGGCCAAGCTCCATGTTCGTGATCGCGCCCAACTGGTGATCCTCGCCTACGAGACTGGGCTGGTCACCGCACCGCAGTCGTGAGCGTCGATTGCTGGTCTTGGTCGTCAACCCGTTCTCGGCCGCCAGTAGCGGGTGCGGCCTGTCTGTCGGCGCGCTGCGGAGCCGGTCGTTCCGGTGGCTGCGGCCTGGGTCGGCTCGTCGTACGAGATGATGTTGATCTGCCATGGCGCGCCCTGCGAGAAGCGGGCCTCGATGGTGGCGTTGACGCCCGGCGCGCGGTTGCCGACCCGGGGCAGCTCCGGCCGGAACTGGCGACCACCCTCACGGTCGGTCAGAGCACCGCGTCCCCCGCAACCTGACGTACGCCGGCAGCATCCCGGCGCGACGAGGCACAGCCCGGAGCTCGCCGCTCGGCCGGCCATGATATCGCTAACATGAACTGCCTCCGGCTTTTCTGCCCCCAGGCCGTCGCCCGGGGCACCCGGTCGGGATGCCGCGTTCCGACATGACCGTCGCCGGCTTTTCGTCCGCCGCACCTGATCGTGCGGACGTGCGCCGATGGCGATGCGGGCCGCGCCCGGCGCGCGCCGACGGTGTCCCGGAGGTGTGGCATGGCGGCGCCGGCACGTCTTGACGAATCGAATGTTATCGCTCACTCTCGATGTCGAGAATGACGGCAGCCGTGGCTCACCGGGCGAGCCCGCTGGCCGGACCTCGCGCCCAGGGCATCCCAGGCCCCGTCTCAGGACCATCAGCAGCTGTGTACGACAGCCGAGAGGGCTGCCGTGCCGGCGCGGACCGGGCGATGACCGGCGAAGGCGCCTGGGAGGCGTCGCCACCCACCCGTCTGACCGTCAGCGAACCGCGTCCGCCGTTCCGGACCGGCTCGCCTGAGCGAAATGGCACATCACCATCACCGCTGAGGACAACGAAGAAGGAACGACATGAAAATCAAGAGAACCCTGCTGTCGACGGCGACTCTCGTCGTCGCACTGACCGCGGGTATGACGGTGGCGCTGGCCTCGACGGCCAGTGCCGGCACGACCCTGAAGGCGTCCGCCGCCGAGAAGGGGCGCTACTTCGGCGCGGCCGTCGCGACGGGCAAGCTCTCCGACAGCCAGTACGTCGGCATCCTCAACCGCGAATTCAACAGTGTCGTCGCCGAGAACGAGATGAAGTGGGACGCCACCGAGCCGCAACAGGGTCGGTTCAACTACACGGGCGGCGATCGTCTCGTCAGTCACGCACGGGCCAACGGCATGAGCGTGCGCGGTCACGCCCTGCTCTGGCACGCGCAGCAACCGGGTTGGGCGCAGGGTCTGTCCGGCGCCACCTTGCGTAACGCCGCGATCAACCATGTCACCCAGGTGGCCGCCCATTTCCGAGGGCAGATCCACTCCTGGGACGTGGTCAACGAGGCGTTCGCCGACGGCGGTAGCGGCGGTCGGCGTGACTCGAACCTGCAGCGTACGGGCAACGACTGGATCGAGGCGGCGTTCCGCGCAGCCAGGGCGGCCGATCCCGGCGCCAAGTTGTGCTACAACGACTACAACACCGACGGCGTCAATGCGAAGTCGACCGGCATCTACAACATGGTGCGGGACTTCAAGGCCCGTGGCGTGCCGATCGACTGTGTCGGTTTCCAGTCCCACCTGGGCACCTCGATCCCGGGCGACTACCAGGCCAACCTGCAGCGCTTCGCCGACCTCGGCGTCGACGTGCAGATCACCGAACTCGACGTCATGACCGGCTCCAACCAGGCCAACATCTACGCGACGGTCACCCGCGCCTGCCTGGCCGTCTCGCGCTGCAACGGCATCACCGTCTGGGGTGTGCGGGACAGCGACTCCTGGCGCGGCACCGACGACGCCCTGTTGTTCGATCGATCAGGCAACAAGAAGCCGGCGTACACCTCCGTTCTCAACGCCCTGAACGCCGGCGTCAACCCGCCCTCCACGCCTCCGCCGGGCACCCCGGTGGACACCAGTGCCTGGTACGTGCTGGTGAACCGGCACAGTGGCAAGGCCCTGGACGTGTACAACCTAGCGACCAATGACGGCGCCCGGATCACCCAGTGGGCCAGGAACAACGGCAACCAGCAGCAGTGGCAGTTCGTGGACTCGGGTGGCGGCTACTACCGGTTGAAGTCCCGGCATTCCGGCAAGGTGCTGGACGTCTACAACTTCTCCACCGCCGATGCCGCGGCGATCGTGCAGTGGAGCGACGGCAACGGCACGAACCAGCAGTTCCGGCTCGCCGAGTCAGCCGGCGGCTACGTGCGTGTGATCAACCGCAACAGCGGCAAGGCCGTGGAGGTGCAGAACGCGTCCACCGCCGACGGGGCCAACATCGTCCAGTACGCCGACTGGGGTGGCAACAACCAGCAGTGGCAACTGATCCGCATCGGTTAGGCCGACCGTACCGTCGGCACAGCGAACCACAGCAGGATCCCTGAGAAGGCGTCGGCTGGTCGCGGAGGTTGTGAACCGGTACTCACGGTGGCGCGGACGGCATCGTCCGCGCCACCGTGCGGCATCGCTCGCTTTCGAGAACCACCTCGCGCTCGACCCCACGTGCAGGGGCAGGCCGTCGAGGGCCTGCCCCCGTTCGCTGCGCAGAGGTGGTAATCGTCCAGTTGTGCCAGCCGCCGGTGCCTCCCGCGGTGCAGGTGCCGACGACCGGGCCGTTCGTACTGTTCAGCCGCGGTTCGATCCACCGCTGGTCGGTACGCCCGCAGCCGGCGAGTCCGGGAGCTGCGGGTCTGGCGGGCGAAGCGTCCCCTCACTACCGGAGTCGCCGGCTCGCTGGCCTGGTGCGACCCAGGCGGGCGGGTGCTGGCCGATCTGGCCCCGCGCCGGCGGCAGACCTCGGGCTGACCCGGGGACGGGGCGGGTGGGTGCGGGTGCTGCGGTGCCGGCACCCACCCACCCGCCCGAACGCGATGCGACGAGCGCGGTGGGGAATCTTCAGAGGGTGAAGACGACCGTGGAGATGCTGCGTGCGCCGATGTTGACGCTGACCTGTCCTCCGTTCACGCTGGTCGGCTGGCTGGCCGCATTGGCGTTCTGCGAGGTGAGGTAGTGCTCCGCCCTCGTCACGTTCTGCGGTGCCTGGATCACGGCATTGTCGACCGCGGTTGCCGAGCGGTTGAGGATCACCAGCGTGATCTTTCCACCACCCTGGTAGGCGGTGACCTCCAGCGGTGCGGCCTTGGAACTCTTCGTCAGGGCGACCCGCTGGTAACCGGGGCGGACGTACTTGGCGTACTGCGAGAACGCGTACCCACGCTTCATCGGAGCACCCGCGGTCGTGCCGTAGGCGGCCTCCCCGTCGCCGATGAAGGAGTAGTAGCGCTTGCCGTACCACCAGATGTAGGCACTCCAGTTCGATTCCATCGATTTGTGCACCGTGCGCATGATGTCGTCGAGCGTCTCGTTCCAGACTGCCTGGTTGCCGGGATTGCCCCAGATGTTGGAGCCACTGCCGTCGGCCTCGTGCAGGTTCCACTCGGTCATCCACACCGGCTTGTTGTGCTGGTCGGCCAGGGAGTACGGCTTCAGTCGACCGGAGTCCTCGGTGCCGTACAGGTGTCCGCCGATGTAGCCGATGTTGTTCCGGGCACTCGTGTCGTTCAGTGTCGGGTCGGTGTAGTTGTAGTTCAGGTTCACCGCCTCGGCCACCATGAGCTTGGTGTTCTGCACCTTCGTACCCTGGTCGCGGACGAAGTTCCGCAGCTCGGTGCCGCTCCAGTCCATCGAGTCGTAGTTCGGGTGCCAGTCCGGCTCGTTCTGCACCGAGGTGACATCAACGGTCACCCCCTGGCTGCGCATGTACTGGACGTAGCTGTTCAGATGGTTCGCGTAGTCGTCGTAGTAGTCGGTCTTCAACTTGCCACCGTTGGTCCGGCTGTTGTTGGTCTTCCACGCTGCCGGCGCTGTCCACGGCGACCCGAGGATCTTCACCCCCGACCCGTACGACTTCGCCGTCTTCAGGGCGTTCACCTGTGTCGGCCATTCACCGGAGACCGGCGAGATGCCGGTACGCACGATCGACAGGCCCAGCTGGTTGGCGCCCATCCCGACCAGGGTCTGCGTCTCCGCTGCCGACCAGGTGCCACCCCAGATCGGTGTCGCGGCTCCAAACCCGTCGATCGTCTGGTACCTGGTCGCGCTGTCGACCGTGATGTCTGCTGGCCCGCTGGGGGGCGGCGTGGTGGACGGTGGCGTGGTCGGCGGGGTGGTCGGGGCCGTGCCGCCGGTGCAGGCCACCCCGTTCAGGGCGAAGTTGGTGGGAGCGGGGTTGCTGCCGGTCCACGAGCCGTTGAAGCCGAAGGAGGTGGTGCCGTTCGTCGGGATGGCGCCGTTGTGACTGACGTTCTTGGCGGTGACCGCGGGACCGCTCTGGGTGAGAGCCGTGTTCCAGGCCTGCGTGACGGTCTGGCCGGCACTGTAGGTCCAGGTCAGCGTCCAGCTCGTGAGCGGATCACCGAGGTTGGTGATGATGACGTTGGCACCGAAGCCACCCGGCCACTGAGACGACACCGTGTGGTCCACGGCGCAGCCGGCGGCGGCGGCCCCGGCCGGCATCGCCCCGGCGACTGCGACCGAGGCCAGCAGGACGGTGCCAGCCGACACCAGGGCGGTGCTGGTCACCCTGCGTCTTCTCACGATCGACGGAGATGTACCTGAGGCAGACATGATCCTCCTTTGATGACCGAGCCGAACGGTCTACGCGAAGATGGGCGTACCGCGAGGTGTGGCCGGGTGCAGGCGTCGACAGGACGTCTGCATGCCCCGGCGCACGGCGGATTCGAGATTGACGAAGCAGGCTCGCCCGGTGAGCCGCAGGTGTCGTCGTCTCTGGCCATCGACTGTGAGCGATAACATGTCGCCCGTCAAGTCATGGTGTTCCGGCCACTTGCCGCTGGCGTGCCCGCCCCTGGGTGCCCCGTCGGCGGCCCTCCGGGCAGCGTGGCTCCTGGGTCAGGGCCGGGGGTCCCGACACGCCGCGGCGCCAGGAGTGACACCATCGGGTGAGCGATCGGCGGCACGGCGGCTGCGTGGTCCCGCTCCTTGTGGGAATCGGGCGCAGTCGCCGGCGGTGCTGGAGTGGCTGTCGGCCGTCCTCTCCGACCCTTCGGGTGCGTCCACCACCGACAGGCATTGCCCACCGTCGGTCGATCAGGTGGCGGGAAGTGGCCGCCGTCCCGGGAAGTCGCGATGCCATGACCGCCCGCACGGGCGGTGGCCGCGGAGCGGCTTCTAGTCAGGCGTCATCGACGGAGCCTGGAATCCTGCTTGAATATGCCACGTGTGGACAGGCGCTGTCCCGTGTTGGCTGACGATGATCGGGGTCAACTCGAACCGGCCTAAATCCCCTGACGCGTTCCGATTTTCCAGGCGCCATAGACACTCAGCCCGTCCAGGTCGCCGGCCATTCCAGCAGTAGAAATAGCCAGGGGTGGCCTCGGACGCGGGGGAAAGCTCCCACCATCGCTAGGGCGTCTAGGCGGATACTTCAGAGCCGGGTGCCCGGATGAGCAAATACGCCCCCTACCAGACATAGCGCGCGAATGCGGTGCCTTGCGTGGGCGCGTGGGGCGCGGCTACGCTCGCCCCACCGAAGATCGCTTATTGGCGCGAACTGTAGTTCCACGCTCCGTCGCTTGCGCCATCTGTAGTCGCTCCACGGGGGAGTTGGCTTGATGTCTGCTGACGGCAAACGTCGAATTCGTCCAGCGCCGCCGATCGCGTCTTTCCTTGTGGATCGTCGCACCTTCCTCAAATGACTGCCTTCCATTCGAGGCGGTCTGACCCGCAGGCGATGTCACGCGCCCAGGGCGCGGATTCGGGCTGCAGTCCGGCCGCGCAACAGCGTAACGGAGGTCTTCAGTTGCAACTCGTACCCGAGGGCTCCGCCCTGATGTCAGGACGCTTGTCCAGCGGCCCGTCCCGTCAGGTGCATGAAGAAATCCTCCGGCCGCAGTTCATCTTCGACATGACTCACCTGCTTCCGCACTATCTCGCCGTGGAAGTGGCTCTCCTGTTCGAGTACGAGCGGATGGGAGTCGTCACCGGCGATCAACGGCGAGACATCACGGACATACTTGGCAGGATCGACGAATCCACGCTCAGCGCCGACCCCGCCACCAACATGTCCGACACGTCGATGGCCATCGAGCAGTGGGTGCATCGTCAGCTGACCGAGCCGGTCCCGACCTGGCACGTCGACCGCAGTCGTAACGACTCCCAGGCGACCGCACACGCCCTCGCGGCACGCGAGTGGTTCGGTGGGGCGGCGGAGGACCTGCTGGGCCTCGGTGAGGCTGTCCATCGACTCGCCAACGCTACGACCGACATGCTGATGCCGGGATACACCCATCTCCAGGCAGCCCAGGTGATCACTCCCGGCTTCTACCTGGCCGCCCTGTCCCAGCAGATCCTGCACAACCTGCGCCGCTGGCTCGCCACCTATGACAGCAACGACCTCTCACCGCTCGGCGCGGGCTCGATGGCAGGTCAGCAGCTGCCCTGGGACCGTCACCGCATGGCGCACCTGCTCGGCTTCGCGGGACCGGTTCCGCACGCCCTGACCGCGGTGGCGTCCCGGTCGCTGGCCCTGGAGATGATGGCGGAATTCTCCATCTTGGGTGCCGAACTGAGCCGCTTCGTCACCGACCTCATGACCTGGGGTAGCAACGAATACGCCTTCATCGACCTACCTGACGAGCTTTCCGGCATCTCGGCGGCGATGCCGCAGAAGAAGAACTTCCCGATCCTGGAGCGGATCCGCGGAAAGCTGGCGCATCTCGGCGCCTTCGGTGTGGACATCGTCCTCGCCCAACGCTCGACGCCCTATTCCAACATGGTGGAGGTGTCCAAGGAGGCGACCGCGAACCTCCACGTCTCCGTCTCCACCACGCGGACGGCTCTGCGGCTCTTCTCGACCGTCATCGACAACCTGCGTTTCCGATCCGACCGGATGCGGGAGGCCTGCCGGCGGGAGTATCTCGGCGCGTTCACACTGGCGAACGACCTGACCCTCAACGACGGGATTCCCTGGCGCGACGCGCAGATCGTCGTCGGGCAGTACATCGCCGCCGCCGTCTCCGCCGACCTCCCGCCCCACCCCGGAGACCCCGGGCTGTTGGCCGAGGTCGCCGGCCGGCACGGATACCAGGTCTCCGACGCCGCACGCGTGCTCGCCAACGCCTTCGACATCGAGAACGCAATTCGTGACAAGCGGTCGACGGGCTCGGTCAATCCCCAGGCGTTGGCCGACCTGCTCGCCAGCCAGGCAGACGATTTCCGGCTCCTCCGGCAGCAGTGGGACGACCGTCGTGAACGGCGAGGTTCCGCTCGGGCACTGCTCGGGTGTCAGCGTCGAATCGGGGAAGAATGACGATCTTGAGCGGAACGGCCCGGATGGGCGCGAACGACATCGGCACCTACGCAGGATCGGGGGCCAGCGCGTGATCTTCCAGAACGTCGTCGACGCCATCGGGCACACGCCGTTGATCAGGCTGAGGATGGATGTCGACCCGCGCGTCCAGGTGTACGCCAAACTCGAACTCCAGAACCTCTTCGCGATGAAGGACCGAGTCGCCCGCCACGTGATCCTCGAGGCCAGACGACTGGGCGTACTCCAACCGGGCGCGCCGATCGTCGAGAGTTCCTCCGGCACGATGGCGCTGGGAGTCGCCCTCGTCGGCACCGCCCTGGGACATCCGGTGCACGTCGTCACCGACCCCCGCATCGACCCCGTGACGCTCGCCAAGCTGCGCGCCCTGGGCTGCCAGGTGCACGTCGTCGACCGGATGTCCCGCCAGGGCTGGCAGGGCGCCCGCCTCGAACGGCTGCACGAGCTCCTCGAAGGCCTGCCGGGTGCGTTCTTCCCCGAGCAGTACCGGAACCCGGACAACCCGGGTGCGTACCGGTCCCTGGCCGGCGAGCTGCTGGGGGACCTCACCTCCTTCGACGTCCTGGTCGGGGCGGTCGGCACCGGTGGATCGCTGTGCGGCTCGGCCCGTGCGCTGCGCCGCGCGCTGCCCGAGCTGCGAGTGGTGGGGGTGGACTGCGTGGGCAGCGTGCTGTTCGGTCAACCGGACGTGCCCAACAGGCTGCAGGGCGGACTCGGCAACAGCCTCGAACCCGCCAACCTGGACCGCCGCCAGATCGACGAGGTGCACTGGCTCAACGACCGGGAGGCGTTCGGCGCCACCCGTGACCTGGCCCGCGAGCAGCAGATCTTCGGCGGCAACACGTCGGGGTCGGTCTATCAGGTGTTGAAGGACGTGGCTCGCCGGGCGGAGCCCGGTACCCGCATCGTCGGCATCTTCCCCGACCGCGGCGACCGGTACGCGCAGACCGTCTACGACGACGGATGGGCCGCCGACCGCCTCCACGAGATGGACGCGGCGGACCTGCCGCGTCCGATCAACCCCGGCGAGGTCGCCGTGAGCTGGTCGCGGACGGACGACGTCCCGCGCACGAACGGCGAGCGGTACCTGTTGTTCCTGGAGGCGAACACGAGCGGGACCGGCGTGCTCGCCCTGAGCGTCGCGCGACGGATGGGGCTGCGTCCGGTACTGCTCACCGACCGCCCCGACCGCTACCCGGGGCTCGCCGACACCGACTGCGAGGTCCTCGTCTGCGGGACTCACGACCTGCCGGGCCTGCGCTCGCTCATCCAGGGCAGGTTCCGTCGTGAACAGCTCGCCGGGGTGACGACGACGAGCGACTTCTACACCGTGCTCGCCGCCGAGCTGGCCCACTGGCTGGGACTGCCGGGCAACCCGCCGGCAGCCGTAGCCGCCTGCCGGAACAAGGCCCTGCTGCGGGAGGCGCTGCGGGACAGCGGGATCCGGCAACCCCGGTTCGTCGCGGTGACGGACCCGGCACGGGCCGCTGCCGCGGTGAGCGAGGTCGGACTGCCGTGCGTGGTGAAGCCCGCGGACGACTCCTCCTCGAACGCCGTGCTGCTCTGCGCCACCGTCGAGGAGGCGACCGCGCACGTGGCGACGGTCCTGGGGATGCGCTTCAACGTCCGGGGAATGCCGACCGCCCGCTGCGCACTGGTCGAGGAGTACCTGCGGGGTGCCGAGTTCAGCGTCGAGGTGTTCGGCGAGAGCACCGGGAACCGCTGTCTCGGGATCACCGAGAAGCGGGTGACCGGTGGGCCGCACTTCGTGGAGCTCGGTCACGTCTTCCCCGCGGACCTGCCGACGGATCAGGCAACCGAAATGGTGGATGCCGTCCTGCGGGCGCTCGCCACGGTCGGGATGTCACACGGGGCGACCCACACCGAGGTACGCCTCACGCCGTCCGGCCCGGCCATCATCGAGATCAATCCCCGCCCGGCCGGCGGGATGATCCCCGAGCTCTACCGCCTCGCCACCGGCTCCAACCTGCTCGCCGCGCAGCTCGCGGCAGCCGTCGGAGAACCGACCCGGCTCTCCTCGGCCACGCACGGGTACGCCGGGATCGAGTTCCTGGTGGCTCCGCGACCCGGGACGCTCCGGGGTACCGCGGGCGCGGCGGAGATCGAGCGCCTCGACGGCGTCGAACAGGTGACCGTGACGGCGTCCCCCGGCACGTCCGTGCGACCACCACGGAACGCCTACGACCGCCTGGGATACGTCATCGCCACGGGCTCCAGCAGAGCGGAGGTGATCCACCGGATCCACACCGCCGTGGACCGGGTCCAGCTGCTGGTCGACGAGGAGCGCCCGGAAGTCTTCAGCGACGAAGCGTCCCTGGCCCCGGCCCACTGAGAGACGACCATGACGCACACCTCGCTCATCGCGGCCCTGTCAGCCTGGGCGGACACCCGGGCGGACGAGCACGCTCTGACCTTCGTCGACAGTGCCGGGGCGGCGACCAGCACCACGTACGGGCAGCTCGACGAGGGCGCCCGTACCGTGGCCGGCCACCTGCGGTCGACCGCTGAACCGGGCGACCGGGCGCTGCTGCTCTTCCCACCCGGCCTCGACTACGTCACGGCCTTCCTCGGCTGCCTCTACGCCGACGTGGTCGCGGTGCCGCTCTACCCGCCGGGCCCCAGCGCGCGCCTCGACCGTGTCACCTCCGTCGTGCGCGACTGTGGAGCCACCCACGCGCTGACCACCGCGAAGCTGGTCGAAGCGCTGTCGGGGCTGGCGGCCGAGCCGGACGGACCGGCGGTGCACCCGATCGAGGCGGTACGGGCGCAAGCCGCCCCGGTCGGACCCGACCGGCCGGGGCAGGGCGATCTCGCCTTCCTCCAGTACACCTCCGGATCGACGGGCGATCCCAAGGGGGTCATGGTCGGCCACGGCAACCTCACCGACAACCACCGGGCCATCGCCGCCGGCTTCGGGATCACCACCGACGACGTGGTGCTCAGCTGGCTGCCGATGTACCACGACATGGGTCTCATCGGCACCACGTTGCTGCCGCTGTTCGTGGGCATACCGGCGATCCTGCTCGACACGTACGCGTTCGTCCGGGATCCGCTGCGGTGGCCGGCGGAGGTGTCCCGTTTCAGGGCGACCCTCTCCGGCGGACCCAACTTCGCCTACCAGCTCCTGGCGGACCGCTTCGACGCCGGGCTGCTCGACGGGACCGACCTCAGCTCGTGGCGGATCGCCTTCAACGGCGCGGAGCCGGTGGACCGGCGGACGATGGACGCGTTCTCCGCCGCGTACGCGCCGCTCGGGTTCGACCGCCGGGCGTTCTATCCGTGTTACGGCCTGGCGGAGGCGACGCTCTTCGTCAGCGGCCCCGAGGCCTCGACCGGCTACCGCGCCAGCACCTTCGAAAGGAACGCGCTCGAAACGGGCCGGCTGACCGAGGCGACCGGAGCAGCGGGGACGGACTCGGTCACGCTGGTCTCCTGCGGCACCCCGCCACCGGGTACGACGGTCGCCGTGCGCCGCCCGGACGGCGAACCCTGCGCTGCGGGCGAGGTCGGCGAGATCTGCGTGAGTTCCGGCGGGGTGGCCGCCGGGTACTGGGGCAGGTCCGACTCCGCCGCGACGTTCGCCGCCACCGTCGGCGGCCAGCAGGGGACGTTCCTGCGTACCGGGGACCTCGGCGCGACGTACGACGGCGAACTCTACGTCGCCGGGCGCCAGAAGGACCTGATCATCCGAGCGGGCCGCAACTACCACCCGCACGACATCGAGACCGTCGCCACCGCGGGCGACGAGCACCTGCGCCCGGGCGGTGCCGCGGCGTTCCAACCGGAGACCGGTGATCAGCGGGTGGCGCTGGTGGTCGAGGCGTCCCGCAGCGGGCTGGCGCGGCTGCGCGCGGACCCCGCGCTGCTCACGCCGCTGACCGGTGGGCTGCGGCGTCGGGTGGCCACCGACTGCGGGCTGGACCTCGACGACGTGCTCGTCGTCATGCCCGGCGCGATACCGAAGACCTCCAGCGGGAAGATCCGCCGGCGTGCCACCAGGGAGCAGTTCGTCGGCGGACGGCTCAAGCTCGTCGTGCCGGCGGTCCCGCCCGTGGCACCAGAGCGGGCCGCCGCCGACACCCACCCCGGCGACCGGCCCGCCGCCGTGGAACAGCTCGTCCGGCGGTACGCGAACCTCGAAGGGCCCGAGTTGGACCCGTCGCTGCCGCTGGCGGCGCTGGGACTCGGTTCGCTGCGACTGATCGAACTCAAGGCGGCGGTCGAGCGGTTGGTGAACGGCACCCTGGACACCGAGCTGTTCTTCGGCGACCGGTCGGTGGCCGAGCTGGTCGCCGCCGCCGCGGAGCCCGGCCCGGCCGCCGTACCGCTGCCGGCGCAGACCGGCGCGGTGAGCCCCGCCTCGGCCGGCCAGGTCGAGCTGCACTTCTACGACGAGGTGTCCCGCGGCAACCGGGCGAACAACCTGGCGGTCGCCCTGCGCCTCTCCGGCCGCGTCGAGGAGGAACTGCTGCGTGCCGCGATCGACACGGCCGTCGCTCGGCACCCCGCGCTGCGCACGACCCTCGGACCCCTCGGCTCCGGCGTCCAGACAGTTCACGACCAGGGCACGGTCGACTGGGAGTGCCGGGCCTTCCCGGACGGCCCCGACGAGGCGGTACGGGCCTACCTGCACGAGCGGGCATACCGCCCCTTCGACCTCGTGAAGGGCCCGTTGGTGCGGGTGGGGGTCGCGTACCCGCCGGACGGCACGGTGCTTCTCGTGGCGTGTCATCACGCGGTCGTCGACCACTGGTCGCTCCAGCTCCTGCTCGCCGAGATCCTGCCCCGGATCACGGGCGGCGACGCCCCGCCGGCCACGGCGGGACCGGGCGCGGCGGACGCCACCGACTGGGCCCGGTTACAGCAGCAGGCGCGACTCGATCCCGACCGGCGGGACCGGGTCACGGCCCTGGCGCAGAAGTGGCGGCCCCTGCGTGACCTCGTCCTCTTTCCGCAACGACCCGCCTCAGCCCGGCCGCCACGACGACGACCGGACCCGGACCGGCACCGGGCCGACTGGATCGACTTCGAGGTCGACCCGGACGTCGTACGGAACCTCCACCGGCACGCGGCGCGGCGCGGCTTCACCCCCTTCGTCTGCCTGCTGGCCGCCTACGCCGAGGCCCTGCACCAGGTGACCGACGAGCCGCGGATCGTGATCGGCGCGCCGCACCACGGGCGCACCGACCCGCGCTTCGCCGGCACCGTCGGCTACCTGGTCAACATGGTGCCCATCCTCGGTGACCTGACCGACCGGCCCGATCCGTCGGCGCTCGAGGAACGCCTGTGGCGGGAATTCCGGGCGGCACTGTCGACCGCGGACGTTCCCTTCAGCGACCTGGTCCGGGCACTCGCTGCGGATCGGCACGGCCAGAATCCGCTCTTCCAGGCGACGTTGACGCTCCAGCAGCCGGTGGACGGCAGCGACGTGGGACTGTCCGTGCCCTGGCTCCGCCGACGGCGACGGGTCGGCGCCCACGACGTCGAGACGTTCGACCTGCCACCCGTGGACGCCGCCTTCGCGACGAGCCTCTACGGCGCCCTCGACGCGGACGGACTCGCGTTCCGCCTCGTCCACCAACGCAACCTCGTGTCCGCGGAGGCGGCAGCCGAGGTGTGCCGGCGCTTCTCCGAGAATCTCGCCCGGTTGGTCCGACGGCCGTCCACACCACTCGCTCACGACCCGGTTCGACTCAGCTAAGGCGGAGATGATGACTGCTTCCGATGGTGCCGTCGGTAATCTGGTGGAGTCGTTCGACGAGGTCGTCCGACGTGACCCGGACAGCATCGCGGTGTGCTGCGCAGACCGGCGGATGTCGTACGCCGAGGTGGCCGCCCGGTCGACGGCTCTCGCCGCGGCGATCAGGGCGCGCGTCGACGACCCGTCCCGGCCGGTGCTGCTGCTCCTGCCGCGTTCGGCGGACATGGTGGTCGCGGGCCTGGCCGTGCTGCGGGTGGGCGCGGCGTACGTGCCGGTCGATCCGTCCACTCCCGCCGCCCGGCTGAGGCTGATCGTGGCGGACGCGGCGCCCTCGCTGGTGTTGACGACGCCCGAGCTGGCGGAGCTGCTGCCGCCGGACACCCCGGTGATGGGGCCGCAGGACGTCGCGCAGGACCGGAGCGACGACACCGACGGGCGGTGCCCTGCCGCCTGGGACACCCGCGCCTACGTGATCTACACCTCGGGCACCACCGGGCGGCCGAAGGGCGTGGAGGTCAGCCACGGCAACGTGCTGCGCCTGATCCGGGTCACCCGGCCGCAGTTCGGCTTCGGCGCCGGGGACGTCTGGACGATGTTCCACTCGTTCGCCTTCGACTTCTCCGTCTGGGAGATGTGGGGGGCGCTGCTGTCCGGTGGCCGGCTGGTCGTCGTGGGACAGGACGTCGCACGGGACCCGGTCGCCTTCCGGGCGTTGCTCGCCGACGAACAGGTGACGATGCTCAGCCAGACGCCCACCGCCTTCAACAGCCTGGTGGCGCACGAGACCTCCCAGCCCGACAGGCTGCCGCTCAAGTGGGTGGTCTTCGGCGGTGAGGCACTGCGCTTCGGTGGCCTCCGGCCCTGGGTGGACAGGTACGGCGACCAGCAGCCGCAGCTGGTCAACATGTACGGCATCACGGAGACGACGGTCCACTCCTCGTACCGCAGGGTCCTCGCGGCCGACCTGACGAGCACGGCCAGCCTCATCGGCCGTCCGCTGCCGGATCTCGGCTTCCTGCTCTGGGACGAGCGGGGCCGGCCGGTGGCCCCGGGCCGGACCGGTGAGATCGTCGTGACCGGGCCAGGGGTGGCCACCGGATACCTGGGCCAGCCCGAGGCGACCGGCGAGCGGTTCCTCGACCTGACCGTCGACGGCAGGCCCGTGCGGGGATACCGCTCCGGTGACCTCGCGCGCCTGACCCCCGCCGGGGAGTACGAGTACCTGGGACGGGCCGACGACCAGGTCAAGATCCGTGGGCACCGGGTCGAGCTCGGGGAGATCCACGCGGCGCTGACCGCGGTACCCGGCGTCGGGCAGGTCGCGGTGACCGTCCGCCGGGCGCGGCCGCAGCGCAATCCGGTGGTGAAGCAGGAGGCGGTGTCGGGCCGGATCTCCTCGGTGCGCAGTCTCGTCCGGGCCGGGCAGCCGGCGTCGGGCACCGGCAACGACCGGACGCAGATCGTCGCGTACGTGACCCACGACCCCGGCTGCGAGCTGGGGGAGGTCCCGGAACTGCTGCGGGCGAGCCTGCCGTCGTACATGCTTCCGGCGTTCGTCGTCCCGGTGCCGGAGATTCCCGTGAACGCCAACGGGAAGGTCGACTTCACGCTCCTGCCCGCACCGACCGCGGCCAACCAGCTCCGGGCGCCGACGGCCACGGAGCCGGTCGCCGACGCCTCGTCGGCGACCGCGCAGCGGGCGATCTGCGCGCTGTTCGAGGAGGTGCTCGGCGTCGAGGGGGTGGGACCCGACGACTCCTTCTTCGGCATCGGCGGGGACTCCATCATCGCGGTGCAGCTGCGTGCGGCCGCGGCGAACCGCGGGATGACGCTGGACCTGGCGGACATCTACGAGCTGAAGACGCCGCGTGCGCTGGCCGCGTACGCGGTCGCCACCGACGAGTCGGTCGACCCGCCGGTCGAGCCGTTCAGCCTCGTCGACCCGGCGGACCGGGCGCTCCTGCCGGCCGGCGCGGTGGACGCCTACCCGTTGGCCACCCTCCAGGCCGGCGTGCTGTTCCACAGCGCGTACGCCGAGGGCGTCAACATGTACTGCGACATCTTCATGTTCCGGTTGCGCGCCAGGTTCGACCACGACGCCATGAGCCGCGCGCTCGCGCGGGTGACCGAGCGCCACGAGATCCTGCGGACGTCGTTCCACCTGTCCGGCTTCTCGCAACCGCTCCAGGTCGTCCACGCGCAGGCCCGCACCCCGCTGACCGTGGCGGACCTGAGCCGCCTCGACGAGGACCGGCAGCTGGCCGAGTTCGAGGCCTGGCAACGCCGGGAGATGAGCAACCCGTACGACTGGGCGCGGCCGCCACTGGTCCGGTTCACGGCGCACCTGCTCGGCCCGGACGAGTTCATGTTCTCCATGAGTTTCCACGACACGATGTTCGACGGGTGGAGCGAGACGTCACTGCTCGCGGAGATCCTCGTCGACTACTGGCAGGACCTGCGGGGCATCGCGTCGCACGACCGTGCCCTGCCCGTGCGCCGGTACGCCGACTTCATCGCCAAGGAACAGGCCGTGCTCCGCGACGAGGCGGTGCGGGAGTTCTGGCGGCAGGAGCTGGCCGACGTCGAGCCGAGCCTGCTGCCCCGCCTGGCCCGGGGCTCCGGCGCCGTCCACGAGGGGCGGATGGGCTTCCTCAGCGCGGACCTCCCGGCGGAACTCTCCGACCGCCTGCACCAGCTCGCCGCCGCCTGCGGGGTGTCGGTCAAACACGTGGTGATGGCCGTCCACTCGCGGGTGGTGATGGCGCTCACGGGACGCGACGACGTCGTGCTCGGCGTCGCCGCCAACGGGCGGATCGAGGAGGAGGGCGGCACCGAGGTCATCGGCCTGCACCTCAACCTCGTACCCTTCCGGCTCCGGCCACGGGGTCGCACCTGGCGCGACCTGATCGCGGCGACCAGCGACAAGGAGCGGGAGCTGCTGCCGGTGCGGCGCTTCCCGCACGCCGAGATGCTCCGTCTCGCCGGTGTACCCGAGCTGACCGACATCATGTTCAACTACACCCACTTCCACGGCTACGAACGGCTCGCCCATGCCACGGGCATCGAGGTGGTGGACGGCTTCGGCTACATCCAGACGAACTTCACCCTGCGGGCCGAGTTCAACAAGGATCCGTTCAGTCGACTGCTCACGCTCGACCTCGAAGCGAACATGGAGCGGATCTCGGCGGACCAGCTCCACGAGGTGGCGGACATCTTCCTGCGGGCGCTGACGAGCGTCGTCGACCAGCCGGACGACGAGCCGACCCAGGTCGCGCTGCTCGGTGAGCAGCGGTACCGGGCGTTGCTGGCGATCTCACGCGGGCCGGTCGAGCCGGCGACGGCGACGGGCTTCCTCGACCGGATGGCCCACTCGGTGCAGACGTTCCCTGACGAGGTGGCCGCCATCTGCCGCGGCCGCGAGATCACCTACCGGGAGCTCGCCGCACACGTCGAGCGGGTGGCCGGATGGCTGCGCGAACGGCAGGTGGGTCACGGCACCGTGGTCGGCCTGGCCAGCGGCCGGAACATCGACTACCTCGTCGTCACCCTCGCCATCCTCCGCCTCGGCGCGGTGTACCTGCCGCTGCCGCAGGGCCCCGCCGCACGCGTTGCCCGCATGGTCCAACGGGCGCAGGCGAGGCTGGTGGTGTGCGACGAGACGCACCGCGCCGCGCTGGCCGCGATCGGTGAGGTGGAGCTGGTGGATCTGGCGGACGTCCTCGCCGCCGCTGCCGGCACCCCGGTCGCGCTCGGCCCGGCACCGAGCGGTCGGGACAGCGCGTACATCATCTTCACGTCGGGATCCACGGGCGAGCCCAAGGGCGCCCTGATCCGGCACGACGGCATGCTCAACCACCTCGACGCCAAGATCCAGCAACTGGACCTGCGGCCCGGCGACCGGCTGGCCCAGGACGCCGCCGCCACCTTCGACATCTCCGTCTGGCAGTTCCTCGCGCCACTCGCCGTCGGTGCCACGACCGTGATCTACCCGGACGAGATCGGTCAGGACGCGGCGTCGCTGCTGCGGGCCGTCGCCGAGGACGGGGTCACCGTGCTGGAGGTGACGCCCTCCGTGCTCAACATCATGTGCGCCGAACTCGCGTTCTACGGCGTCGACGCGTTCCCTCCGTTCCGCCTGCGCTGGGTCGCCTCGCAGGCGGAGACGCTGACCCCACAGTCCGCCAACACGTTCCGCCGGCTGCTTCCCGAGGTGGGGCTGCTGAACATGTGGGGGACGACCGAGACGTCCGACGACGTCCTGCACCACCTCGTCGCGGCGGACGTCGACGAGCGGGACGCCTCCGTCCCCATCGGACGGCCCGTGCGCAACACCGCCCTGTACGTGTTGGACGGCGGCCGCGAGCCGGTGCCCACCGGCACGCCGGGAGAGCTGTACGCCGGCGGGATCTGCGTCGGCGGCGGCTACCTCAACGACCCCGACCGGACCGCAGCGGTCTTCGTCAGCGACCCCTTCGCCGTCGACGGGGACGCCATCATGTACCGCACCGGTGACCGCGGCCGTCGGCTGGCGGACGGCTCGGTGGAGTTCCTCGGCCGGATCGACAACCAGCTCAAGATCAGAGGGAACCGGGTCGAACTGGACGAGGTCAGCCGCGCCCTCGCCGGTGTCGAGGGCGTCCAGGAGAGTGTGGTGATCGTCCGGCAGTCCGCCGACGGCGGCAAGCAACTCGCCGGGTTCTACGTACCGGAAGTGCTCTCCGGCGGCGCCGGCGGTGCGGCCGAGGGCTCCCTGGTCCGCCGGGACCTGCGGCCCGAGGAGGTCCGCTCCGGGCTCAGCCAGGTCTTGCCACGCAACGCCATCCCGGACTTCCTCGTCCGCATCGACCAGTTGCCGCGGACGAGCCACGGCAAGGTCGACACCCGCTCGCTGGCGGTGACGGCCCTCTCCCCGGTCGACGAACCGACCGAGGAGAGCTGTGCCCCGATGACCTCGACGGAGGAGGCCGTCGCCGAGATCTGGGCCTCCGTGCTGTCCGGTCGCCGGCCCGGGCCCCAGGTCAGCTTCTTCGACCTGGGCGGCCACTCCCTGCACGCGACGCAGGTCCTCGCCCGGCTGCGCGACCGTCTCGGGGTCCGCCTGCCGATCCGGGAGCTGTTCGAGAACCCGACGCTGCGGGGTTTCGCCGCCCGGGTCGAGGCGGCGCTGACGGACGACCGGGAGTCGGGCGTGCCGATCCCGGCGAGGCCCGCCGGCCTGCGGGAGTTCCCGCTGTCCATGGCGCAGTCGAGCCTCTGGTACCTCGACCAGCTCGACTCCGACGGCGCCTACACCGACGGTTACCTTCTGCATCTTCGTGGCGACCTCGACGTGACGGCGCTGCGGACGGCCGTCGACCGGCTCGTCGCGCGGCACGAGGTGTTGTCCAGCCGGATCGTCGAACGCGACGGTGTGCCGCTGCTGGTCGTGGATCCCGAAGCGAAGCCGCGCCTGCGGGTCCGGCAGGCCACTGACGCGGTGGTCGCGCAGGGGGACACCGAGGCGATGCTGGAGTACGTCCGGCAGCGGGCGACGCGGCGCATCGACCTCGGTGGTGTGCTGACCGAGGCGACCCTGTACCGCTTCTCCGACCGGGACCACGTCCTCGAATGGACGAGCCACCACGTCGTCACCGACGGCTGGTCCAACGAGGTGATCCTGCGGGAGATCGCGGAGTCGTACGCGGCCCACCGGGCGGGACGGGAGGCGGACCTCGCCCCGCTCCCGATCCAGTACGGCGACTACTCCCGCTGGCAGCAGAACTACCTCGAATCGGCGCCGGCCCGACGCGAGGGCGACTTCTGGCGGTCCTACCTGAAGGGTTACGACGGGGAACTCGCCCTCGCGACCGACCTGGAGCGGACCGAGGACCGTGCGCGGGCCGCGGGCCAGCACCGCCGGGAGTGGGACGAGAGCTTGTCCGCCGAGGTGAGGGCGTTCGCGCAGCAACACCACGTGACCCTCTTCATGGTCGTGCACGCCGTCAGCGCGGTGCTGATGGCCAAGCTCGCCCAGCAGTCGGACGTGGTGATCGGTGCGGCCGTCGCCGGTCGGCACCCGGCGGAGACGAAGGACCTCGTCGGCTTCTTCGCCAACACCGTGCCGTTTCGCTACCAGGTCGACCCGGAGCACAGCGCGCGGGCCATGATCGCAGCGGTCCGGGACAGCGCCCTGAACGCCCTGGATCACCAGAGCCTGCCGTTGCAGAAGATCGTGGACCTCGTGGGAGCACCCCGCCGACCCGGAGTCAGCCCCCTGGTCCAGGTCGTGGTCTCCGTCGCCCGGTCGATGCGCGGTGCCGCCGCGCTGCCGGGGTTGGACACGAGCGTGACCCAGCTGGGCGCGCAGACGAGCCGCTTCGACCTGTTGCTGCACTTCACCGACGACGACCGGATCGGGCTGACCATCGAGTACGACCGGTCGCTGTTCACTCCGGGGGCCATCGACCGGCTGGCCAGGGCGGCCGACCGGCTGCTGAGGTTCTTCTCGGGCAGCCCGGACCGGCCGGTGGAGGAGGCGACACTCGTCGACGACGAGGACCGCGGGGCGCTCGGGGAGCTCTGGCGGGAGGTGAGCGGCCAGTCCCTCGAGATCGACCACCGCGCGACGGCGACCCTCATCGACTCCCCGCACTGGGGCGCGTACGTGTCGCGGGTCGAAGCGGCAGGGCTGATCGTCCCGCTGGTGCTCGCCCTGTGAGGACCGGCGGGACGAGACCTGGGGAGAAGTGCTCATGACGTCGACCGACCGCGCGCTCCGGCTGCGTCGGCGGCTCGCCGGACGCCGCGACGTGTCCGTACCGGCGCTCGGCCGGACCGCCACCGCGACGGTCACCGCCGACAACCTGGTCGCCGCCTTCGACGAGGTCGCCGGTAGGCACCCCGACCGGGTCGCCGTCCGCTGTGACCGGCAGGCCCTGACGTACCGGGAGCTGGCCGCCGCCTCCCGGGTCCTGGCAAGCCGGATCGCGACGGTCGCGACGCCCGGCCAGCCGGTCGGTGTGCTGCTGCCGCGCTCGGCACGGATGATCGTGGCGGCGCTGGCGGTGCTCCGGACGGGCGCCGCGTACCTGCCGCTCGACCCGGAGGCGCCCGCCGTCCGTACCGGCATGATCGTCGGTGCCGCGGCGCCGTCCCTGGTGATCACCACGGGTACGCTGGCCGGCTCCCTGCCCGCGACGGTCGCGGCTGTCCTGCTCGACGCCTCGGACAGCGGCGCGTTGCGGCCGGACCCGCCCGCCGCACCGGCCCGCCCGATCGCGCCCACCGACCGGGCGTACGTCATCCACACCTCGGGCACGACCGGCCGGCCCAAGGGGATCGAGGTCTCGCACGCCAACGTCCTGCGCCTGGTCGGCACCACGCAGCCACTGTTCGGCTTCGGGCCGGACGACGTGTGGACCATGGCGCACTCGTTCGCCTTCGACTTCTCGGTGTGGGAAATGTGGGGGCCGTTGCTCACCGGCGGGTGTGTGGTCGTCGTCGAGGGCGAGGTCATGCGGGACCCGGTCGCCCTGCGGCGCCTGCTGCGGGCGGAGCGGGTCACGATGCTCAGCCAGACGCCCACCGCCTTCAGCTCGCTGGCGGCCCAGGAGGACGAGTACGACGACCGGCTGCCGCTGCGGTGGGTGGTCTTCGGCGGTGAGGCGCTCCGGTTCGCAGATCTGCGGCCATGGGTCGCCAAGTACGGCGACGCCGCGCCCGAACTGGTCAACATGTACGGGATCACCGAGACCACCGTCCACGCGTCGTACCGCCGGATCCTCGCCTCCGACGTCACCGGCACGACCAGCCTGATCGGTGCGCCACTTCCCGACCTCGACTTCCTGTTGTGGGACGAGGACGACCAGCCGGTCGCCGACGGTGAGATCGGGCAGATCATCGTCACGGGTGCGGGCGTGGCCCTCGGATACCTGGGGCAACCGGAACTCACCGCGCAGCGGTTCGTCACCGTCACCGACGCGCAGGGCCGGCCCGTACGCGGATACCGCTCCGGGGACCTCGCCCGGCGGACGCCTTCCGGCGAGTACGAGTACCACGGGCGCAACGACGACCAGGTCAAGATCCGTGGCTACCGCCTGGAGGTGGGAGAGGTGCACGCCGCCCTGCTCGCCCGTCCCGGTGTGCGGCAGGCCGCGGTGGTGCCGCACACCGCACCCGGCGCGGGAACGCGGCTGGTGGCGTACGTCGTCGGTGACGCCGGTCCGGCGGAGCTGCGCTCCTGGATGGAGGGTCGGCTTCCGGTGTACGCCGTACCGTCCGCGTTCATCCTCGTCGACGCGCTGCCGCGAACCGCCAACGGCAAACTCGACCGGGCGGCCCTGCCCGACCCGAACCCCGTCCTGACGCCACACGTGCCCGCAGGCGTCGACGACGTCACGCGGTCCCTGCTGGCGATCCTGGCGGAGCTGCTGCCCGGCACCGAGGTCGAAGCGGACACCGACTTCTTCCGGCAGGGCGGGAACTCCCTGCTGGCGACCCGCCTGCTGGCCGCCGTACGCCGACAGTTCGGTGTCGTCGTCCCGCTGCGCGACTTCCTGAAGGCGCCGACGGTACGAGCGGTGGCGGGCGCGGTCCGTCGGGCCCGGCCGGCCGGACGGAGTGCGGCGTCCCGCCGCCCGGTCGACCTGTTGCCGCTGGGGGACTCCGTGGCGGGCCGGGCGCCCGTGGTGGCGCTGCCCGGCGTCTTCGGGATCGGCGCCTCGATGGCGCGGCTGTCGACGCACGTGCGGGGCCGCCCGTTCTACGCCCTGCACACCCGCGACCTCCTCCGGGCGCAGGACGGCACGCCGTCCGCCGCCGTCGCCGCCCAGGCCTGCCTGACCGAGCTGCTGCCCGTCGTCGATCCCGGCGTCCACCTCGTCGGACATTCCCTGGGTGGGGCGATGGCGCTGCACCTCGCCCACGCGCTGCGGGCGGGCGGCCGCCAGGTGCGGAGCATCACCCTGCTCGACGCACCGAGCCCACGATGTCTCCACCAGCGCCGCTCCGAGGAACACCGGACCCGGCTGGTCGCCTTCCTCTCCGACGTCGCCGTCGCGTTTCCGGAGCACACCCGGCGGTGGCGTGAGCTCTCCCCGCAGTCCGCGGCCGGGTTGCCCGACACGGAACTCCTGCGTTGGGCCGCCTCCACCGCCGCGCCCGCGCTGGCTGCCACGATCGGCGAGCTCGCCGACGCCTTCGAGGACTACCGGACGATGGGACGGATCATGGCGGAGCCCGCGCCTGCCCTGGCCGTGCCCGCACTGCTGCTGGTGGCGGGCCTGGAGAGGTCCGACGACGATGACGGGCACACCGGGGGCTGGCACCTGGTGCTGCCGAACCTGACCGAGACGGTGGTGGCCACCACCCACGAGGGCCTGCTGCGTGACCCCGAAGCGGCTACCGTCGCCGAGGCAATGATCGAGTTCCAGCGCCAGCAGGACAAGACGGAAGGAAACCCGAGTTGACCCGGGAACCGGCTGCGAGCGCAGCGTTCCGCCCACCGCGACTGGCCAGGATCCTCGTCGGCGGTTCCGGCGTGATGAGCCTGGCCAACGGCGTGACGATTCCCTTCCTCGCCATCTATCTCCGCAACGAACTCGGCCTGTCCGTCTCGACGGTCGGCCTGGTCATCGGCTCCTCCGTCCTCTTCGGCATCTCCGGCGGGTTTCTCGGCGGCGCGCTCTCCGACATCGTGGGACGCCGCCGGGTCCTGCTCTCCTGCCTGCTGGTGGTGATCGGCAGCTTCGTCGGGTTCTTCTTCGCGCGCGACGCCGTGACGGCGTTCGTCTTCAACGCGTCCATGGCGTTCGCCACCAGTGCCTTCAGCCCGGTTGCGAAGGTACTCATCAGCGACCTGCTCCCCGTTGCGCTGCGGGTGAAGTGGTTCTCCTACCAGTACCTCGCGATCAACGCCGGCTACGCCGTCGGTCCGCTGATCGGCGTGGCCCTCGGGTTCACCGGCGCTCGGATCTCCTTCCCCGCCGCAGCCGTCGTGTACCTGGTCTACCTCGCCGTCCTCTGGACGGCCACGCGGCAATTGCCGCGACCGTCCATCGAGGACGCCGGGCTGGCGACGCTCGGCCGCAGCACGGGCGCCATCGTCCGCGGACTGGGCGAATCGGCCCGGGCGGTCATGTCGGACCGCCGCCTGCTTCTCCTGCTCATCGGCGCGATCCTGTTGGAGACGGTGCACAGCCGGATCTCGGTGCTGCTCGCCCAGAACTTCGTCATCGACTTCGCCGACAGCGCCCGGGTGCTCGCCGCGGTCATGACCACCAACGCGGTGGCGGTGATCATCCTCCAGCTCTTCGCCGCCGGTTACGTGCAGCGCTACAACCCGCTGAACGCCATCACCCTCGGCGGGATCCTCACCTTCGTCGGGATGGCCGGCTTCGCGATCTCCGAGCAGATGTGGCACTACATCGTGGCGATGGTGGTGTTCACCGTCGCCGAGACCCTGATCGTGCCGTCGGAGTTCGCGCTCGTCGACCGCATCGCGCCCGAGGACCGGCGCGGAGCCTACTTCGGCGCACAGACCTTCGCGCAGGTCGGCGGGTTCACGGGACCGTTCCTCGGCAGCCTCGTCCTCGCGTCCTTCGGCGGGCCGGTCATGTTCCTCGCCATCGGCTCCCTGGCGATGGTGAGCGTCGCGATCTACCTGCTGGTCGGCCGGCGCATCCCCGACCTGAATCGCCATGACACCCACCCGGAGACCGAAAAGGCGTCGTGAGAGCCGCGGCGGGCATCCTGCGCCTGGCCGCCTGGCCGAGCAGTCGTGCGCTCCGGCGGACCCGGGTGCTTTATCTGGCGGCCCTGCACGGGACCGTCGACATCGACCGCGACGCGCGCGGCATCCCGTGGATCCGCGCGGGCGACGAGCGCGATCTCTACGTGGGCGTCGGGGTCGCGATGGCGTACGACCGGCTGTGGCAGATGGACGTCCTGCGCCGGCGGGCGACCGGACGACTGGCGGAGGTGTTCGGCGCTCGCGCCGCCGGTTCGGACGTCCTCGCCCGTACCCTCGCCTTCGAGCGGGCCGCCCGCCAGAGCGAGGCGCTGCTCTCACCGCCTGCCCGCGCCAACCTCGCGGCCTTCGCCCACGGGGTCGACACCGCGGTGCGCCGGATGCGCCGCCGCGGGCAGCTCCCGCCCGAATTCCACCTCATGAGGTACCGGCCGGGCCCGTGGTCGGTCAGCGACTCGCTGGCCATCGTCAAGCAGCTCGGTTTCCACCTGGGCCGCAACCTGCAGCAGGAGATGTTCCGCAGCCGGCTGCTGGCGGAGCGACCGGACCTCGTCCGCAGCTTCCTGGCGCCGAAGTACCCACCCGGTGGCAGCGTCACCATCGCCGCCGACGCCCCGGCAGGGCCGGCGGCACGACGCGGCGACACCGCCCTGCTGTCCGCGGCCGGCGCCGCCCACCTCGGCGACCTCTTCGCGGGCCGGCAGGGCAGTGGCTCGAACGCCTGGGCGGTGTCCGCGGCCAGGTCCGCCACCGGCTTCGCGGCGCTGGCCAACGACCCGCACATCCTGTTCACCCAGCCGAGCCTCTGGTATCAGCTGGGACTGGACCTCGACGGCGAACGCGCGTACGGGGTGACGGTGCCGGGCGTGCCCGGACTCGTGATCGGCGCCAACCCGGATCTCGCGTGGGGGGTGACCAACTCCACCATCGACACCCAGGACCTGGCCGTGGGGGAGCGGACGGACCCGCCGGGAGAGTCACGGTGGTCGCAGACCGGCGTCGTCCGGGTGCGAGGCGGGAACGAGATCTCCGTGACCGCCGCAGGCGGGACGGGATACGTCGACCTGCCGGGCCCGCGCGGTGCGGAAGCGGACCCGGTGGCCCTCTACTGGAGTGGACTGCACCCGTCCACCGAGGCCGAGAGCTGCCAGCGCATGTGGCGGGCGCGCGACTACCCGGCGTTCCGCGAGACCCTGCGGGGCTTCGGGGTGCCCGTGCTCAACCTCGTCGTCGCGACCCGCGACGGTACGGTCGCGCTGCGGACGGCCGGGATCGTGCCCCGCCGTGACCGCCAGGAGGGCCTCGCCCCGGCCGGCGCGGCCGAGGTGGCCGCTCGCTGGAGCACCACGCTCGGATTCGACGAGCTGCCGGAGGTCGTCGATCCGCCAGCGGGCTACGTGGTCAGCGCCAACCACCAGATCCTGCCCGACGGGGTCGGCCCGCACCTGGGCAGCGACTGGGGCGGACCGTACCGGGCCGACCGGATCGGGGAGCTGTTGACGGCGACGCCGACGGCCCACCCGGACGACTTCGGCGCGTGGCAGATGGACCTGCGCAACGGCCGGGCACAGCGCATCCTGCCCACCCTGCTGAAGGCGCTCGACGAGCATCCACCGGAGTCGCCGCTGGCCGTGTTCGGCCATCAGTCGTTGGCCGCCTGGGACGGCAGGGACGACGCCGATCAGGCCGCACCTCTGGTCTTCGGGGCGCTGGCCCGGGTGTTGACCGAACGCTGGATCACCAGCCGGCTCGGCGCGGCCGTCGCCGACGCCATGACCGATGCCACCCTTCAGGTGGACCACCTGGTGATGGACGGGGATGCCCGCCGGCGGCTCGGCGAGACGGAGGACCTGCCGGTCGTCGTCGCCGACGCCCTCACCGAGGCGGCGCGTCGACTCGCCGACAGATTCGGCGACGACCCCACCGGCTGGCGCTACGGCAGGTTGAACCGGATCGCGGACCAGCATCCCCTGGCGGCGGTGTCGGAGACGCTGCGCTCGCTGTACGGATCACCCCCGACTCCGGTGGGCGGTGGCGGGCAGAGCGTCTGTCTCATGTATCCCGACCGCGACGGCCAGGTGGTCGAGGGTGCGCCGTGGCGCTTCGTCGTCGAGTTCGGCTCCGCCGGCAGCACCCGCATCCGCGACGTGCTCCGCCACGGCAGCTCGGGCAATCCCCTCTCGCCGCACTACGGGGACCAGACGCCGGCGCACGCCGAGGGGCGGCTGTACGAGGTACGCCTCGACAGCCCACCGGAGGTGCGTAGACGCCTGACCCTGGCGCCCCGGACGGCGGGGCGGTCGGATCGTGCACGTCGACGGTGGGCTTCTCCGCCGGCCTCGATGGTGCTCACCGTCACCCGTGCTCGAGGGGTGGCGACGGGAGGCGACTCGAACGGGTCATCGCCAGCGAGATGAACACGGGCAGCACCGGGGCAAGCAGCACGTAGAGCCATCCCGTCGACCCCAACACCAATCCCTGGTACGCCGCCAGGGCTGCTGCTGAGGCGACGTAGAGCACGGCGTGCGCCGGCGCCCACCACCGCCCCTTCGCGAACAGTACCGTCAGGAATCCCAGGACCAGCGGGGCCGCGAACTGGCCCAGCACGCGTGTGTCCGAGCCGGATGCCAGGCCGACGCCAGCCACGAACGCGAACAGCAGCGAGACCGCCGTGTAGCCGAGGAAGGCGATGCAGGCGACCGACAAGGCGGTGAGCAGTTGCCGTGCCCGAGGTGCCAGCGGGTGCGTACGCGCCCGTAGGTTCCGGTGCACCAGCACGCTGAACGCCATGGTCTGCAGCAGCATCTCCGGCAGCCCGACAGCGTGGAACCACAGCGGCAGCCGTGTGTAGAGAAGCCCCTCGAACGAGCTCGGGGCGGCTGCGGGGGTACCGAGGATCCCGATCGTCACGAACACGGCCCAGAGCCACAGCCATCCCCACCGGGAGGCGGCCAGGACGCCGCGGAAGGGCAGCAGCACCACCCCGAACATGACCCCTCGGAGCAGTTGGAGCGTCGTGGACGCCACGATGTCCACGGACCCGTAGGGCAGGTAGTAGTCGCCGATCACCGGTCGCTCAAGGATGTCGGCGTAGTCCAGGGCGCGGGATGCGATCAAGCCGACGAGGAGGTAGGTGACCACGTGGCTGAGAGCGGCCGAGGCCACGAAGCGGAGCGACCCGGGGAACCTGATCGCGACACGAGTGAATGCGGCCATGGTGCCCTCCTGCCCGCCGTGTCGAGACCGGTCACCGGCGGTGGCGGAACCGATCGATGGGGCGCGGCGGCCATCTCAGACTACCGTCATTGGTGTCGCGGTGCTGCAACGCCTACCGGCTGCAGGATCCTCGGGAACAGCTACACCGACGCCACCCGATGACGTCCCTGTTGGAGTTCGTGCCGGGGTTTGCGGGCTGTGAGCGGACCGGCCGGGACTGGCGAGTGCCCGTCCCGGCCGGGTGTCGGCTCAGGTCACCTGCTCAGGAGTGGTTGCCAGCCGTCGCGGTAGCGCAGGCCGTGAGGTTGCAGTCGGACCTGGTCGTGCACTGTCCCGGAGATCGGCTCGGTTCGTACCGCCTGGGGCCGGTCCACCACGACGCAGACGTCCTCGCCGGGCCACCACCAGCCGCAGGAGCGGGCCAGGCCGGCCCAGGCGTCGAGGTGTGCGGCCTCGTCCGGCTCGTACCGGGCAAGGCCGAGTCGATGCAGCACGTCGTAGTAGGCGATCCATGAGGCGTCCTGCTGCCCGTACCAGCACACGGGCACCGGGCCGTCGTCCGCGAGCGCCGCGCGCACGGGTAGGTAGTACCCGTGCGCGAGGCTCCGGTGCAATGCCGTGCGTACGCCCTGGTGCAGCAGGACAGCGAGCGGGACGCCGCTGTCGAGCGCCTGCGACGGCGCCAGTTCGGGCCATGGTTCCTTGGTCTTGCTCGTGCGCACGGGTGACAGCTCGGGATCGGTGTGCGTGACGCCCGCGCTCAGCGCGCCGCGCAACTGGGAGGCGGTCATGGCGAGATCGCTGGCCAGCGGTGGTGTTCCGCGCGGCCGGGGTGCCCGGATGCGTTCGTAGAGTTGATCGAGGGTGGGCCAGCCGGTGATCAGGGGCCGCGCCTTGTCCGGCGAGTCGACCCATTCGAACCGAGGTCGCGGCCGCGATGCCCTGGCGTAGATCGCGGTCAGGCACCGTTCGGCGGTCGACTTGTCGGCCGGCTGTGTGGACAGGGCGTGATCGAGCCATTCCTGGCGGATCCGGATGGCTTGCTGCCACAGGTCGTGCGGGTTGCCGCTGCGAACGGCCTGTGGAGGTTTCGCGGCGTCGTTGCGCCGCGTGGGGGCGCTCACAGCGCCAGGGCGTCGCCGCCCTTCCGGTACGAGATCATGAAACGACTATGGCCCACCACGGGGCACCGGCGCAAGGCGGTTTCCCACCCGCAGCGCCCCGTCACGGACGTGGCGCGACGTGCTGCACGGGGCCGACCAGGACGGGGCGGGGAGCTTGCGCCGAGGCATGCCGGCACGTAGGTTGCCGATGTATCAGGCCGATATATCGGCCTGATACCCACCGAGATCCAGGGCGGCGAGACCATCGCGCGCACCGCGCGGGGCGGTGCCAGCCGGGGAGGCAGCGACATGTCCAGCGCGCAGCTGTACGACACCATCGGCGCCACCTACACCGCGACACGGCGCACCGAACCGCGGATCGCCGCCCGGGTCTGGGCCGCCCTCGGCGACGCGCGGACGGTCGTGAACGTCGGGGCCGGCACCGGCTCCTACGAGCCCGTCGACCGTGACGTCGCCGCGGTGGAACCGTCGGCGCTCATGCGCGCACAGCGCCCCGCACGCGCAGCCCCATGTGTGGCTGCCGCTGCGGAGAGCCTTCCGTTCGAGGACCAGTCGTTCGACGCGGCGATGGCCTTCGCCACCCTCCACCACTGGCGGGACCCGGTCGCGGGCCTGCGTGAGATGCGGCGCGTCGCCCGCCGCCGCGTGGTGGTGTTCACGCACGACACCAGCGCCGCCGGATGGCTTGATCGATTCTGGCTCACCCGCGACTACCTTCCCGAGGCCGCGAGCCTCCTCGTCGACCGGCCGTCGCTGAGCGAACTGGCCGGCGCGATCGAGGCCCGGGTGGAGCCGGTACCCATCCCGTGGGACTGTGCCGACGGCTTCTTCGAGGCCTACTGGCGCCGGCCCGAGGCGTACCTGGACGAGCGGGTCCGCCGCGGCATGTCGGTCTGGACCAAGGTCGGGCCGGACGCCGAGCAGAGGGCGGTACGCAGCCTCCGTGACGACCTCGCCTCAGGTCGGTGGGCGGAGCGCAACCGCGACCTCGTCGGCCTCGACACGGCAGAACTCGGCCTGCGCCTGCTCGTGGGCTGAGTCCGATCGGGCTGGCGAGCTGGGTGCGGCCGCTGGCCCTTCACGGCGTGGTCGGGTTCGTCGGGGTGTCGGCGAGCTGGGTGACAAGGAAATCGAGGCGTTCCTCCTGCGCGTCCGGGGGGATGCGGCCGCTCTCCGACAGGACGGCCATGCCGTGCAACGCGCTCCAGAGGACCTCGGCGAACAGCTCCCGCCGTTCGTTGTCCGGACGGAAGCAGCTGACGAACTCGTCGAACGAGGCCCGCAGCGGAGGCGGTGTCTCGACGCTTGCGAACTTCAGGTCGGTGGGCAGGATGAACATGGCCTGGTACAGGGCGGGTCGCTCGGTCGCGAAGTCCAGGTAGGCGCGGCAGACGGCGCGCAGGGCCCGCCCGGCATCGGGGGCGGCCTGCCGCGCGCGGCGCAGATGGACGGCGAGTTCCCCGAAGCCGTCCAGGGCGACGGCGCTGACGATGGCGTCCTTGCCGGTGAAGTGGCTGTACAGCACCGGCTGGCTGTACTCGACGCGCTCGGCCAGCCGTCGGGTCGTCACCGCCTCCCAGCCTTCGGTCTCCGCGAGCTCGCGGGCGGCCGTGACGATCAGCTGATGGCGGTGGGCGCGTTCGCGTTCGCGGCGCTCGCTGATGGCGGACATGACGACATCCTAGCGGCGCTAGACCTGCTGTCGGCGTTAGGGTACCGTCGCTCTCACTGCTAGCGCCGCTAGATCCGGCGCTTCCGTCGAAGAGGGGACGACCCGTGCTCATCAACGTCGCCAACGTGCTCGCCGGCCTGATCGGCGTGGGCATCAGCTTCATGGGCGTACGCGCCTTCTGGGCGCCGCAGGCCGCAGCCGGCTTCGGCATCCCCGGCACGCCGACCGAGGACCCCACCTTCCAGGCATGGCTGTCGGTCAAGGCCGTGCGCGACATGGCCGCGGGGCTCTTCATCTTCATCCTGCTGGCCGGAGCGACACCCGACCTGCTGGGCTGGTTCATGCTGGCCGCCGCCGGCATACCCGCAGGCGACGCACTGGTCGTGTGGCGCAGCAAGGGGCCCAAGGCGGCCGTCTACGGCGTCCACGGGGCCACCGCCGTGGTGATGCTGGCGATCGGCGTGATCCTGCTCGTCGCCTGACCGATCGTCTCGCTGCTCCGGCCGGCCAGGACGCCCACTGGCGGACGGGGGAAGGGTGTCCAGCCATTCTCAGCTTCCAGATCACTCCGATCGGTACGGTCCGAAACGACCGTACGGATGTCCAGCACACCGACAACTGGGGTGCCGTCCGCAGCACGATCACCATCGACGAGCGCTTCGGTGAGGCGTGCCTCCAGGGCCTGGAGGGCTTCTCCCACGTGGAGGTCCTCTTCCTCTTCGACCAGTTCCCGGAGCACGGCGACTACCGCGAACCCCGCCCCAACCGTGGCCGATCCGATCTCCCGCCCGTGGGCGTCTTCGCCGGCCGCGGCCCCCGCAGACCGAACCGCATCGGGGTGACGTGCTGTGCCATCGAGTCCGTCCACGGCCGCGAACTGACGGTGGTGGGCCTCGACGCGGTGTCGGGCACCCCGGTCATCGACCTGAAGCCGACGATGACGGAGTTCCTGCCGGTGGACGTCAAGCAGCCGGAATGGGTCAGCCGCCTGATGTCGGAGTACTTCCGGCCGTAGCCGGGACCTGGGGCGAAGCTCGACGCCGCGTCGCGCAGGAGCTTCGCCGGGTGCGCCGGTGCGGAGGACTCGACGGTGGAGCCGCCGTCGCGTACCTGCGAGGACGGTGACCGTCCGGCGCGGGTCGGGGCCTGCCATGCGCGGACGGCCCGGTGGGTCGCCCGTCGCGGACGACCGACACCCTGCCGCGCACCGCCCCGCAGGCATCGGCTAGGAACGTGACATGCCCCGCTACCTGCTCTTTCCCGGCCGCCACCACCTGCTGACCCGGTTCCAGGCCGGGTACCTGCGCCAGCTCGCGGCGCAGGGCGACGACAGCCTCGCCGACGGTGACGCGGCGGCCGGGAGCGAGGACGCCGGCGGGGCGACCGTCGTCTGGGCGGTGACCTCGGCCAACCACGAGAACACCCGGCGCAACCCGGTGCCGTACCACCGGCGGGAGGCGGCGATCGAACGGTTCAGCGTGCTCACCGGGCTCCGGTCGGTGGTGGTACCGATCTTCGACACCGCCCCGACCGACCGGTTCGCCGAGGTGACCCTCAAGACCGTCGCGGCGTCCACCGGGCTGGAGCTGACCCCGGCGGACACGGTGGTCGCCTGCTCCACGCCGGAGGTCGCCGCGATGTACGAACGGCTCGGGTTCCGCATCGCCGGGGTGGAGGCCGACGTCGAGCCGGCACCGGTGCGGCCGTGGGACGTCCTGCTGCGGCTGGCCGACGACGACCCGTCGTGGCGTGACCTCACCCACCCGGCGACCGTCGACGTGTACCGCCGCTACCGGCTCGACGACCTGGTCCGCTCGGTGGTGAACGACCCGGTGGTCGGCGACGAGGGCGGACTGACCGCCACCCGCGACTACCGGACGTACGCCGAGGCGTTCAGCGACGCCGCGCAGCGCAAGTGGGACGCGGTACGCGAGCACGTGCGGCCGGGGCGGATCGTCGACGTCGGCTGTGGCGCGGGCGCCGTCTTGGAGCTGGCCGACCGGGAGCCGGCCCTGCGCGAGAGCGACCTGATCGGCGTCGAGGTGGCCCGGCAGCTGTTCGAGGAGTGCGTGCACAAGAAGGCGCAGGGCGTGTTCACGAACCCGAACGTCTTCTTCTACCGCCGTAACGTGCTCGGCGGGGCGGTGTTCGCGCCGCGCTCGGTGGACACCACCATGACCTTCGCGCTGACCCACGAGATCTGGTCGTACGGCGAGCGGATGGCCTCGCTGCGCCGGTTCGTGCAGGCCCTCTACGACCACACCGTGCCCGGTGGGGTGTGGATCAACAGTGACGTGTGCGGGCCCGACGGCAGGGATCGGACGGTGCGCCTGCGGCTGACCGCCACGGACGGCGTCAACCCGTCCCGGCCGCGTACCGACCTGGCGAGCCTGCCGCCCGGCGAGGTGGCGGCGTACGTCGGCGGGCTGTCGACCCGGGCCCGGCTGGACCAGTTCGCGGTCGACTACCGGTTCCCGTTCGCGTACCGCCCGGTGGACGGGGCGGACGACACGATCGAGCTGACCCTCGGCGCGGCCATGGACTTCCTCACCCGCAAGGACTACACCGACAACTGGCTGTCGGAGACCCAGGAGCAGTTCTGCGGCATGGAGTACGCCGACTGGAAGTCGTTGCTCACCGACGTCGGCTTCGAGATCGACGGCGCGAGCGGGACGTCCCGCAACGACTGGATCGTCACCAACCGTCTCGCCCCGGTGGCCGCCCTCAGCACCCCGGCGGGCGAGCCGCTGGACTGGCCGGTCACCCACGTACGCCTGGTCGCCCGCCGTCCGGTCAACACCTGACACCTGGTGGCCGGTCGGGCGACCACCCGGTCGGCCCATGCCCACCCACCCGTCGACGCTGCCTGGTGCGGCTCCGGTGGCGCCCGACCTTCCGCCAGCGCCGTCGGGCGTCGGACCCGGACACGGCGGTGGCCGGGCCTGTCCGGCCTGACCACCGCCCAGCCCACGGGTCAGCCCGTCGTGCAGGTCAGCCCGTCGAGGGTGAAGCCGACCGGGCGGTTGTTGCTGGTCTTCCAGCCGGCGAGGAAGCCGAACTCGACCGTCCCGCCGGCGGGCAGGGCGGAGTTCCAGGACGTGGGGGTGACCGTCACCTCCGGGCCGTCCTGCCGGACCGTGCCGTTCCAGAGCTGGCTGACCAGCTGGCCGTCCGGGAACCGCCAGCGCACGGTCCAGCCGTCGTGCGCGGCCACCCCGGTGTTGGTGATCCTGAGGCTCGCCTGGAAGCCGCCCGGCCACTGGTTGGTGACGGTGTACGTCGCCCGGCAGGTGTCCAGCCCCGTGGTCGGCGTGGCAGTCGGGGAGGCCGTGGGGGAGGCCGTCGGCGTCGGAGTCGGATCGATGCGGGTCGGGTCGACGATTCCCCAGTAGGCCGACTTCGCCTGGAGTTCCGTGTCGAACAGCAGCGGCGCGTCCTTGCGGGCCACCGGGAAGGTGTCCAGCCAGGTGTCGTCGTCCGCCAGTCCCCAGAGGGTCACCGAGGTCAGTTCGTCGGCGTAGCGGCGGTAGAGGGCGAACAGGTCCCGGTACCGGTACGCCTGGGTCAGCAGCCGGTCGGCCGGCGGGGTGGGGAAGGACTCGTCGTTGGCGACGTAGATGCTGACGTCCATCTCGGTGACCTGTTGCTCCACGCCGAGCGGGATGAACGCCTGGAGCATGGCCTCGGTCTCGGCGATGGACGGCCACTGGACGTTGACGTGCATCTGGTGCCCGACGCCGTCGACCGGTACCCCCTCCGCCCGCAGCCGGGTCACCAGGTCGCGCAGCTTGTCGCGCTTGGCCGGCACGTTGGTGTTGTAGTCGTTGATGTAGAGCTTGGCCGTCGGCGCGACCTCCCGGGCCACCCGGAACGCGGTCCGCAGGTAGTCCAGCCCGCTGATCTCGTACCAGCGGCTGCGCCGCAGCCCGTCGGACTGGTTCTCGTCGATCACCTCGTTGGCGACGTCCCAGACCCCGATGGCGTCGCCGTAGCGGCCGACGACCGCCCGGATGTGCGCCTCCAGCCGGGACAGCAGCAGGGCCTTGTCGGCCGGGTCCGAGGTCAGCGGGGTGCCGTCGGTGTCGGTGAAGACCCAGGCCGGGGTCTGCTGGTGCCAGACGAGGGTGTGTCCGCGTACCGACAGGCCGTTGCCGGTGGCGAACCCGACCTGCGTGTCGGCGTCGGCCCACCGGAAGGCGCCCTCGGTCGGCTGGGTCGCGTCCCACTTGAGCGCGTTGCCGGGCGTGACCGTGTCGAAGTGCCGGCGCAGCAGGACCGCCTGGTCGCCGATGATCTGCCGGTTGCCGATCGCCGCCCCGATCGGGAAGTCGGTGGCCAGCACCTCCCGCAGGGCCGGGATGTCCGTCTGCACGGGCCTGGTCGGCTGGTACGCCATGGTGAAGTCGTCGAGGTGCAGGCCGGCGGTGCCGCCGGCGGTCTCCACGTACGCCGACAGCCCGTCCACGTCGTGGGCGAGCACGTACGTGCCACTGAGCCGGACCCAGGCGTCGGCGGTGACCGCGGTGTCACCCACCACCTGGTCGTAGGCGGAGGTGCCGCCGGAGTCGCGTTGCACGCTGAGCCGGACCTGGCCGGGCGACTCGCCGGCGGCGAGCCGGACCCACACCGTCAGCGTGTAGCGGGTTCCCTCGACCATCTCGTCGAGCAGGTCGATGGCGGGGCCCTGCCAACTCGCGGTGCGGCCGGAGGTGAGCAGGCTGCGGGTGCCGCCGTGGGCGACGGCGGTGCTGACCGCGACGGTCTCACCGGCCCGGGGCCGGAAGCCCTGGGTGGTGCCGTCCTCGAAGGTGGCGTCGAGGACCGGGACGGGGTCGGCGGCGCGGGCGGAGGGAGTGGACAGTGGAACGGCGGCGGCCACGGCGACGGTGGCGAGGCAGGCCAGGGCCAGCAGCCCCGGCAGGAGGCGGCGACGGCGCGTCCAGGGAGCGCGCATGGGGGTGTCCTTCCGGTACGGGTGGATGCGCGCGGACCGCTGGGCGAGGTTCTCGCGGATGCGGTCGCACGCCGGTCGACCGGCATGAGCCCGCATGCCGGTGGTCGGTGGTCCCGCTCCGCCCGCGGCACCCGTGCCGGGCACCGCTGTCGAGGACCGATGGTACGGATCACGGGCGCGGCGCTCCAGGGTCCGTGCCGACCGGCGGGCGGGAGCGGTCGTCCGCGCGCCCGCGGCGCCACGGCGTCGGACCGGCGCTGTCACCACCCGGTCACCTGATCGATATTGTCAAATATTTACCAAGCCGTATATCGTGCCGGTGCTAAGTTCCGGACCCGACGAAGGGCGGTCGCATGGCAGCCAGAGGTGCGCCGGTGACGCATCGTGCGATCGACCAGAACCGGTTCACGCTGGACGGCTCACTCGACCTCAGCGCGCCGTTCACCTCCGTGGCCGACGTGACGATCGGTGGCCGGCTGCACGAGTTCACGGCCGGCGCGGTCGGGCTCGCGGACGACGTGGCCCGCACCCTCGGCGTCGAGACGTTCGACGAGGAACTCACCTACCAGGGCGGAACCCTGCTGACCGCGCGCATCCGGTCCTACGACCCCCAGATCCAGTTGGCCGAGGAGCGGCTCGTGGCGGTCTGGCGGGGACGGCGACACTGCTTCTTCACCGAGATGTACGGCGCGGCGACCACCGACCTGCTCGGCGCGCTGCGGGCACTGCGCGTCGAGGAGCACGACGACGGGCTGGCCCTGCGCCCGACCTCGAAGACCGGCGCCAGGTTCGCCGAACCCGCCACCGTGCTCAAGGAGGTGCCCGGGCTCGGCCTGCTGGAGATCGCACCGCTGACCAAGCAGCGCGTCGGGCAACTGCCCTCCTGGCGTGGCCTGCGGACGCAGGCCGGTGAGCTCTTCCGCGACGTCCTGCCCGACGGGCAGCCCTACTTCGTACTGGCGGCGGCCGACGCCTGGCTCAGCCTGGTGCCGTTCGCCGACACGGACATGGAGCAGGTGCCCGCCCTGGTCGACCGGCTCCGCGTCCGGACGGCCGGGTAGGCCGCGATGTCCGTACTGCTGGCCGGCGTGGCCGCGTACACCGTCCTGTTCACCCTGCTCGTCAGCACCGCCGAGCACCTGTCCCGGCCGGCGGCGCTCGCCGGGGCCCTGGCCGCGCACCGGATCCTTCCCGCCCCGGCCGCGCTCGCCGCCGTCGCCATCGCCGGCGAGGCGGTGCTCGCCGGCGCCGGGATCGTGGCGCTGCTCCGTCCCGGCGGCGAGGGCCTGCTCGTCGGGGCCCTCGCCGGCAGCGCCGCGCTCCTCGCGCTGTACGCCGGCTACGGCCTGCTCGTGAGGTCGACGGGGCGCGCCCGACCGTGCGGATGCTCCCGGGTGGAACTGCCGATGACCGGTTGGGTGGTGGCACGAGCGGCGGTGCTCGCCGGGCTCGCCCTGGTCGCGCTGTCGCTGTCCGACTCGATCGTTGCGCTGAACCGCGCCGACGCCGCACTCGCCGTCGTGCTGCTGGCCTCCGCCACGTTCACCGCGCTGCTGTGGCACCTGCCCGCCGCGATGTACGACCCGGCGACGGCGCCGGCCGGGCGCCCCACGACTGGCCGGTCCCTCGGCACGACGGAAAAAGGCCTGCCCGGATGAGCTTCCAGACCAGCGCACTGATCCTGAGCTGGATCGCGATACTCCTGCTGGCGTTCACGGTCTCGGGCCTGGTACGCCAGGTGCACGCGCTGTCGAGCGGAGCGGTGCAGCGTCGTCCCGAGTCGGTCGGCCTGCGGCCGGGCACACCGGCCCCCGCAATCGCCCGGTTGGCGCCGGCGGCACCGACGGTTCCGCTGGTGCTGCTCTTCCTGGAGCCCGACTGCGGGACCTGCACCGAGGTGCTGGCCGAAGCGACCGACCACCACGAGCGCCCCGGTCTGGAGTTCCGGGTCCTCTACCGGGAGGACCCGCCGGCGCGTGCCGCGCAGTTGCCGATCACCGTGCTCGGCGGGCAGGCGGAACTGTTCGAGCGGTACGACGCCATCGCCACCCCGTTCGCCACCGTCGTCGACCGGGCCGGGCGGGTGCTCCGCGCCGAGCCGATCGGCTCCCGCGCGGCACTGCACCGCCTGCTCGACGAGGTCGACAGCCCACCCGGCGGCTCCGCACCGGCGGGCGCCACGAATCAGGGAGGCCGGGCATGACCGGTATCGACACCGTCCCCTGGCTGCGCGGCGACGACCCGGGGACCGGGCCCGCCGTGCGGCGGGTGCCGCTGGAGCGGGGCGGCCACAGGCGCGCGGGGTGGGCCCTGTCGCGACGCACCCTGCTCCGGGCGGGCACCGCGGTGGGCATGGCCGCGCTCAGCGTGTTCCCGGCAGCCCGCCGCGCGTACGCCGACGGCTACACCATCTACGCCGGGTGCCCGACGTACGCCAGCGACCACAACTGCTCACCGGGGTGCGGCCCGAGCACGATCTTCGCCGATTCCTGCAACACCAGCGGGACGTACACGGGGTTCCACAAGAACGACGGCGTCACCTGGATCCTGCGGCCGAACCAGTGCTACGGCGGCACCTACGACGGCTGGCTGTGGGCCTACAACGGGGCGTGCGGCGCGTGCGCCTGCTCGGTGGAACGCCGGTGCCACGACGGGTACAAGAAGACCAGCGCGGGCTGGGTGAAGTCGATCTGCCGATGGAACACCAAGTGCGGATGCCTGGGCGCGGCCAGTTGGCCCACCACCCGGCGGAGCAACACGGGGGTCAACGTCTACACCGTGCAGCACCTGCTGACCGCCCGCGGGCACGCGACCGACATCGACGGGATCTTCGGTGGCGACACCGAGGCGAAGGTGAAGAGCTTCCAGACGGCGGCCGGGCTCGGGGCCACCGGTGTCGTCGACGCGACCACCTGGCCGAAGCTCGTGACCACGGTCCGCTCCGGGAACAGCGGCCACGCCGTCAGCGCCGCCCAGCGTCAGCTCAACAGGCGCGGCTACGCGCTGGTGGTCGACGGGTCCTTCGGGCCGGCGACGGACAGCGCGACGCGGGACTTCCAGCGGCAGAACGGGCTGACGATCGACGGGGTGATCGGGGGCAACTCCTGGCGGACGCTGACCGGCGCCGCCGTATGACCCGGACGCTGCCGGGAGGTGCCCGGGCGGTACTGCGCCGGAGCGGCGACCCCCTCGTACCCCTCCTGCTGCTCGCCGTCGGCGCGCTCGCCGCCGCCGCGTACGGGCACGTCCTCACCTGGGCGATGATCGGAGGGCTCGCGGGTTACACGCTCTCCGGCTCCGTTTGAACGCACAACAGCGCGCACGCGCTGGCCTCGCCCGGGTGGCGGGATCGAGATCGGCAGGGCGTCGTCCTCACCCTGTTCGTCGTGGGGTTGATCGCCGGTGGCCTGCTCAGCGGATCGGTGCTGTGGTTGCTCTCCGGCCTCTCCGCGCCCCTGCCCGTCCCGTGGCGGTACGCGGGCATCGTGGCGGTGGCGCTGCTGGGGCTGCTCCGCGAGGTCGGCCTGGTGCCGCTCCGGCTGCCGCAGAACGCCCGGCAGGTGCCGCAGGACGTGCTCCAGCGCAGCCTGCGGCGCGGGGCCCTGCAGTTCGGCTTCGAGATGGGCACCGGGGTCCGCACGTACGTCTCGGCGAGCGCCCCGTACGTGCTGGCGGTCGCTGTGCTCCTCGGCGGTCAGCGCCTGCACGTCGCGATGCTCGCCGGGATCGGGTTCGGCGTCGGACGGGCGATGACCCCGCTGGCCCGCCGAGCCGCCGGCACCGGCGACAGGTGGGACGCCGACCTGCGGGTACGGATCCGGACGATCACCGTCACGGCGGGCGCCGTGCTCGTGGCCGCCGTCGGTCTGCTCGCCGTGCGGCAGTTCTGAACGCGGCGCGAGCCGCTGTTGTCCCGGCAGCCGCAGCTTCCCCTCGGTGACGGCCGGGAGTACGGTGACAGCAGGTGCGCCGGGAAGTCTGGTCGGCAGTTCGAGTCTTGCTGCTGGCCTACGGAGGCTCCGATGGGCACTGCCGCCCTGCGCACCGAAAACCTGTCCAAGCGGTATGGCCGGCTGCTCGCGGTCGACGACGTCACCCTCGACGTCGCGCCGGGAGAGGTGTTCGGCTTCCTCGGCCCGAACGGCGCCGGAAAGTCGACCACGATCCGGCTGCTGCTCGGCCTGGCCCGGCCGACCTCGGGCCGGGCGTGGATCTTCGACACGGACGCCGCCGATGTCGCCGCCGCGCATCGCCGGCTCGCCTACGTGCCGGCGGACGTGGCGCTGTGGCCGCGGCTGACCGGCGCCGAGGTCCTGGACCTGCTCGGGCGCATCGGCCCCGGCGTCGATACCGCCTACCGGGACGAGCTCGTCGAGCGGTTCGCGTTGGACGTGTCCAAGCCGGCCCGCACCTACTCGACGGGTAACCGGCAGAAGGTGGCCCTGGTCGCGGCGTTCGCCACCCGGGCGCCGCTGCTGGTGCTCGACGAGCCGACGAGCGGCCTGGACCCGCTGATGGAACTCGAGTTCCGGCGGGCCGTCGGGACCGCCCGCGACAACGGGCAGACGGTGTTCCTCAGCTCCCACCAGCTTGTCGAGGTCGAGTCCGTCTGCGATCGCGTCGGCATCCTGCGCGCCGGCAAGCTGATCGAGGTGGCAACCGTCGCGGGGCTGCGCCGGCTGCACCGCACCGAGGTGGCCGCCACGTTCACCGGCACGCCACCGGACCTCACCGGCGTCCCGGGCGTCGACGCCCTACGCGGCGACGGCGTGTCGGCCCTGCGGTTCACCCTGAACGGCCCGCCCGCGGCGGCGCTGCGCGCCCTGGCGGACGCCGGCGTGGCGACGATCGCGGTGCGCGAGCCCAGCCTCGAGGAGATCTTCCTCGCCTACTACGGAGGGGACGTCCGATGAGCGCCCCCACGCTGACCGCGGTGCGTCCCCGGCGGGTGCTGAACGCTCTCGCGGCGCGACAGGTGCGCCGCGGTGCCGCGGTCGTCGTCGCGATCTGCGCCGGCATGTCCGCGCTGATCGTGGTCACCTACCGTACGCAGCCGCTGGATCCGGCCGCGTTGGCGGCGCTGACGCGCAACCCGGCGATCCGCACCCTGTTCGGCGAGCCGGTCGCGCTCGACGACGCGGGCGGGTTCACGGTGTGGCGGACCGGAACGGTCCTGGCCGTGCTGCTCGGTGTGTGGTCGATGCTGGCCGCCACCCGGATCACCCGCGGCGAGGAGGATGCCGGTCGGTGGAGTCTGCTGCTGTCCGGTCGTACCACTCTCCCCGAAGCCGTCCGCTGGCACCTCGGCATCCTCGCGGTCGTACCGGCTGTGGCCGGCGGGGCGACCGCGGCGGCGATGATCGTCGCAGGCGCGGGCGTCACCGGTTCGGTGCTGCACGGCACCGCCCTGGCCGTCGTCGGGTTCTTCTTCGTCGTCGTGGGTGGAGCCACCGCGCAGATGTTCGCCAGCCGGTCGGCGGCCAACGGCGCCGCAGCCGCCGTTCTGGTCGTCGGGCTGCTGATGCGGATGGTGGGCGATGGCGTACCCGCCCTGGCCTGGCTTCGCTGGCTGTCACCGTTCGGCCTCATGGCGCTGGCCCGCCCGTTCGACACCGACCGAGGGCTGCCGGTGCTGGCGCTGGGGCTCGCCGCAGTGCTGCTGACGGCCGGCACGGGCCGGCTCGCGGCGCGCCGCGACGTCGGCGGGGCGATCGTCGGTCCGGCCGGCGGCCGGTCGGCGCACACGGCGCTGCTCGGTTCCGTGCCGGCCTTCGCGGTGCGGCGCACCCTGCGGCCGTTGGCCGGGTGGTCGGCCGGCGTCGGCGCGTACTTCCTGCTCATCGGGGTGATTGCCCGGTCGATGACCGACTTCCTGACGGCCAGCCCGGAGTTCGCGACGAGGGCGGCCGCGGCCGGCTTCGGGGAACTCGGCACCGTGCGGGGCTACGCGGCAACCATGTACGCCCTGCTCGCGGTGCCCGTCGGGGTGTTCGTCGCGGTCCGGCTCGCGGCCGTCGCGGCGGACGAGAGCGCCCGGCGGCTCACGTTGGTGTTGGCCGCGCCGGTGACCCGGCTGCGGCTGCTGGCCGCCGAGACGGCCGCCGCGATCGGCGGCGCGTTCGTCCTGGTCACGGTGGCGGGTCTCGCCATGTGGGTCGGTACGGCCACGGTCGACGCGGGACTGGGCGTGGGCGACGCCCTCGCCGGTGCCTGGAACGTCCTGTCCGTCGTGGCGCTCTGCCTCGGCACCGCGGTCCTGGCGCTGGGCTGGATGCCCCGCGCCGTCGCGGCGATCGGCGCCCTGCCGGCTGCCGGCGGCTTCCTGTGGCACGTCGTCGCGGACAGCGTCGGCGCTCCCGCCTGGCTCGCCGCGTCGACTCCCTTCGCGCACCTGGCCGCCGTGCCGGCCACGACACCGGACTGGGCCGCAGCCCTGGTCATGGCCGGCCTGGCAGCGGCCGGACTCGTCGCGGGCGCGATCGGATACCGCCGCCGCGACCTGCACACCTGAGCGCCTGCGACACGGTCTCGGCCCTGCGCCGACGGTTGCGGTGACGCGCAGGACGGCCGGAGACAGACACCTGACCGGCGGCGGGCAGCCGGTCAGGTCGTGCTCAGCGGACGGCGCCGCCGCGGGCCCGGCAGGTGTCCCGCACGTGCCAGAAGTCGCGCAGGTACTCGTCGTGCATGCCGCGCCCCATGATCCGCAGCAGGGTCTCGTCGGCCTGTCGCAGGGCCGAGACGGCGTAGTTGTGGCTGCCGGTGAAGACCCGCGGCACGATGTCGTCGTCGTACGCGCCGTCGATCAGCATGTACTTGTTGTGGGTCCGGATGTCGCGCCCCGGGCCGACGTTGAAGTTGCACCTGGTGAGCTGGATGTTGCCGCCCAGCGCGTTGAGCACGGCGGTGTTCGCCTCGGTGTAGACGACGTCGACCCAGCAGCCGGCGTTGCGCAGGGCGGTGAGTCGCTTGGCCACCTCGGGCCGGTTGAACGAGTACATGTTGACCCGGATGTCGGTCTGCCGGCGGGTGCCCGCGTCGTCGTAGCTGCACGAGGTCACGGCGTTCAGGATGCTGACCACGGTGTCGGTGGCAGGGTCGGAGAGCGGCTGGCCGGAGCGTTCGCGGCGGGGGAAGAAGTGCGCCTTGTAGGTGCTGCCGGTCGGGGTCACCCAGTAGTAGTCGTTGTCGCCGGTCGAGCCGTACCGGTGGGAGCGCAGGTCCGCGAAGTACGTCCGGTAGGCGTTGTAGGTGGTGGCGTCGCTGAACGTCACCCCGTTGTTGTACGCCTCGTTCGCGTCCCACCACGTCAGGTTCGCCGAGCCCTGGAAGACCACGTTGGACACGCTCGCCCCGGTGCCGAGCACGATCCTCGACGCGGTCAGGAACTTGTTGTGGTTGTACGCGGTGACCGTCGAGTCGGTGTACTGGATCGCCCGGGTGCCGATGCAGCCTCGGTCCTGGCTGGGAAAGCGGTCCGCGCAGTGCACGATGTACGAGCCGGCGGTGTCGGTCGAGCCGAGGACCGGTTGCAGCCGTTGGAACGGGCGCCCGGTCGCCGAGGACTGGTCCACGATGATCTTCACTCGGACGCCCCGCTCGTACGCGGAGATGAGGCGGCCGGGGATGTCCGGCGTGGTGGCGGAGTCCGTCACGTCCGAGAACGAGAAGTGGAACCACGACATCTGGATCTCCTCGCCCGCCGGGACCCGGTCGATGATCCCGCCCAGCTGCATGAAGATCGCGTTCTGCTCGGCGACCGAGCCGAGCGGCCGGCTGAACACCGGCTTGTCCAGCACCGGGTCGGGCCCGGCGGCGCTGGCCGGCGCGGGGCGGAGGGCGGGGACGCCGCTGGCGGCGAGGACGGTCACGAGGACCAGTGCCGAACGGGTCGCGAGTCGCGTCATGAATCGATTGACGGCCATGAATGGAGGATGCCATCGGCGCCGGCCGGCGGGCTACCCCTCGCTAAGGCGGCGGGGAAGGGCGCGGGCGGCCCCTCCCGCCCTGGCGCTGCAGGGGTGCCGGTCCGAGGCCGGCAGGGCGGAGGCCCGACGAGAGCCGATGCCCTAGGACGCTTCAGGGGGTGCGCCCGGCTGCCTCCGGCCCGGCCGGCCTCACCCGACGGCACTTGTCACGTCCGCGCCGGCCGGCGGTGCGCACGGCGGTTGCGGCGCAGGTCGTCGGTGGGTGGGCGGGCATGCGGGCCCCGCCGCGGCGCCGCCCGGCGGCAAATGCGATAGCCACGCCGAAACGGCGGGTGCGATGATCGACACCTGGGTCGCTAGCTCAACTGGCTAGAGCATTCGACTGAGTAGCGCGTCCGCTCTCCGCCTGTGCGGGCATGGAGGCGCTTCCTTCTCCTTGTTGGATCGAAGGGTTCGGGGTTCGAGTCCCCGGCGACCCACTCTGCCGCGGCTGCGGGTCGGCAACCGCCGGAGTCGACCGGAACGGGGGGACCACGTGCTCGAGAATCTGATCATCCAGAAGACACTGCGGGTGCCGGCCAGCACCGGCGCGGCCGGCGACGGCGGGCCGGTGGCCCGGCAACTGGACGCGGCGCTGCTCGACGTCGGGTTCTCGGCGTCGCGGGCGCTGCTGGAGCACATCGGCGCCCTGGCGCCCGCGCCGGCGATGGACCTCGCCGCCACGGTCGTCGCGGCGGTGCGCGAGCTGGTGGGCGACCACGTCCAGCACAACGCCTATTTCATCGGCTTCCCCGACGACGTGCCGGACACCATCGAGTTCTGGGCGGACCGCCTGCGGGCGGCCGTACTCACCGGCGGAGGCACGGCGAGCGACGCCCAGCTGCGCGACGCCGTGGCCTCGGGCGGCGTGAACCTGCTCGACCTGCCGGCCTACGGGACGTACCAGCACACCTGGGCCGAGCTCCTTGCCGCGCACGACGATCTGATCAGCGCAGCCGGCGACCGGGTGACGGTGCTGCGTCTCGGCGACGCCGTCGACGTGGAGGCAGAGCGGCTCTACCTTGCCCTCGCCGGCAGTGCGACGCCGCACGGCGAAGCGGACCTCGCGATCCTCAGCGAGCTGGCGGTCTCCTGTGTGGACGGCGCGCAGCCGGCCGAGATCCCGGTGCGCGAGAACCGGGCCGTGCTCAACGGGATCCGGCTCGTCCTCGGGCGGCCGCTGGTCGGCGTCGACACGACGACCGACGTGCTGCGCCTCGCCTGCCAGGTCTCCGGCGGCGACGCCTCACTGGTGGCACCCACGCGGTTCCGTGCGTTCCGGCGCCCGGAGCGGCGGATGCTGCTGGCCGCGCTGGACGAGGTCGTCGGCGCGAGCCCGGCGAAGCTCGCCGACGTCGTGCGCCACGCGGAGCGGTGGAAGCGGCTGGGGGAGCGGCTGCACCCGCACGAGTACGGCCAGTGGCCGCACGCGCAGGCGGTGTTCGCGGTCGCGCGCGGCGAGCGGCCGGTCCGCACCATCGCCGGCCGCGCGGAGGCCGCGATCCGCGCCGGAGCCGTCGGTCGGGCCGCATCGGTGCTGTCGGCCGCGCCGGGTCTGCTCCTGCGCTCCGCCGACCGGCTGCTGCGGCTGGCGCCGCCGGCGGAGCGAACCGCTGTGGTCGAATCGGTCACCGGTGCGCTCGCCTCGGCGTCGGGCCGGGTCCTCCTCTCGTTGCGCGAGCATGTCGACAACCGGCTGACGCCCGCGTCCGCCCGGCTGTACGCGAGCCGCTCGCGCAACGCCTGGGTCGGGCCCGACGAGCGGCTGCCGCTGCCGGCCGGGCTGGTGGCCGAGCTGTCGTCGTTGCTGGACGCCGAGATCAGCGCCCGGCTGCCGGAGCTGGAACGACCGCTGGTGGTGGATCCGGAGGTGCTCGACGTCGCACTGCCGCTGTCCGGCAAGGCCGCCGAAGGCGGTTTCGCGGTGCTGCCGAGGGGCTCGCGCGCGGTGGTCTCCGGTGAGCTGCTCCGCTTCTTCACGTACTGGCGTCAGAACAGTCGTCGCACCGACTACGACCTGTCGGTGCTGCTGCTCGACGACGGGTTCCACAGCGCGGGCCAGGTGTCGTGGACGAACTACCACCACGACGGCGTGGTGCACTCCGGCGACATCACCGAAGCGGGGAACGGTGCGACCGAGTTCGTCGACGTGCCCCTGACAGTCGGTGGGCGGTACGTCGTGCCGCAGGTCAACATCTACGCGGGCGAGTCGTTCGACGAGGTCGCCGAGTCGATGTTCGGGTACCAGACCCGTGCGCGCGACCAGCTCGGCGCCCCGTTCGACGCGCGCACCGTGCGGGCGCGTTCGCACCTGCGGGGCCAGGGCCGGGTCGCGCTGCCGATGGTGTTCGTCAGGGGCGAGCATGGCTGGCAGGCCGTGTGGCTGCACCTGTACCTGCGCGGCCGGCCCTCGTTCAACCGGGTGGAGGGGAACACGTTCACCACGGCCGACCGGGTACGCGCTCTGCTGGAGCGGCGTCACCTCACGGTGTCGTACCTGGTCGACCGGTGGCGGGCGGGGGCCGAGGTGACGATGTGGGACGGCCGGCTGCCGGAGGAGCCGGTCACCTTCGTCGGCATCGAGGCGCCCGAGGGGCTGCCGGACGGATCGGAGGCGTATACGCTCGACCGGCTCAGTGAGTTGATCCCTGAGTAAGCGGCGAGAGCCGAGGCCATGCGGGCGCTTCCTGCTATCCCGTTCGATTCGGTACCTCCGCCATGCGGGGGATTGGTATTCAGCACCCGCGCTCTCCTCGGCCCTCGCTCGCCCCGGCGGTGTCCTCAGGCCAGCAGGCCCTCACGCATCCGTGCGCCCAGGTTGATCGCACCTACCGCCCGGGGGCCGGTCGGGTCGTACACGTCGTAGGTGTTGTTGCGGCGCATCAGCTCCCGGACGGCAGGCGGCAGCCGGGGCGGGTCGTCCATGGCCGCGAGGACCTGCGCGGTGCTCGAGATCAGGCGATCGGCCAGGGTGGCGGCGTCGGTGTCCAGCCGCACGCGGCCGTACTCCCAGCCGGCCGTGGTCAGGTCGAGCACCTCGAACATGCGGGTCACCAGCGGGTCCGGGTCGGTCACCCGGTCGAGCCGGGACGCCTGGCTGCCGAGCACCGCGACGGCGGCGGCCACCTGCGCGTACGGATGAAAGCCGCACGGCAACGCGGACAGCGGCCATCGCAGGGCCTGGCCGGCTTCCTTCCACAGCGGCCGGTAGTTGCGGCGGTTCACCAGGAGCCGCCGGCCGGTGCGTCGGTGCACCTCGTGGGCCTGGGCCTGTAGGTCCGCGTGGGCCTCGTCGGCGACCTGGCTCACGATCCGGGCCGCCACCACCAGGCCGTCGTCGTCGCCCAGCATCGCGGTGACCGCCTGGGCCTGCTCGCGGAACGGAATTCGCGTGTGGGCGCCGTACCGGTGCTGGACGTCCCGCAGCAGCGCCTGCTGCCGGCCCGCGTCGAGTTGGACCCGCCCGCCACCGCCCAGTAACCCCCGGAGCCACCGCATTTCGCCTCGTTTCAGCAGAGCCGTCCCGGACCGCGGCAATGCTAGTGCGTCAGACCTTTCCCGTACGGATCGGGTGGCTTGATCGCCACGGCGCCCATGCAGCAGCACACGTGCGGGAATGCCGCCGTCGCAGTGGTGTTTCGGGTGCCGTGGCGCGTCACCGGCTGGCGGCCTGGCGACGTTACGGCTTGACGAACGGCATGTTATCGCTCACAGTCGATGGCTAGGGGCGGCGGCGGTGTGGTTCACCGGGCGGCCACGCTCGTCCGCCTCGGGCCAGGCTTCCACCAGGGTGTGCACGGAACGTGTTAGCGCTAACTCCTGTGCGCCCGGCGCGCCGCCACGCGTCGCGGTGCGCCCGTCCTCGTACGCCATTTCCCTGTGTTTGAGGAGGATCATGTCTGCCTTTCGTCAGACTCCATCGATCGCGCCGCCGTCGCGGCGGCGCGGGTGGCTGCTGCGGTTCGTCGCCGCTGGCGTGGCCCTGTTGGTCGGCGGTGCCGCCGCGGCGGTGGTGTCGTCGACGCCCGCCGCCGCGGCGACGGTCGACACGAGCGCGTGGTACGTGTTGATCAACCGCAACAGCGGCAAGGCCCTGGACGTCTACAACCTGTCCACGAATGACGGCGCGCGCATCGTGCAGTGGGCGCGCAACGACGGCAACCAGCAGCAGTGGCAGTTCGTGGACTCCGGCGGTGGCTACTACCGGTTGCGGTCGCGGTTGTCCGGCAAGGTGCTGGACGTCTACAACTTCTCGACCGCCAACGGCGGCAGCATCGTGCAGTGGGCCGACAACAACACGGTCAACCAGCAGTTCCGGTTGGCCGACTCCGCCGGGGGCTACGTCCGCCTGGTCAACCGGAACAGCAACAAGGTGGTAGAGGTGCAGGGCGCCTCGACCGCCGACGGTGGCAGCGTCGTGCAGTACGACGACTGGAACGGCAACAACCAGCAGTGGCAGCTCGTCCGCGTCGACGGCGGAGGAAACCCCACCACGCCGCCGCCTGGTACGTGTGCTCTGCCGTCGTCGTACCGGTGGTCGTCGTCGGGTGCGTTGGCGCAGCCGCGGGCGGGATGGGTGTCGCTGAAGGACTTCACCCACGCCCCCTACAACGGCCGGCACCTCGTCTACGCCACCACTCACGACACCGGCACCAGGTGGGGCTCGATGAACTTCGGCCTCTTCACGAACTGGTCCGACATGGGCTCGGCCAGCCAGAACCCGATGCCGTTCGCCGCCGTCGCGCCGTCACTGTTCTACTTCGCCCCGAGAAACATCTGGGTCCTGGCCTACCAGTGGGGTGGACCCGCCTTCTCCTACCGCACGTCGAGCGACCCCACCAACGTCAACAGCTGGTCGTCGCCGCAGACGCTGTTCTCCGGCAGCATCTCCGACTCCGGCACCGGTCCCATCGACCAGGCGGTCATCGGTGACAGCACGAACATGTACCTGTTCTTCGCCGGCGACAACGGCAGGATCTACCGCGCCAGCATGCCCATCGGCAACTTCCCCGGCAGTTTCGGCTCCACCTCGACGGTGATCATGAGCGACACCACGAACAACCTGTTCGAAGGCGTCCAGGTCTACAAGCTCCAGGGCCAGAACCGGTACCTCATGCTCGTCGAGGCGATCGGCGCGCAGGGCCGCTACTTCCGCTCCTTCACCGCCACCAGCCTGAGCGGTACGTGGACACCGCAGGCGGCCACCGAGAGCAACCCCTTCGCCGGCAAGACCAACAGCGGCGCCACCTGGACCAACGACATCAGCCACGGCGAGTTGATCCGCAGCAACGCCGACCAGACCATGACCATCGACCCCTGCAACCTCCAACTGCTCTACCAAGGCCGATCCCCCAACTCCGGCGGCGACTACGGCCTGCTGCCCTACCGGCCGGGCATCCTGACCCACCAACGCTGACGACGTGACACCGGTTCCGCTCGGCTGTTCCTGACGTTCGCGGGCGCCGGCGAGTGCCGACGGTCAGCGTCAGGGTGCGGGACCAGGATCGGAAAGTCGCCCGGGGCGGGCTCGGCGTGACGCCGAGCCCGCCCCGGGCCACGCGGAGGGTACGTGGTGCAGGAACCGATCGGTTCGTTGTCGGACGCCCGGGAGAGGGCTGTGCGGTGACGATCGAGCGTCACCGCACAGCCCTCTCCCGAGGTCGACTCAGGCGCGGGACCACTGCATGCTCGCGGCGGAGCTGCACGTCCGCTGTTCCAGGACGGCGCCGGGAGCGGTGGATCCGGCGACCACGCCCAGGCACTTGTTGCTGTTGGCGTTGACCAGGTGGTGGTAGCCATCACCGGTGGATCGCCAGCTGAACACCTGGTTGAGGCCGTCGTGGCAGGTGTACTGGACGATCCGGGCCCCGTCGGCCGTGGAGAAGTTCAGCACGTCGACGCACTTGCCGCTGTGGACGCTCTGCAGGCGTACGTTGCCGCTGCCGGCATCGAGGAACCGCCACTGTTGCCAGCTCTGTCCGTTGCTCGTCCACTGACCGATCACGGCCAGGTCGTCGAGGTTCGGCTGCTGGACGTCGACGACCTGGCCACTGTTGCGGTTGGTGACCCGGTACGACGGGGCGGCCGTCCCGCTGCCGAACTGCCACCAGTTGACGTTGAACAGGTTTCCGGTGCCTCCGGCGAATCGCAGATACAGGTCGCGGGTGCCGGTGGCCCCGCTGACCGCGCAGGTGGAGGTGGTCCACGTCTGCCAGCCGCCGGTACCGCCGACGGCACACGTGCCGGCGAGCGGACCGGTGACGCTGTCGAGTCGTACCTCGATCCGACCGCCGGCCGCCGCGGAGGCCACCCGGGCGCTGAAGGAGCTCGTGCCGGTGCCGAAGGCGACGCCCTTGACCTTGATGTAGTCGCCGTTGGCGAGGTAACCCACGTTCATGCCACCCTCGCTGGACGGCTCGGTCTCGATGCCGGAACCCCAGGCGATCGTCTCGGCCTCCTGCCGTGTGTACGGGTTCAGCGTGCCGACCTGTGGGACGCCGGCGGTGGTCATGTTCATCGTGGGGATGGTGCCGTCGGGGTTGTAGGCGAACTTCTCCACCGCCACGGAGCGGGTGAATCCGCCGCCGCCGGGCAGCGCCCCGTTGTGGTAGAAGAAGTACGACCCCCCGTTGAAGTCGACGAAGCCGGGGTGATTGGTGAAGCTGGCACCCTGCCGCGGCATGATCGTGCCCCGGTACGTCCACGGTCCGGTCGGGCCGGGTGCCGTCGAGTAGCCGATGAACTCGGAGCAGCACTCCGCCGCGAACACGTTGTAGTAGAGCCCGTTGCGCTTGAAGACCCACGGGCCTTCCTCGTAGAGCGTCGGGCGGCTCGGGTTGCCGGTCCGGGTGCCGAACCCGGCGGTGGTGAGCGGGATCCGGGTCGGGCTGCCGGAGAACGAGATCATGTCGGGATTGAGCCGCACGAACCACAGGTTCGGGTTACCCCAGTACAGATACGCCTGCCCGTCGTCGTCGACGAAGGCGTGCGGGTCGATCTCACCGTTGCCGACGAGCGGGCGGCCGAGCGCATCCCGGAACGGCCCGGTGGGGCTGTCGGCGACCCCGACCCCGATCACCATTCCTCCACCGCGCTGCCGCACCGGGACGTACCAGTAGAACTTCCCGTTTCGCGGGACGACGTGGCCTGCCCAGGCGTCCGCGTCCGCCCAGGCGAAGGTGCCGAGGTTCATCGGGACGCCGTGGTCGGTCCAGTTGACCATGTCGGCCGACGAGAAGACCCGCCACTCGCGCATGGTGAAGTACGTCGAGCCGTCCTCGTCGTGCCCGGTGTAGACGTAGACGCGTCCGTCGTGCACCATCGGTGCCGGGTCGGCGGTGTAGATGTGCTGGACGATCGGGTTGTCGGCCTGCGCCGTGGCAGGCGGTAGGGCGATGGCGCAGATCAGGCCGGCGAGTACGGCGATGGCGTGCCGAGTTCTCGTCCTGATCCGGCGTGCACGTGTCAGCTTCATGGTTCACTCCCAAGGGTGTCGGGCGGTCCAGCGTCGGCGCAACCGCTGACCGGTACGGCCCGCGTCCGCGGGCGGCGGCCGGGTGGGGGGAGGGCGCGTCCACCCGGCCGCGGACCATGGTCGGCGCCACCGGTCACACCCGGCTCCATCGCTGGTTGGGGTTGCCGTGGCAGGACCAGAGGATGACCGTGGTGCCGTTCGCGGTGCCACCGTTGTTGACGTCCAGGCACAGCGACGGGAAGCGGACGTTGCTCACCGTGCCGTTGCTGTGGAAGGCCCACTGCTGGTTCGTACCGCCGTTGCAGTCCCAGATATGCACCCGGGTGCCGTTGGCGGCGGTCGTCGGGACGTCCAGGCACTTGCCGAGGATCCGCAGCGTCTGGCCGTTCTGGGTGATCTGCTGGTTGGGACCGGCGTGGCAGTCCCAGATCAGCGTCCCGGTGCCGTTGGCGGTGTTCGAGTTGTCGACGTCGAGGCATCGCCCGGCGGAATCGCTGCGTAGCCGGAACGTGGCGGGGGGAGGCGGGTTGGTGGTGCCGCCGCCGCTGACCCGGTACACCACCGTGCCGTGGGCGGGGACGCTCGCGGAGATGGCGCCGGTGGTCGTGGAGGTGGCGTTGGTCCACGCGTCCCGCAGGGTGAACGAGGTGCCGGTCTTGCCGATCGCCGCCGCCGTGGTGGAGATCGTCGTGGCGGAGCCGCCCTGGTTGAACAGGGCGACCGCGACGTCACCGTTGGCCAGCCGCTTGGCCAGGACCCGCCGGGTGCCGTCGTGGGACACCTGGACCGCCTGCAGGCCGAGACCGTCCTGGTTGATGGCGACCAGGTTCTGGTTCTTGAGAATGGTCAGCGTCGCCGCGCTGGCCGAGCGCAGGTCGTTGCCCATCATGAGCGGCGCCGCCATGATCGACCACAGTGCGAAGTGGCTGCGCATCTCGGTGTCGGTCATGCCGCCGTTGCCGATCTCCAGCATGTCCGGGTCGTTGAACCCGCCCGGTGCGGCGTACCCGGCGAGCGGCACGTTGACGTCGACGATGTTCTGGATGCCCATCGGGTAGCCGTTGGTCTGGCCGGTGTTCCACGCGTTGGTGATGTCCTCGGTGGTGCGCCAGAGGTTCGCCACGTCGCTCCAGTTGCGCTGCGGCCCGGTCTTCTCGTGGATGCTGTTCGGGTTGATGCTGTAGACGATCGGTCGGCCGGTGGCGGCCAGGGCGTCCCGCATGATGCCGAACCTGGCGACCTGGTCGTTGATGGTCCCGGTGGGGGAGCACCAGTCGTACTTCAGGTAGTCCACGCCCCAGGCGGCGAACTGTCGGGCGTCCTGGTATTCGTGCCCGAGGCTGCCGGTCGAGCCGGGGAAGGCGTCGAAGTACTGCGCACAGGTCTGGTCCAGTGGTGCCTGGTAGATGCCGAACAGCAGGCCGCGCGAGTGCAGGTAGTCGCCGAGCGCCTTCATGCCGCTCGGGAATCGCTGCGGATGCGCCTGGAGGTTGCCCTGCGCGTCCCGGTCCGGGTTGAACCAGCAGTCGTCGACGACGACGTACCTGTACCCGAGGTCCCGCAGCCCGTTGGCGACGATCGAGTCGGCCATCTGGCGGATGAGTGTCTCGTCGATGTTGCAGCCGAACGTGTTCCAGGTGTTCCAACCCATCGGCGGCGTCCGGGCGACGCCGTTGTTCAGCGCCTGTGCGGGAGGGGGCGCGACGACCCCGTCCGCGACGGTCGTCGCGAGGGCCACCGCCAGGACGCCCAGGGCGGCGGTCAGCCATTGTCTCGGTCTGCGCACGTGTTCCTCCTCGGTCTGAGCGGTAAGTGGCGTCGGTGTCGGGCGCCGACGCCGGGTGACGGCGAACGAGGGCGTCACCGGGCGTGGTCGGGGGATGCTCGCCCGGCCCTGTCGGCGGGCATCGATGGCGCACCTCGGGTCGGTTCGTTCAGCCGCGGCCGACCGCGTGCGGATCACGTCGTCGCCGTCCGTCGTCGCGACCCCGGTCGGCTCCAGCCCCGTGGCTGCCCGGATGTGTCGCGATGATGCGCGAAATGTTATCGCTGACATCCACCGATGTAAATTGCTGTGTCGGTGTCGATCGGTCCGCGCGGAGGCTGGCGCCAGTCCGGATCCGCCGCGATGGACCAGACGTGCTGCTCAATGCATGTGCGAAGGTGGTCGTCCCCGGAGTGGAGGCTGTCTCCCGGCCGCTGTCGCTGCGAGCGGGCGAATGCAAAGGGGGCCGAGAGTTGTCGCTAACAATGCGCTGCCGGCGAGTCGGAGGCGGATGGTGGGCGATCCGCCCTCCGGTGCACCCGCCCGACGGGCGTCGGCACCCTGTCCGGCCGCCGCGCGCAGGCGGACGGTGACTGTGCGTGAAGTTCCTGGTTCCGGGTGCGCGCTCCCGCCCGTCCTTCCGTTACGGAGCTGTTGCCGGATGGTGTCTTGACGATGTTCGATGTGAGCGTTAACACTAGGCCGGTCATTGATCGGAGGTGGGCATGAGCAGTGTGGACGGTAGGGGCGATCGGTACGTGGTCGGAGTCGACTACGGCACGCTCTCCGGGCGGGCCCTCGTGGTGCGGGTCCGCGATGGTGCCGAGGTCGGGACCGCGGTGCACGAGTACCGGCACGGCGTGATCGAAGCCGCGCTCCCCGACGGCGGCCCGGCACTGCCCCCCGACTGGGCCCTTCAGGACCCGCAGGACTACCGCGACGTCCTGCGGCACGCCGTCCCCGCGGCGATGGCCGACGCCGGGGTGGATCCGTCGCAGGTGATCGGCATCGGCACCGACTTCACCGCCTGCACGGTGCTGCCGACGCTCGCCGACGGCACGCCGCTGTGCGAGATACCGGCGCTGCGCCACCGCCCGCACGCCTGGGTGAAGCTGTGGAAGCACCACGCGGCCCAACCGCAGGCCGACCGCATCAACGCGCTGGCCCACGAGCGCGACGAGCCGTGGCTCGGTCGCTACGGCGGCAAGATCTCCGCCGAGTGGCAGTTCGCCAAGGGCCTGCAGATCCTCGCGGAGGACCCGGAGATCTACCACCGCGCCGAGCGCTTCGTCGAGGCCGCCGACTGGATCGTGTGGCAGTTGTGCGACGAGGAGACCCGCAACGTCTGCACCGCCGGATACAAGGGCATCCGACAGGACGGCCGATACCCGTCGACCGACTACCTGAGCGCGCTCGACCCGGACTTCGCCGACTTCGTGACCAAGCTGGACGGCCCGCTGCTGCCGCTCGGCGAGCGCGCCGGCACCCTCAGCGCCCGCGCCGCCGCCTGGACGGGACTGCCGGCGGGCATCGCGGTCGCCGCCGGCAACGTCGACGCGCACGTCACCGTGGCCGCCGCGCGGGCCCTGGCGCCCGGCCGACTGGTGGCCATCATGGGCACCTCCACCTGCCACGTGGTCAACGGCACCCGGCTCGCCGAGGTACCCGGGATGTGCGGTGTCGTCGACGGCGGCATCAGCGCGGGCGCGTGGGGCTACGAGGCCGGGCAGAGCGGGGTCGGGGACATCTTCGGCTGGTTCGTCAGGCACGCCGCGCCGGCCGGAGTCGCGTCGCACGAGCGTCTCACCGAGCTGGCCGCCGGCCAACCGGTCGGGGCCCACGGCCTCGTCGCGCTCGACTGGTGGAACGGCAACCGGTCGCTGCTGGTCAACCACGACCTCAGCGGGATGATCGTCGGGCTGACGCTGGCCACCCGGCCGCAGGACGTCTACCGGGCGCTGCTGGAGTCCACGGCGTTCGGCACCCGGCTGGTCATCGAGGCATTCGTCGAGGCCGGGATACCGGTGCACGACCTGGTCGTCGCCGGCGGTCTCACCTCGAACCGGCTGCTCATGCAGATCTACGCCGACGTCACCAACCGCCCGCTGGGCATCATCGGCTCCGCCCAGGGGCCGGCGCTCGGCTCGGCGATCCACGCGGCGGTCGCCGCCGGGGCGTACCCGGACGTCCACCGCGCCTCCGAGGCGATGGGCCGGGTCGACGAGGGCGTGTACCAGCCGGACCCGGACAACGTGCGGGCGTACGAAGCCCTGTACGCCGAGTACCGGGCCCTGCACGACCACTTCGGTCGCGGCGGCGACGACGTCATGCTCCGCCTGCGGGCGATGCGGAACGCCGCCGCGCACGCGCCGAGGGCGACGGCCCTGGAGGTGGCCGGGTGAACACCGACACGGCACGGCAGGTGCGGGCCCTGCGGGAGACGGTGGCCCGCCTGCACGGCGAGCTGACCCGGTACGCGCTCGTGGCCTGGACCGCCGGCAACGTCTCGGCTCGGGTCCCGGGCCAGGACCTCATGGTGATCAAGCCCAGCGGGGTGGACTACGACGCCCTGACGGCGGACACCATGGTCGTCTGCGACCTGCACGGCACCGTGGTCGACGGGGACGCGGCGCCGTCCAGCGACACGGCCGCGCACGCCTACGTCTACCGGGCCATGCCCGAGGTCGGCGGCGTCGTGCACACCCACAGCAGCTACGCCACCGCCTGGGCGGCCCGGGGTGAGGCCATCCCGTGCTGGTTGACCGCGCAGGCCGACGAGTTCGGCGGGGAGATCCCGGTGGGACCGTTCGCGCTGATCGGTGGGGACGACATCGGCAAGGGGATCGTCAGCACCCTGTCCGGGCACCGCTCGCCCGCGGTGCTCATGCGCAACCACGGGGTCTTCACCATCGGCAGGGACGCCCGCGCGGCGGTCAAGGCCGCGGTGATGTGCGAGGACGTCGCCCGCACCGCGCACCTGGCAAGGGCACTCGGGCAGCCGCTGCCGATGGCGCAGGCCGACATCAGCTCGCTTCACGACCGCTACCAGAACGTCTACGGCCAACGCTCCACCGGCGGGTCACCGGGAGTGCCTCGACGCTCCTGACCGGCCCATCCGTCGGGCACGGCCCCTCCCGCACCAACCCCGTCACGACCCGGGACACGCGCCCCAGGTCACGGGTCCGGATCACCCATCCCGAGGAGAACCGATGAGAACCAGGAGAACGGCACGCACCATCGTCGCCGTCGTCGCCGCCGTGCTGCTCACGGGCAGCGTGGCGGCCTGCGGCAACAGCGACACCGGCGACGGCTCCGCCGCCGACGGCACGATCACGCTGGGCTTCTCGCAGGTCGGCGCGGAGAGCGGCTGGCGGACGGCGAACACCACCTCGATCAAGGAAGCCGCTGCGGCGGCGGGCATCGAGCTCAAGTTCGACGACGCGCAGCAGAAGCAGGAGAACCAGATCAAGGCGATCCGCAACTTCATCCAGCAGAAGGTGGACGTCATCGCCTTCTCGCCGGTGGTGGAGTCCGGCTGGGACACCGTGCTCAAGGAGGCCAAGGACGCCGGCATCCCGGTGATCCTGACCGACCGCTCCGTCGACTCGGCCGACAAGTCCCTCTACAAGAGCTTCCTCGGGTCGGACTTCGTCAAGGAGGGCCGCCTCGCCGGCGAGTGGCTGGTGGAGCAGACCAAGGGCGCCAGTGGCCCGGTGAACATCGTCGAGCTTCAGGGAACGACCGGATCGGCGCCGGCCAACGACCGCAAGGAGGGCTTCGCCAAGGCGATCGCTGCCAACCCGAACCTGAAGATCGTCGCCTCGCAGTCGGGCGACTTCAAGCGGGCCGACGGCAAGCAGGTCATGGAGCAGTTCCTCAAGGCCAACCCGAAGATCGACGTGCTCTTCGCGCACAACGACGACATGGGCCTGGGCGCGCTGGAGGCGATCACCGCAGCCGGCAAGGTGCCCGGCAAGGACATCACCATCATCACCATCGACGCGGTGAAGGACGGCATGCAGGCCCTCGCGGACGGCAAGTTCAACTTCATCGCCGAGTGCAGCCCGCTGCTCGGCCCCCAGCTGATGGACCTGGCGAAGAAGGTCCACGCCGGCGAGGAGGTGCCCGCCCGGATCGAGACCGAGGAGACCACCTTCACCCAGGAGCAGGCCAAGGAGGCGCTGCCCAACCGCAAGTACTGACCGACGCCGGGGCCGCCGCCCGGCGGCGGCGACCCCGGCTCGTCGCTGGCCCTTCTCGTACCGCCACTCTCCAGAAGAGGTCCGATCAGATGACGGGTAGCCGTCCGGTCCTGACCATGACCGGGATCAGTAAGACCTTCCCCGGGGTACGCGCGCTCCACGACGTCGACTTCCGGCTGTTCCCGGGCGAGGTCCACGCCCTGATGGGCGAGAACGGTGCCGGCAAGTCGACCCTGATCAAGGTGTTGACCGGCGTGCACGCCATCGACGAGGGCACCGTCGTGCTCGACGGTGAGCGGGTCAGCTTCAGCGGCCCGATGCAGGCGTCGGCCTGCGGCGTGAGCACCGTCTACCAGGAGGTCAACCTCTGCGCCAACCTGTCCGTGGCGGAGAACATCTTCATCGGCCGCGAGCCTCGCCGGTTCGGCGCGATCCGCTGGGGCGAGATGCGCAGGCGGGCGCGGGAACTGCTGGCCCGGCTGGACCTCGACGTGGACGTCGGCTCGCCGCTCGGCACGTACTCGCTGGCGGTGCAGCAGATGGTCGCCATCGCCCGGGCGATCGACGTAAGGGCCCGGGTGCTGATCCTGGACGAGCCGACGTCCAGCCTGGACGCGGGCGAGGTTGCCCAACTGTTCCGGATCATGCGGCAACTGCGCGACGAGGGCATCGCCATCCTGTTCGTGACGCACTTCCTCGACCAGGTCTACGACATCGCCGACCGCATCACCGTGCTGCGCAACGGCGCTCTGGTGGGGGAGTACCGGACCGGGGAACTGCCCCAGCTGAGCCTCGTCGAGAAGATGATCGGCAAGGAGCTCGACGTCCTGGAACGCCTCGACGAGCAGCAGCAGCGGACCACCGCCGTCCGGCGCGACGCGGCTCCGCTGGTGGACGCGTCGGCGCTGGGTCGCACCGGCGCGGTCGCGCCCTTCAGCCTGCGGATCCACGCCGGTGAGGTGGTCGGGCTCGCCGGCCTGCTCGGCTCCGGCCGTACCGAGGTGGCGCGTCTGCTGTTCGGTGCCGACCGCGCCGACCACGGCACGGTCCTCATCGACGGCGGCGGGACGCAGGTGCGCCACCCCGGCCAGGCCATCGCCCGCGGCGTCGGGTTCTGCTCGGAGAACCGCCGCGCGGAGGGCGTCATCCCCGAGCTGTCGGTGCGGGAGAACATGATCCTCGCGATGCAGGCGGCCCGTGGTTGGCTGCGGCCGATTCCTCGCCGCCGGCAGGACGAGCTGGTCGACAGGTACGTCCGGGCGCTCAGCATCCGGCCGGCGAACCCGGACCTGCCGGTGCGCAACCTCTCCGGCGGCAACCAGCAGAAGGTGCTCCTGGCCCGCTGGCTCATCACCGAGCCACGTCTGCTGATCCTCGACGAGCCCACCCGTGGCATCGACATCGGCGCGAAGACCGAGATCCAGAGACTGGTGGTCCAGCTCTCCGACGACGGCATGGCGGTGCTGTTCATCTCCGCCGAGCTGGAGGAGGTGCTGCGGCTGAGCCACCGGGTGGCCGTGATGCGTGACCGGACGATGGTCGCCCAGCTCGACAACGACGACACCCTCGACGCCGACCGCGTCATGCGGACCATCGCCCGTGCCACCAGCGGCGGGGAGGCGGTCCGGTGAACGCCGTCGCCGACCGCCTCCGTCCGCTGACCGGCCACCGCCTGTTCTGGCCGGTGCTCGTGCTGGTGGTGATGCTCCTGGCCAACGCGGTCAACCGGCCCGGCTTCCTCGCCATCGAGGTCAAGAACGGGCACCTGTACGGCTCCCTCGTCGACATTCTCCGGCTGAGCGCACCGCTGATGCTGGTCGCGCTGGGCATGACCCTCGTCATCGCCACCGGCGGCATCGACCTGTCCGTCGGTTCGCTCTGTGCCATCGCAGGCGCCATCGCCTGCCTTCACATCAGCACGGCGCCCGATCAGAACAGCCCGTCGACCGTCCTCACGGCGGTCGCGCTGGCCTTCGGCGCCGCGCTCGTGCTCGGCGCCTGGAACGGGGTGCTGGTCGCCGTCATCGGCATCCAGCCCATCATCGCCACGCTGATCCTCATGGTGGCCGGGCGAGGCCTGGCACAGCTGATCACCGAGGGCCAGATCATCACGATCAACTCCGGCCCGTACCGGGCGATCGGGCTCGGCCACTTCCTGACCCTGCCGCTGGCCATCTTCACCGCACTCGCGGCGGCCCTGCTCATCGCCGCCCTCACCCGCCGCACCGCGCTCGGCCTGATCATCGAGTCCGTCGGTGGCAACGCCGAGGCGAGCCGGCTGGCCGGCATCCGCTCCGGGCGCGTCACCTTTCTCGTGTACGTGGTCAGCGCCGCCTGCGCCGCGATCGCCGGTTTCATGATGACGGCGAACGTGTCCAGCGCCGACGGCAACGCCGCCGGTCTCTGGGTGGAACTCGACGCGATCCTCGCGGTGGTCATCGGGGGCACCTCACTGGCCGGCGGCCGGTTCTCCCTCGGCGGCACCGTCCTCGGCGCGTTGATCATCCAGACCCTCACCACCTCGGTCTACGCCCTGAACATCTCGCCGCAGACGGCCCTGCTGTTCAAGGCGGTCGTCGTCATCGCCGTCTGCCTCATCCAGTCGCCGGCGTTCCGGGCCAGGTTCCGCCGCCGACGGGGCGCACCCACACCCGGGCCCGCGGCGGCGCGGCGGGAGAAGGAGCAGGTGCCGGCATGAGCAGTACGTCGCTGACCACCGGCCGCACCTGGCGGCCCGGGGTGCCCCGGCGGCACGTACCGGTCCTGGCCACGCTCGCCCTGCTGCTGGTCATGTACGGCGTCGGCGTGTCCCAGTACCGCGCGTTCTCCAACGTCCAGGTCGTCTTCAACGTCTTCATCGACAACGGGTTCCTGCTGGTCGTCGCGGTCGGCATGACCTTCGTGATCCTCACCGGCGGCATCGACCTGTCGGTCGGCTCCGTGGTCGCGATGACCGCGATGGTGTCGGCGTCGCTGCTGCGGGTCGGGCTGCCCGCGGGCCTGGTGCTGGTCATCGCGCTGCTGATCGGCCCGACCCTCGGGTTCCTGATGGGCTGCGCCATCCACTTCTTCGAGATCCAACCGTTCATCGCCACCCTCGCCGGGATGTTCTTCGCCCGGGGCATGTGCACGTTCATCAGCGACGCGTCGATCCCCATCACCGACGGCTTCTGGACGGCCGTGTCACAGGAGCGCATCGGGGATCCCAGGGGGAACTTCGTGTCGATCAGCGTGCTGATCGCGTTCGCGGTGGTGCTCGTGGCCGCCTACGTGCTCACGTACACCCGCTTCGGCCGCAACGTGTACGCGATCGGCGGCAACCCGCAGTCGGCGTTGCTGATGGGCCTGCCGGTGGGGCGTACCCGCATCGCCGTCTACACGGTGAGCGGGTTGTGCTCGGCCGTGGGCGGCATCCTGCTGTCGTTCTACACGCTCTCCGGGGCACCGCTGATCGCCGTCGGTATGGAACTGGACGTGATCGCGGCCGTCGTCATCGGCGGCACCGTCCTCACCGGCGGGTCCGGCTACGTGTTCGGCACGGTGCTCGGCGTGCTGGTGCTCGGCGTGATCCAGACTCTGATCACCTTCGACGGGAGCCTCAACTCCTGGTGGACGAGGATCGTGATCGGTGGCCTGCTCTTCGCCTTCATCCTCCTCCAGCGCCTCATCGGCATCCGCCTCAAGTGACCGCCCCTCTCGGAAGGCAATTGCATGGCATCGCACCCCGAACCCGAGGTCTGGTTCCTCACCGGCAGTCAGGGCCTGTACGGCGAGGACACCCTCCGGCAGGTCGCCGACCAGTCCCGGCAGATTGCCGCGCAGCTCGACGACGCACCGGGGATCCCCGTACGGGTGGTCTGGAAGCCGATCCTGACCTCCAGCACCGACATCCTCGACGCGTGTCGGGACGCCGCCGTGCAGGGCGCGGTCGGGGTGATCGCCTGGATGCACACCTTCTCGCCGGCCAAGATGTGGATCGCCGGTCTGGACGCCCTGCGCACGCCGCTGCTGCACCTGCACACCCAGGCCAACGTCATGCTGCCCTGGGACGAGATCGACATGGACTTCATGAACCTGAACCAGGCCGCGCACGGCGACCGTGAGTTCGGCTTCATCCAGACCCGTCTCGGCGTCGCTCGCAAGACCGTCGCCGGGCACGTCAGCGACCCCCGGGTGACCGCCCGGATCGGGGCCTGGGCGCGGGCCGCGCTCGGGTACTCGGCGATGCGTTCGCTGCGGCTGGCGCGCTTCGGGGACAACATGCGCGACGTGGCGGTTACCGAGGGCGACAAGGTCGAGGCGGAGCTGCGCTTCGGCGTCTCGGTCAACACCTACGGGGTGAACGACCTCGTCGCGGTCGTCGACCAGGTGGCCGACGCGCGCATCGACGACCTGGTCAAGGAGTACGACGACACCTTCCGCGTCGATCCGCAGCTACGGCCGGGCGGGGCGCGACACGACTCCCTGCGCTACGCCGCGCGGCTGGAACTGGGCCTGCGCGCGTTCCTGGACGAGGGCGGTTTCCGGGCGTTCACCACGAACTTCGAGGACCTGGGCGGCCTGCGCCAGCTCCCGGGCATCGCCGTGCAGCGACTCATGGCCGACGGCTACGGCTTCGGCGGGGAGGGCGACTGGAAGACCTCGGTGCTGGTGCACTCGCTCAAGTCGATGGCGGTCGGGGTGCGGGGCGGGACGTCCTTCATGGAGGACTACACCTACGACCTGACGCCCGGCGACGAGCTGGTGCTCGGCGCCCACATGCTCGAGGTGTGCCCGTCGATCGCCGGTGACACCCCGAAGGTCGAGATCCATCCGTTGAGCATCGGCGGACGCGAGGATCCCGTCCGGTTGGTGTTCGACGCCGCGCCCGGTCCGGCGGTGGTGCTCGGCCTCGCGGACATGGGGGAGCGCTTCCGTCTGGTGGCCAACGAGGTCGACGTGGTGGCGCCGCCGCGTCCGCTACGCCGGCTGCCGGTCGCGCGGGCCGTGTGGCGGCCCCGCCCGCACCTGGCCGGCTCGGCGGAGGCCTGGATCACCGCCGGCGCCCCGCACCACACCGTGCTGTCCCAGGCGGTGGGCGTGGAGGAGCTGTACGACCTGGCCGAGATGACACGCACCGAGCTGGTCGTCATCGACGGGCACACCGACCCACGCCGCTTCGCCGACGAGATCCGGTGGAACCAGGCCTACTACCGGCTCGCCCGGGGGTTCTGACCCGCGCGCCCCGACGGATCCGTTCCCTGTCAACGCTCTCGAAGGAGGATCATGGTGGCCATCGATGGACCCCCGCGGGCTGTGCCCCGACGACGTGGTTGGCTGACGCGTGTCTCCGCCGCGGTGGTGGCGGTGCTCGTGGCGGGCGGGCTCGTCGCGGTGTCCCCGGCCCCGGCGTCGGCGGCGACGGTCGACACGAACGCGTGGTACGTGTTGGTGAACCGCAACAGCGGCAAGGCCCTCGACGTGTACGACCGGGCGACGACCGACGGGGCGCGCATCGCGCAGTGGTCGCGTAACGACGGCAACTGGCAGCAGTGGCAGTTCGTGGATTCCGGTGGCGGTTTCTACCGGCTGAGGTCGCGGCATTCGGGCAAGGTGCTCGACGTGTACAACTTCTCCACGGCCAACGGTGCGGCCGTGGTGCAGTGGGCGGACCACAACGGCACGAACCAGCAGTTCCGGCTGGCGGATTCGGCCGGCGGCTTCGTGCGGTTGGTGAACCGCAACTCGAACCGGGCCGTGGAGGTGCAGAACGCCTCCACGGCCGACGGCGGCAACGTCGTGCAGTACGACGACTTCAACGGCACCCACCAGCAGTGGCAGTTGATCCGCGTGGGCGACGCCGGCACCCCCGGCGGCACCTTCACCAACCCGGTCGTCTGGCAGGACTTCGCCGACGTCGACATCATCCGGGTCGGCGACGTCTACTACATGTCCGCGTCCACCATGCACTACTCCCCGGGCGCACCGGTGCTGCGCTCGTGGGACCTGGTGAACTGGGAGTTCGCCGGGCACTCGGTGCCCCGGTTGGACTTCGGCACGAAGTACGACATGGCAGGCGGCACCCACGGCTACGTCGACGGCATCTGGGCCTCCACGCTGAACTACCGGCCGAGCAACCGGACCTTCTACTGGGCCGGCTGCATCGACTTCGCCCAGACGCACATCTACACCGCGTCCGCGGTCGACGCCACGTGGAACCGCCATGCCACCATCCCCCACTGCTACTACGACGCGGGGATGCTGATCGACGACAACGACACCATGTACGTCGCGTACGGCAACGGCACGATCAGCGTCGCCCAGCTGTCCGCCGACGGGCGTACCCAGGTGCGGGCCCAGCAGGTCTACCAGACGCCGTCGAGCATCGGCACGTTGGAGGGGGCACGCTTCTACAAGCGCAACGGCGCCTACTACATCTGGCTCACCCGCCCGGCCAACGGTCAGTACGTGCTCAAGTCGACCAACGGTCCGTTCGGCCCGTACGAGCAGCGACAGGTGCTGCTCGACATGCCCGGTCCGATCGCCGGCGGCGGGGTGCCCCACCAGGGCGGGCTGGTGCAGACCCAGACCGGCGCCTGGTACTACATGGCGTTCACCGACGCGTACCCGGGTGGGCGGATGCCGACGTTGGCGCCCATCACCTGGACCAGCGACGGCTGGCCCCGGGTGCAGGCGGTCAACGGCGCCTGGGGGAGCACCTATCCCCATCCGCTGCCACCGCGCCCGGTCAAGCCGCTCACCGGCACCGACACCTTCCCGGGCACCAGCCTCGGCGTCCAGTACGAGTGGAACCACAACCCGGACGACAACCGGTGGTCGGTGAATGACGGGCTGCGCCTACAGACCGCGTCGGTGACCAACGACCTCTACCGGGCCCGCAACACGCTGACCCACCGGATCCAGGGGCCGACCTCGACCGGAACCATCGAGCTGGACTACTCCACCATGCGCGACGGCGACCGGGCCGGGCTGGCGATGCTGCGCGACACGTCGGCGTGGATCGGGATCAAGCGGGACAATGGCGCCACCCGCGTGGTCATGACCAATGGCCTGACCATGGGCAGCGACAACTGGAACACGACGGGTACCGGCACCGAGATCGCCAGCGCGCCGGTCTCCGGCGGGCGGATCTGGTTGCGCGCCAACGCCGACATCCGACCCGGCTCGGGGCGGCAGGCGAGGTTCTCGTACAGCACCGACGGGGTCACCTTCGTCGCGCTGGGCAACGCGCTGACCCTCAACAACGCCTGGCAGTTCTTCATGGGATACCGGTTCGGCATCTTCAACCACGCCACCCAGTCCCTGGGCGGCGCGGTGACGGTGCGTCGGTTCACCCTCAGCACACCGTGATGCCGGTCGCCTTCCCTGGACGTGCGGCAGCCTGAGGACGGTGCGGCGGACGGGCCGGGGCGGGACGCGGAGCATGGTCGCGAACCGCTCCGGCCCCGGGCCGCGCGCCGCCAGGAATCCCTGCTCCGAGGGGGCCACGCGATCCCTCGGGCAGCGGGCACGGATGTTGTCGCAGGACCCGTAGGGGCGATGGACGCAGACGCACCCCACCGATTCGTCGGGGTCCGGCGACGCCGTGCCGGACCGGACGGCTCAGCCGCACTCTGGGCGACGGGACGGCTGGCGTAGACTGTCGACGTTCCAACCTCGGTCACCCGGCACACGTCGCCGTGGCGGATGGGAGGGCGGATTCAGCACCACGAAGGCCGCTCCCGTCGACGTCGGCGTGCGCGATCGCCGACGGGCGGGCGGGGGAGGTGAGGTGGCCGTGCGGAGTCCCGCGATGACGGATGTGGCTCGCCTCGCCGGCGTCTCCCACCAGACGGTGTCCCGGGTCCTCAACGGGCACCCCAACGTGCGCGAGCAGACCCGGCTTCGCGTCCAGGCGGCCATCGCCGAGCTGGGCTACCGACCCAACCGGGCCGCGCGGGCGCTGGTGACCGGCCGGTCCCAGGTCATCGGCGTGGTCGCGCAGAACACCACCCTCTACGGTCCGGCCTCGCTGCTGGCCGCCCTGGAGCAGGCGGCCGCCGAGGCGGGGTTCGCGGTCAGCGTCGGCAGCGTGAGCGACCTGGACCACCAGTCCATCTCCGCGGCGGTGGAGCGGCACCTCGCGCACCGGGTCGCCGGCATCGTCGTGATCGCGCCGGTGGAATCGGCCGGGGAGGCCCTCGAACGGCTTCCTCAGGACGTGCCCCTGGTCACCGTCGACGGTGACCCGCGCCGACCGATCCCGCTGGTGACCGTCGACCAGGTCGCCGGCGCCCGGGCCGCCACGCAGCACCTCCTCGACGCGGGGCACCGGACGGTCTGGCACGTCTCCGGCCCACCGGACTGGTTCGACAGCGCGGGGCGCATCGAAGGATGGCGGGAGGCCCTGCAACTGGCCGGCGCCGAGGTGCCGCCGCTGGTCCCGGCGGACTGGTCCGCGGCGGCCGGCTACCGGTGCGGTCAGATGCTCGCCCGGATGCCGGAGGTCACGGCGGTCTTCACCGCCAACGACCACCTGGCGCTGGGTGTGCTGCGGGCGTTGCACGAACACGGCCGGCGGGTGCCCGACGACATCAGCGTGGTCGGCTTCGACGACGTGCCGGAGGCGGCGTACTTCATCCCGCCGCTGACCACCGTGCGGCCCGACTTCGCCGCCGTCGCCCGGGCGAGCCTGGACATGTTGCTCGCCCAGATCGCGTCCCCGGACCTCGCCGGCCCGTTGCGGCAGACGGTCGCACCGAGCCTGGTCGCCCGCGCCAGCGTCGCGGCCCCGCCGCGCCGGTAGCCACCCCACCGCGCGCGGGCGTGGTGCGACGGGCCGAGGCGTACGCCTTCGCGGCCCGCGGGCACGCCAACCACCGGTCGCGGCAGGCCGCGTCCTGGCCGCCGGAGCGCCTCTCGGCGGCGTCGACTTTTCGGCGCGCGGCTGTGTCCCGGCATGCGGTCGTGGTGGGCGAGCGGGCTCGTTTGATGGGTCGCCGGCCGGGCCGACTGACCTGCTGATTCTCGGCCGAATACTCCCTAATCGCCGCAGGCGCCACTGGTCGGGCTGTCCGGACCCAAGGTATGAGAAGGGGCCGAGTCCGACCAACCATCACTCTTGCAATGAATATGAGATCTATGAATACTTCGACGCCTCCGGTCGGTGAGCCTCACCAGCCGATCGGGTGCCCGGGGCTACCTGAAAGGCAGCCCGTGCTCAGCTCCATGGAGGTACCACATGCGACTCTCCGGGTCTCCGCTGCGCCGCGCCACCGCACTGTCGGTGGCCGGTGCGCTGGTCGTCGGCGTGTTGACCAGCAGCCCCGCTCAGGCAGCACCCGCCGCGCCCGCCTCGCCCGATCGAGCGACCGCGCTCGCCGCCGCCCTCGGCGACCGTTCCGGCGGGGCGTACGCCGGGGCCGACGGCGCCATGGTCGTCACCGTGACCGACGACGCCGCTGCCCGTAAGGTCCGCGCGGCCGGCGCCACCCCGAAGCTCGTCACCCGCGGAGCCGACGACCTCGCCCGGGCCACCGCCGCGCTGGACAGCGCCGCGCGGGTGCCGGGCACCGCATGGTGGACCGACCCGGCGACCAACCAGGTCGTGGTCTCCGTCGACAGCACGGTGACCGGCGCGAAGCTCGAACGCGTCGAGGCCGTCGCCGAGCGGCTCGACGGCACCGTCCGTATCCAGCGGGAGTCCGGCACGCTCAGCACCCGGGCCGCCGGCGGTGCGGCCATCTACGCCGAGGGCGGGGGCCGGTGCTCGCTGGGCTTCAACGTCCGCAGCGGCGACACCCACTACTTCCTCACCGCCGGGCACTGCACCGACATCACCGCCAACTGGTACGCCGACTCCGGGCAGAGCAGCCTGCTCGGCACCGGCGGCACCGGCAGCTTCCCCGGTGACGACTACGGCATCGTGCGGCACACCGACCCGGCCGCCGCCGACGGCAGCGTCACCCTGTACGACGGCACCACCCGCGACATCACCGGCGCGGCCGACGCCTTCGTCGGGCAGTCGGTGCAGCGCTCCGGCAGCACCACCGGCCTGCACGGCGGCGCCGTCGAGGCGACCGACGCCACGGTGAACTACGCCGAGGGCAGCGTCAGCGGCCTGATCCGCACCACGGTCTGCGCCGAGCCGGGCGACAGCGGCGGCGCGCTCTTCAGCGGAAGTACCGCCCTGGGCCTGACCTCGGGTGGCAGCGGCAACTGTTCCTCCGGCGGGACCACCTACTTCCAGCCGGTCACCGAGGCGCTGAGCGTCTACGGGGTGGAGATCGTCTGAGGGACGGCACACCAGCGGGGCCGCCGGACACCGGCGGCCCCGCCCCTGTGTCCGCGCCCCGAGCCCCCGACCCGGCCCGGGACGCCGGTAAAGGTCATCGATATTGACGTTCGACGACGGCACGGACAGAATCACGGCACCCACCATGATCCCCTCTGGGAGATGCCATGACCCGTCCCCGCCTGCCGTTGCTCCGGGCGGCCAGCCGGCTCGCCGCGTTCGCCGCGGCCACCGTCGGTGTGCTGCTCGCCTTCGCCGTGCCGGCCAACGCCGCCGCACCCACCGGGCGCTACGTCGCGCTCGGTGACTCGTACACCTCCGCCCCGCTGGTCCCCACCCAGGTGGACCTGAACTGCCTGCGCTCCAACCGCAACTACCCGTCGCTGGTCGCAACCTCCGCCGGCTCGTCGTCGTTCGCCGACGTGAGCTGCTCCGGCGCCACCACCGAGGACATCCTCGTCGGCGGCAGCGGCGCGCTGGGCATCTCGCTGCCGCCGCAGCTCAGCGCCGTCACCTCGAACACGAGCCTGGTCACCGTGCAGATCGGCGGCAACGACATCGGCTTCTCCGGCATCATCAGCGACTGCGCGGAGGCGAGCCTCAAGAGCCCGCTCGGGTCCCCGTGCAAGAACCGGTACACCGCCGGAGGCGTCGACCAGTTGCAGGCCAGGATCGCCGCCACCGCGCCGAAGGTGACCGCCGTGCTGCAGGCGGTCCGCCGGGCCGCCCCGAGCGCGCGGGTCGTGGTGCTCGGGTACCCGGCGATCCTGCCCGACAGCGGCTACGGCTGCTGGCCGGTGGTGCCGATCGCCTACCAGGACGTGCCGTACCTGCGCAGCGTCCAGAAGTCGCTGAACACGATGCTCGCCGCCACCGCGGCCGCGAACGACGCCAGCTACGCCGACGTCTACGCCCCGTCGGTCGGCCACGACACGTGCAAGAGCAGCGGCACCCGGTGGGTCGAGGGGCTGGTCCCGCAGAACGCCGCCGCCCCGTTCCACCCCAACGCCAGGGGCGAGCAGGGCATGGCCAACGCGCTGCTGGCCAAGCTGAACAGCTGACCGACCCGTCGGCCCACGGGGCCGCGCCGCGCTCTGCCCGGTCTCCGGACCGGACAGAGCGCGGCCGCCGCCTCACGCGCAGGGCCCCGCGGACCCGACCGGTTCCGGGCCGGGGTCACGCGACGATGTGATGGCCCGCCTTGACGACCTGGTCGTACTCGCTACGCCGGGCGTCGTAGGCGGCCTCCAGGAAGGTCTCCGAGTCCGGTCCCACCGGCAGCCGTAGCGGCGGCGACTCCATCTGACCGAGCCGCCAGACCACGTCCGCGAAGAGCGCGGGGGAGTTCACCTCGACCTTGGTGTTCATGCCGCGCAGCGCGCCGAGCAGGCCGTCGCTGACGGGCGTGTAGTCCGCGATCCGGTGCTCCGGCATGACCAGGTTGGCGCTGTAGCCGGTGGCGAAGCCGCCCGGCTGAAGGATGGTGACCTTCACCCCGAGGTGCCCGGCCTCGGCGGCCAGCGACTCGGCCGCTCCCTCCATCGCGAACTTGCTCGCCGTGTACGCGGCCAGCCCGGGGAAGGGGACCACACCGGCGACCGAGCTGACGAAGACCGCGTGCCCGCGGCGCTGCGCCCGCCACAGCGGCAGTACGGCCCGGGTGAGCCGCCACGGCCCGAAGACGTTGGTGTCGAACTGCGCGGCGAGTTCCGCGTCGGAGACCTCCTCGAAGGTGCCGAACTGCCCGTAGGCGGCGTTGTTCACCAGGACGTCGACGCCACCGAAGGCGCCCACCGCCCGCTCGACCGCCTCCGCGCACTGCGCCGGATCCCGTACGTCCAGGGCGGCGGCCACCAGGTTGCCCGGATGCCGGGCCACCAGTTCGTCGAGGGTCTCCGGCCGCCGGGCCGTCGCCACCACCTGTTCCCCCTCGGCGGCGAGCCGGGCTGCGAGGGCCCGACCGAGTCCGCTCGAACACCCCGTGATCAACCATCGCTTCGCCATCACTGCCGACCTTCCCCAACCCGAAGGGTCACCCATCGGAAGCAGAGTGTCAGGGGCGTCGACGCGGGTGAAGGGGTACCGACTGTCACCAACCGGATTCGTCGGGTACCCGGCGTACCTCCTGATCCCTGTGTTTGGATCGATCAGCTGCGCCCGTCAGGCGGCGAAGTCGCACGGGACGCAGCCGTCGTAGGGTTCAGCGTCCGTTCGCCCGCGACCAAGGCGGAAAGCCAGCGCTCCTCGGCAAGGAGCTCCGCCGGCGGGCCGTGCGCGACGACCCGGCCGTCCCGAACCACCGCCAACGCGTCCGCATCCAGTGCCCCCGACAGGTCGTGGGTCACGACGATCGTGGTGCGTTCCAGGCGCAGCAGGCGGGTGGCCTGCTGCACGGCTCGGTCGGTCTCGACGTCCAGGCTGCTGGTCGCCTCGTCCCAGATCAGCACCGCCGGGTCTGCCATCCACGCCCGTAGGATCGCGACCACCTGACGCTGACTCGCCGACAGCGCCGCTCCGCGCACGCCCACCTGAGTGCCGAGACCACCGGACGTGGCGGACAGGACCGGCCAGACCCCCAGCTTACGGGCGGCCGCCTCGATGTCGGCGTCGGTGGCCGTGGGATCGCCCCACCGGATGTTGTCCCCGATGGAACCGGTGAAGAGGAACCCCTCCTGCGGCACGTATGCGACCGCCCGGCGCAGGTCTGCGTGGGTCAGCCGGCGCAGGTCCACCCCGTCGAGGGTGATCCGGCCTCGCCGCGGGTCGTAGAAGCGCAGCACCAGCTTCGCCAGCGTCGACTTGCCGGCCCCGCTCGGGCCGACGACGGCCAGGGTGCTGCCGGCCGGCACGGTGAGGCTCACCTCGTGCAGCACATCGGGTCCGGTGACGCCGTCGGCGTCGGGGTAGGCGAAGGTGATGCCGGACAGGACGACCCCTCCGCGCGGCTTCACCAGCCGTACCGGAGACGTCGGGTCGGCCACGGTCGCCGGTGTCGCCATGATGCCGTTGACCCGCTCTGCGCCCGCGGCAGCGGCCTGCACCGTGTCGTACACGGTGGACAACTCGTAGATCGGGCTGAAGAAGCCGCGCAGGTAGAGCAGGAAGGCGGTGAGGGTGCCGATCTCCAGGCCGTCGGTGACGACGGAACGGGCGCCCATGGCCAGGACGGCGACGGTGGCGAGCGTCGAGCAGAGGTCGATGGTGGGGAAGTAGACGCCAGCGCTGCGGACCGTCGCGGCCTTGGCCAGCCGCTCCTCGGCATCCACCGCGGCGAGCCGGGCCAGTGTGGCCCGTTCGTGGCGGAACGCCTGGATGACCGGCACGGCGGTGAGCATCTGCTGCACTTGAACGGTCACCGCCGTCGCGGTCTCCCGCACCTGTCGCCAGGCCACCGCGGACCGGCGGCGGAACCATCTGGTGGCCAACGCCAGCACGGGCACCACGACCAGGCAGGCGAGGGCCAGCCCCGGATCAAGCAGTACGAGGACGACGGCCGTGCCGGCGAAGGTGAGCGTACTGACGAAGAGGGTGACGAATCCCTGGGTCAGCAACCCCGTCATCGCCTCGATGTCGGCGGTGAGGCTAGCCACCAGCCGGCCCGGGCGATTGTGTTCGTGGTACTGCATGGGCAGCCGCTGGAGGTGCGAGAATAGCGCCACCCGGGCGGTGCACAGCATGCCGTGTCCCGCCCGCGCGACCGCGCGGACCTGGGTGCGGGCCGCAAGCACCTCGATGCCAGCCAGCGCGATGCCGGCCATTGCCGCCAAGGACAGCACCCCGGCGTTCCCGGTCAGGATCCCGTCGTCGATGGCGACCTTCACCAGGTACGGGATGGCGAGCGCGGCGGCGGTCTGGACGACGGCCGCCGCGACACCGAGCAGTACCGGCCCTCGGTGCGCCCGCGCCAACGGTCGCAGCAACGCGACCGTGCCCCCTCGCCGAGCGGTCACCGATGACCACCGCCCGCCTCGGTGGCGTCGCGCAGAACGCCAGCATCGGTCAGCGTCACCACGCGGCCGGCTCTGTGTCGCGCGGTGCCGGGTCGTGTCAGGTGCAGCACCGTCACCGTGCCGACCAACTCGCCCAGGCGGTCGTGCACGCGTCGTCCGGTCTCCATGTCGACCTGGGTCAGCGCGTCGTCGAGGACGAGGATCCCAGGTTCCATCAGGAGCGCCCGGGCGAGGGCCAGGCGTTGGCGTTGCCCGCCGGAGAGGAGGTGTCCCTGATCGCCGACCACGGTGTCCAGACCCTCGGGCAGCGAGTGGATCACCTCGTCGGCAGCGGCAAGGCGCAGGGCCCGGTCGAGTTGCGCGTCGGTGGCCATGGACCGGCCGATGAGCAGGTTGTCCCGGACGGTGCCGTGCAACAGGGTGACTTCCTGCGGGACGTAGCCCACCGTGCCGCGCAGGGAGGCGAGCGTGACGTCGGAGACGTCGACGCCGTTGACCAGCAGGCGGCCGGAGTCCGGCGGCCAGAGCCGTACCAGGAGCCCGGCCAGGGCCGACTTGCCGCAACCACCGGGGCCCTCGATCGTCACGTGCTCACCGGCCATTACGTGCAACCGGATCCGGCGCAGGCCCGGCCATGTCCCGCCGGGATGCCGGAAGCAGAGGTCGTCGAGGGTGACGGAAGCCCCGCCGGAAGGTCGGGGGAGGTGGACCGCGTCAGGACGGTCGGTCATCGTCGCGCGTCGGTCCAGCACCTCGAAGACGCGTACGGCGCTAGCGGCGGCCCGCCGGGCGGAGCCGAACAACCCGACCATCGAGGCGACCGGCCAGACCAGCAGCGCCATGTAGGTGCTCAGCGCCACGAGGGTGCCCACAGTCAGCGATCCCCGGATCGTCAGGTAGCCGCCGAACCAGACGATGAGCACCAGCCCGATCTCGGGCAGCCCGATCGTCCAGGGCAGGTAACGGGCCTGGAGAGCGGAGGCGGCCACGTTCTGCTCGCGAACCTCGATCGACCTGCGGGTGAACGCCCGGATTTCCTCGTTCTCCCGGCCGAGCCCCTTGACGACCCGGATGCCCGCCGCGTTCTCCTCGGCGTGCGTGGCCAGCGCGGCCACCCTCTCCTGGAGGGTGGCCGAGACGGCGAACGTCCTGCGGCCGTAGCCCACGGTGACTAGACCGAACAGCGGCAGGACGCAGGTGGCGGCGAGTCCCACCGGCCAGGACAGCAACCAGATCTGGGTCAGGGCGGCGGCAGCGGTCAGCGAGTTGAGGATGATGAACAGAGCGGAGTAGGAAACGAAGGCGCGGATGATCCGCACGTCGGATCCGACGAGGGAGAGCACCCGGCCGCTCTCGACGCGGCTGTGCCAGCCAACGTCGAGCGAGAGCAGGTGGCGGAACAGCCGGGCCCGCAGGTCGGCCTCCAGTCGCAGTCCGACGCCACCGCTGGCCTCCCGACGAACGATGTCGCAGAGCCAACGCAGGGCGGCCAGCCCGAGCAGGAGCCACAGGCCGTCGGTGGTGGCGTCGCTGTCGCGGGGCACCAGTCCGTGATCGATGATGTGCCGGATCACCAGGGGCAGTGCGTTGGTGAGGAGGATGACCAGGACGCCCAACCCGACTGCCGCCGCGGCCGCCCGCCACTGGGGCCGCAGCAGTGCCACTACGCGGAGCAGGCCATCCCGCTCGTTGACGGCGTCGGTCGGCATAGGACTCCTGGTCAGCCGCGTAGGGAGAGGGCCGGGCGGCGGGCCTGCTCCGTCATGAAGTCGAGCATGGTGAACCCGTCGGGCAGCACGCCCCGGTATCGGGTGAAGATCTCCCGGTACAGGTTGAACACCAGCAGGTCGGACTTCTGGTCGAAGTAGGCGCCGTACTCGTCGTCGCGCAGGTAGTCCACCGGCAGCACCTGCTCGCAGAGGCGGATGAACCGCTCCCGGTGCCCGAGTACCGAGGTGGGTGCCCCGATCTTGCGGCGCAGCACGCTGCCCACCAGGTTGACCTCGTCACCCCAGGTGGTGAGGACGGCATGCTTCAACAGGCGCTTGGTGATGCCCAACTCCCAGTCGACCCGGTGCGCAAGCGGCTGGCGGAAGGCGAACTCGACCACCCGGTGGTCGAGGAAGGGCACCCGCATCTCCAGGCTCGCCGCCATCGAGGAGGCGTCGAGGAGCTCCAGGTGGTCCCGGGTGAGCTGTTCCCGCATGTTCTCGGCGAACAGCGTCCGCAGGTACTCGGGGAATGGCTGGTCGGCCGTGAGGGAGTCCAGGAACTCCCGGCCCCGAGCGCTGACGCTGCGTCCCGACGTTTCGAGGACGGCGAGTCGGTCGAGCATCCGACGGGTGCGGAACCGCCGGTCGACGTACTCGCCGTAACCACCGAACACCTCGTCCGCGCCCTCGCCGTTGAGACACACCTTCACATCGCGGCCGATGCGTCGGCAGAGGACGTTGAGTGCGATCCCGCCGAGACCGGCGGGCTGTTCAGCGGCCGTGAGGTAGCGGGGGATGGCGGCGACAAAGTCCTGGAAGCTCAGGATCGACACATGGTGGTCCAGTCCGAACTGCCGGGCCAGCCGTCGGGCCTGCACCACGTCGGGATGGTCCGGACGGTCCCCGATCGTGTACGCGCGGATCGGGCCGTCGTGCAGGTCGCGCATGAGCCGTGCCAGGAGCGTCGAGTCGAGCCCGCCGGAGAGCGTGACGCCGACCTCGACCTCGGCCATCAGGTGCGATTGGACGGTGTTCCGCAGCAGGTCCATGAGTTCGGCGGCGGCCTCGGGTAACGGGACCGGCTCGGGGTCGACGTCCGGCAGCGTGTGGTAGCGGGTGAGCGCGGTGACCAGCCGGCCCTCTGCCACGACCGCGCTGAGCACGTGGCCGGGCGGCAGGCTCACCACCCCGCGCAGCAGGGTGCCCGGGCCGGCGGGATGGCCGAGCACGACGGTGTCGACCAGCGCCTCGCCGTCGATCTCGGGCGTCAGCGAGGAGTTCTGTAGCAGGGCCTTGACCTCGGATCCGAACAGCAGGGCGCCGTCGACCTCGGCGTAGTGCAGCGGTTTGATGCCGAATCGGTCGCGGGCCAGCAGCAACCGTCCACCGTCAACGATCGCGAAGGCGAACATGCCCTGGAGATGATCGACGCAGCGGTCGCCGTACTCCTCGTACAGGTGCACGATGACCTCGGCGTCCGAGTCGGTACGGAAGTCGTGTCCCCGCCGCCGCAACTCGTCCCGGAGCTGTCGATAGTTGTAGATCTCGCAGTTGGCCACCACGTACACCTCGCGGCGGTCGCCGCGGATCGGTTGGGCGCCGTTGTCGATTCCGATGATGCTCAGGCGTCGATGACCGACGCCCACGACGCCCGCGTCGTACCGGCCCTCGTCGTCGGGGCCGCGGTGGCGCAGTACGTCCGTCATCGCCGTCAGAGCCGACCGGTCCTGACTGCCGAAGATTCCGGTGATACCGCACATCCTCAGCACGTCCTTCCGGTCGTCAGCGCGATCGCCCCGAACCGGTGCAGGGCGCGGAGCGCCTCGACGACCGGGCGCGGGTCGGGGTAGGCAGAAGCGATCTCGTCCACGGTGCGGACGCCGTCGCACCGCCGCCACACCGACTCCATCGCGACGTTGAGCCGACAGGTCTGCACGAGGGCCTTCAGCGGCCGCTTGACGAACAGGATCCGTACCGGCTCGGCCAACGGCGACACGTGCTCGGGCACATCACCGGACTGCAACCTTGGCAGAAGGGCGGTCAGGTCGTGTCGGAAATGGTCGACGAGCACATGGGGGCCGGTGATCGGCACGTGGTCGCCGAACGACCCTTGCGGGGTGGTCCGGTGCGCGAACTCGGCGGCACTGGCACAGGACGCGACGCCGAACCCCTGCACCAGCAGGTGTTTCTCGTACCGGAGCAGATCCCACGCGTACGCGGGCTGCAACTCGCCCTCGGCGAACAGCTTCTCCGCGAACTCGCACAGCCGGGTGGTGGCCAGGATGACGGCGCTCTCCGCGACCGGGATCGGGGGATACTCCCGACAGAAGCGGACCAGGTGGCGGTCCAGTTGGGTGTGCAGGACCAGCGCCGACAACGGCGTCGACTTGAGCGCCAGGCCCAGCCGGGCGTGCGCGAGGTTGCCGGCGTGCAGCCGCAGTCGCTTCCGGTCCATCCGCCGCAGGCTGTCCAGCTCCCGTTCGGTGAGGTCGTATCCCGGCGGCCGGTCCGCGCCCTCGGCGAAGAACTCCCGCTGGAAGTACGGATCGGTGAGTAGCCGGCTGAACACCCGCTGCATGTCGAGCAGGCTCATGAGCCGGCTTCCACCCGGTCGGGCAGCAGGTCCCGGGCGCGGTCCAGGTGGTCGAGCAGCTCTGCGAACTCCGGCCAGTCAGAGTCCCACTCGAGCAGGATCGCCTTTACCGGGGCGCGTTGCACCACATGGGCCGCCAGCTGCCAGACATGCTCGTTGACGGGGCTGCTGTGGGTGTCGACGATCATCCCGGCCATCTCGACCCCGCCGGCGATGTGCATCTGCACCGCCCGCTCCAGCGGTATGGAGTCGAGGAACTCGTACGGGTCGAAGCCCAGGTTCACCGAGTTGATCCACACGTTGTTCACGTCGATCAGTAGGCCGGTGTCGGTTTCCTCCAGTACCCGGGTGAGAAACGCGCCCTCGCTGAGGTCGTTGCCGGGGACGGGGAAGTAGTAGGTGACGTTTTCCAGCAGGAAGGGCGGATCCGGGATTCGTGTCTTCAATTGCCGGACATTTCGGCACACGGCGTCGAGGCTCTCTTCGGTGAACCATACCGGAGTGAGTTGCTCAACATCGACCTCGGGCACCTTTGTGAAGCTGAGGTGGTCGCTGAACCAGTAGCCCTTCGTGGCCTCCACGAACTGCGCGAGCCTATCCAGGTAATCGTCGTCGAGAGGCGCGGCCGTGCCTACGGAGAGGCCAACGCCGTGGGGAACCAACGGAAAGGTGTCGCTGAGTTCCAGAAGCCGCAGGAGCTTCTCCGGCGGGGCGTGGAGATACTGGTCGGAAATTACCTCGAGAAAGTCGATTCGGTCCGCGTTGGCGACGATGTCGTGGTGCAGCGCCGTGCGGTACCCCAGGCCGGCGCCGAGCCGTGGTAGAGCCTTGCTCATTGCATCCTCCTGTGGAAAATTGTGAGGAGTGCGGGCTGCGGTGCCGGCCTAGGGCATCAGCGGCTTGGGTCAGAAGGCGGTCAGGCCTCCATACCGCAGCCCGTGCACCCACCGCAGCTCGAGCAACTCGCGCAGCCGGGGGCGTCGGTGTCGGGGACGTTGCTGAGCGAGAGTTCCTCCATCTCGAACACGATGTCCTCCTTGGTTTCCATGTGGTTCACCTCCCTTCGTGGACGAGTGGCCGACCGACGGTGCGGACGCACTGCCGGGGTCTCAGGGGGCGCGGTCCGGGACGGCGTTCTCCAGCACCACCGCGCCCTCGCCGCGCAGGCGCACGAGGGCGCCGACGACGTCGATCTCCGGGGCTGGGGCCAGCGCGGCGACGATGTCGCCCACGGTGCGGGTACCGTCGCAGAGGCCGAGTAGGCGACGGGTGCCGTCGTTGAGGCGCAACTCGCGGTGCTCCAGGTTGGGGTACCGGACGAAACAGACGACGCAGCCTTTGCCCGCCTCGCCGACAGCGGCGCGGACCGGGTCGGACGGCTGGCAGAACAACTCGGTCACGTCGTGGTCGAACGACTCCACCAGGGTCGTGCGGGTGCGGCGCGGCACCATCCGCCGCAGGACCGGCGTCGAGAATCGGGTGCCGGCGTGCACGTCCCGGTCGTACGGGCCGTCCTGACTGGCCCAGAGCCGGCCCCGCTGGTAGCGCAGCACGTCGGCGAGGTAAGCCGGGGGAACGGCGGCAGCCGCCGCGGCCTGGTCCAGATGCCGGTTCAGGTGGTCACAGAACGCCTCGGCGATGGCGAACTCGTCGGCCGGCGGTGTGGCGTCCCGCGTCGCCGCGAACCCGGCGACGACGTCGGACCAGGCTGCGCCGAACAACGCGGCCAACTTCGGTGTCAGCTCGGCCAGCAGGTCGGGCAGGTGTGGGGGTGCGGGCATCCCCCGGGCCGACGAAGTGATGTCGACCAGCGACTCCCAGGCGTCGGCGAAGACGTCGAAGGTGTCGAACTCGGTGCCGAGCAGACCTCCCGCCGCGCCGATGCGGGCGGCCTCGTCGGGGTCGCGGACGACCAGTTCGAGTTGCGCAGCCAGCTTCTCGTGCTCCTTGGGGTCAGCGACGGTCAGGACGTTCTCCTGGTCGATCAGGCGGTGGGCGTACGACTGCTTCTCGAGGATCTCCCCGGACAGCACCAGGCAGGTGCCGCAGGAAAGCACCTCCCGCGGTACGACCGGACCATGTATGCCGATCGGAAAGTCCCGCTCCAGGAAGCACACGGCCGTGCAGGTACGGATGAACCGGGCCACCCGCCACGGCGGGACGAACCCGAGGATGGTGCTCCGGTCGGCCAGGCCGGCAACGCGGATCTCCGAGCGCATCCGGTCGAGCTGGGATTCACCACTGAGGAATAGCGCGTTGAAGCGAAGTCCTCGGCCGGCGAGGATGGCCATGGCCGCGATCAGGTCGAACGTGCCCTTCCGGTCGCCGGGCTTGCCGTACATGCCGATGGTCGGTAGCGCCGGGTCGAGCTGGACGCCGGAGCCGTCGATGGACGCGGCGGCGATCTCGGCGGGGCTCATCGGCTCGGCTTCGGGTGAGAACGCCGATCGTGGCAGCGGGTAGGGCGGACCGGCCCGCAGCGCGTTGCGCTCGACACCCATGCCGAGGAACCGGCGTACCAGGGAGGGTTTGGTCGCGACGGCGGCGGCCGAGCGCAGGATCTCCTTGTAGACCGCCGCCAGCTCGGGCAGGCGCATGAGCCGGTCGAGGTCGCTACCGGCATGCTCGACCAGCATCGGCGTGCCGGTGAACGTCGACGCGAGGTGCCCGGCCACCACGTACGGCTCGAAGTAGTAGGCGACGATCAGTTCGCAGTCGTGTTCGCGAATCGTCGCGGTGGCCAGGCCGGTGAGCTTCGAGACGAATGGGTTGCTCAACGGGATGTGTGTCATCCGGCGCGGCGTCATAGGCTCCGGGTTCAGCACCCTGACCGCGCCGCCCGAATCGGGGAATTGCGGTTCGTAGTGCTCCGCGTCCCCGTCCTCGAGACGCTGCCGGAAACGCGCCTCGACCTCGTTCGCGTTCGTTACCACGAATACTTGGTGACCGCGGGACGCCAAAGCTCTCGCGGCCCAGTAGTTCTGGGCACTGACGCCGCCCTCGATCGGAGGATACTTGCCGATAAAACATATCCTCAAGGATCCGCTCCTCTGGGTGAGGGGAGTTGCGAAGCGAGCGTAGGGGGAGCTCGAGTTTTCCGTCAACGGATCCGAGGGTCCGGGGCAGGGCTGAAGGCGCGTCAAATTGCGGGTAGACCCCGGAGGGTTGTCACGCTCGGTCATGTCCGGCCGAATGGATCAACAGTCTGAGTGCCGGGACAGGAAAAGCTCCGGAAACCCCCGGTCAACCGGAATCGCACAACCTGTCGGGCATTCGCGTCCAGGCCGCCGGCCAGGGTTGTCTGTCCGACATGCGTGACATCGGCCAGTGACGTCCGGGCCACGGATCGTTACGGTTGTGGCGGGAGAATGCAAAGCATTGGTAAGCCGCTGGCCAAACAGGTCATCGGGAACAGGAGGAGCCATTCCCTGCTAGCCCGAGCCCACTTCTAGCCTGTTCGGCGCTAGTTGCGCACTGCGGGATACCGGACAAGACGCCCGCCGGATCGTGCGCCCGGAGGGCTTCCCGCGGGTGCACGCCGATCGGACGGACCGCCGGGAGGCCCCGCCAGGACGCCGCCACCACGTCGGTCTCCCGTCGATCCCGCCAGGGCGGCGTGCGTTCGGTGCCGACGAGAGGGTCAGGTGGCGACGGTACGGTGCAGCCGGAGGAAGGACTCCGTGAACCCGAGTGCCGGCCAGGTGCGCGACGCGAGCAGGTTCGTCACCCGCCAGTCGGTCACCACGCTGTCGAATCCACTGTCGACGGCCCAGTCGATGACGGCCTCGCCGAGTGCCCGGCCCGCGCCCCTGCCCCGGGCGTGGGGGAAGACGGCAGCGAAGCCGAGGAACCCGGCGTTGTCCGGGCGGGCCAGACCCAGATGCGTACCCGACTTCTCCAGAGCGCATCCGATGGCCGAACCGACCACGCGGCCTTCCGACTCGGCCACGAACGTGGCGAGTCCGGCGTCGGCGATGCCCTCCTCCCACTCGGCCAGGTTCTCCTCGACGGTGGACAGCACGCCGGGGGAGAACGTCGGGGACGATCCGTGCTGCCGGGGGAGTTCGAGGTCGAGTTCGGCGAGTGCCGGGATGTCCGCACGAACAGCCAGACGCACCGTCAGTCCCGCGACCTCGGCGGTCCGCGTCCTGACCGCAGGCATGACGGCGTGCGCCTGCTGCTGCCCGAAACCGAGTCGGAACCAGGCCCGGACGAGGTCGGCGTCGTGCGCCGGCACCAGCACGTAGTGGGCCGTCCGGCCTTCTGCGACCCATCGGGTCGCCGCCGCGGCGTACAGGTCCCGTATCACCTCTGCGTCGGTCACCGCCTGCCCCGCCGCTTCCACCCAGACGTTCGGCCCCCACACCGGGGACGATTTCGGGGCTCCGAGGACGAAGCCGACCGGAACGGCGTCGCGCAGTGCCACCGCGCCCGACGCGCCGGTCGTCTCGAACGTGGCGGTCAGCTCGCGCAGCGCGGCGTCGACCGCACAGAACCGCGCGGACAGCAGCGGTTCGGCCATCCGGTGCCGGCGGTGCCGTTCGGCCAGCAGCGCGCCGCAGGCGGCCAGATCAGCGGACTCCATCGGCCGTACTCTGACTCGGGACATGTCCCGTGACGGTAGCCACCGGCCCGTCCGTCGGCATCGGATTTTCGGGACGGGCAGCGGCAGGCAGCACGTCACGAGCCACGCCCCGGTGCCCTGTGTCGGATCCCGCCTACGCCGGTACCGCCTGCGGATCCTCGGCGGCGTCGTGCGCGGCCATGGTCTCCTGCCGCAGGGGTTCCTCGCGCAGGATGGCGCAGTGCAGCCACGCGTCCGGGATGCCGAAACCGTCCACGAGGGTCCGCATGTGCGGGCGCAGCTCCTTGAGCAGATCGTTCACCACGCCGGTGATCGCCTTGGAACGGGCCGGCGTGAGACGGCCGTGCTCCAGGAACCATCCCTTGTCGGCCTCGATGACGCTGAGCGCGTACAGGTCGCAGACCCGGGAGAGCAGCGCCCGGACGGACGGGTCGGTGGCGTCCTCGATGCCGGCGACGAACGCCTCCAGGGTGACCCGGTCGACGTGCGCGGCGGCGACGGCGAGGACGTGGTCCTGGACGTCGTTGAAGATGTCGAACGGGCGGTCCTGCTTCGTGGCCGCGCCGTTGCGCAGGCGCCGGACGGCGCCGTCGAGGAGATGCCTCTCGCGGTCCTCGAACATCTTGAGCTGCCAGCCGCGGTCGGTGACGGCGACCTCGTCGTCGCGGCCGGGCACGGCGCTGATCATCCGCTCGATGAGCGAGCGCGCGGCGGTGCGCTCGAGCACCATCTCGCGGACCTGTTCGGCGACGAACGAGGCGCGCCCCCAGCCGTCCAACGAGCCGAACTCGTCCCGGTAGCCGGTGAGCAGCCCCTTGGCCACCAGTTGCAGCAGCACCGTGTTGTCGCCCTCGAAGGTGGTGAAGACGTCGGTGTCGGCCTTGAGGCTGGGTAGCCGGTTCTCGGACAGGTAGCCGGCGCCGCCGCACGCCTCGCGGCACATCTGGATGGTGCGGGTCGCGTGCCAGGTCTGCGCGGCCTTGAGACCGGCGGCCCGGGACTCCAGCTCCCGTTGCCGGTGCTCGTCGACCGGCTCGTCGCCGCCCTGCGCCTCGCTCAGCGCGGCCACCAGCTCGGCCTGGGCGAAGTGCAACGCGTACGTGGTGGCCAGGGCGGGCAGCAGCTTGCGTTGGTGGGCCAGGTAGTCGTTGAGCAGCACCTCCCGCTCCGCGTCGGGCGTGCCGAACTGGCGGCGGATGTCGCCGTAGCGCACCGCGATGGCCAGCGCCGACCTGGTGGCCGCCGACGCGGCCCCGCCCACGCTCACCCGGCCCCGGACCAGCGTGCCGAGCATCGTGAAGAAGCGCCGGGAGTCGTTCTCGATCGGGCTGGAGTACGTCCCGTCCTCCGCGACCTGACCGTAGCGGTCCAGCAGCATGTCCCGGGGCACCCGCACGTGGTCGAAGCTGAGCCGTCCGTTGTCGACGCCGAGCAGGCCGGCCTTGGCGCCGGCGTCACCGATGGTCACGCCGGGCAGCGTCTTGCCCTGCGCGTCGCGGATCGGGACCAGCCACGCGTGTACGCCGTGCCGCCGTCCACCGGTGATCAGTTGCGCGAAGACGACCGCCATCCGCCCGTCCCGGGCCGCGTTGCCGATGTAGTCCTTGCGGGCCGCCTCGTGCGGGGTGTGGAGGTCGAAGGTCTGCGTCTGCGGATCGTACGTGCAGGTGGTGCGCAGTTGCTGGACGTCGGAGCCGTGGCCGGTCTCGGTCATCGCGAAGCAGCCGAAGATCTCGCCCGAGACGATGTCCCGCAGGTAGGCGTCGTGGTGCCGACGGGTGCCGAGGGCCGCGACCGCGCCACCGAACAGGCCCCACTGCACGCCCGCCTTGACCATCAGCGACAGGTCGACCTGCGCCAGCATCTCGCAGGCCACGATCGAGCCGCCGATGTCGCCCCTGCCGCCGTACTCGGTGGGGAAGGCCGACGCGATGCCCAGTTCGACGGGGAGTTCGGAGAGCAGCCGGGTGATCCGCTCACGTGCCTGGTCGCCGGTCTCGCCGTACACCGGGAGGAAGCGCGCGTCGAGGTGGTCCCGGTGCGCGTTGCGGACGTCGGCCCACGGCCCGTCGAGCGTTTCCCGTAGGTGGGCGAGGTCGATGCGGTCGGACGCGTGGTCGGGCATGGTCACCCCTCGAAATGGCGGACATATCGGTAGATCTCTGCCCAATCAACACTACCCGCCACCTGCCGTGGCCCGGCCAGCGAGATCGGTGAGACGGGACACCATCGCCCTGTCGTGCCGCCGGCGCCCCCGCACGGTCGCGCTCGTCGCCGACCGCTCCCGTCGTCCCCGACAAGGCACCTACCCGCACGGTGGCAGGCGCACACGTCCGATCCTTCCCGCCGTGGCTCGTCACCGTCCCGGGCGCGAATCGTCACGAGGCTGTCGTATTGCGGCGGAGTTCGCGGGGTAGGGCTCTCCGGGAGACGCCAAGACGTGAGGAGCGAGTCGTGACGTACCCCTGGTTGTTCCCCGACGGCCTGCCGTCGCAGTTCCGCGCCGAGCCCACCTCGGCGGACGCCCGGTTGGCCTGCCGGCTGCTCGACCGGATGCAGCGCGATCCGCTGCTGCGGCACGAGCGCATCTGCATCGAGGTGCAGAACCGCGTGGCGATCCTGGAAGGAACGGTCGGCGAGCCCGACCTGAAGGCTCGTGCCCACGCCCTCGCGTGGAGCACCCCTGGCGTGCACGACGTGAACAACCGGCTGTGCCCACCCTCCGACGCGTGACCGCTCCGATCTGAGAAGAATCTCCACGGCGATGTCGAGAATCCGGGACCGGCTCCGTCCCTGCCATGAACGCGGCCACAATGGTCGGCGCCAGCACCGAGGAGAGACATCATGGCCAAGTACCTGCTGCTCAAGCACTACCGTGGCGCACCGGCCGCGGTCAACGACGTGCCGATGGACCAGTGGACGCCGGAGGAGATCTCGGCGCACTTGCAGTACATGCAAGACTTCGCCACCCGGCTGGAGGGCACCGGCGAGTTCGTCGACGGGCAGGCCCTCGCCCCCGAGGGGACGTTCGTCCGGTACGACGGTGAGGGGCGCCCGCCGGTCACCGACGGCCCGTTCGCCGAGACCAAGGACCTCATCGCCGGCTGGATGGTGATCGACGTCGACAGCTACGAGCGCGCCGTCGAACTGGCCGGGGAACTGTCGGCGGCCCCGGGGGCGGGCGGGAAGCCGATCCACGAGTGGCTGGAGCTGCGCCCGTTCCTGACCGCGCCGCCCACCATCACCGAGTGACCTGATGGACGAGGCACTGCTCCGGAGCCTCACACCGGCGGTGCTCGGCGTCCTCGTCCGCCGCGGAGCCGACTTCGCGGCGGCCGAGGACGCCGTTCAGGACGCGCTGCTCGACGCGGTCCGGACATGGCCGGCCGACCCGCCGCGCGACGCGAAGGGCTGGCTGGTCGCCGTGGCCTGGCGCCGGTTCCTCGACGCGACCCGCTCCGACGTGGCCCGCCGCCGGCGTGAGGACCTCCTCGACGAGGAGCCGACGCCCGGGCCCGTGCCCGCGGCCGACGACACGCTCCAGCTCTACTTCCTGTGCGCCCACCCGTCGCTGACGCCGTCGTCCGCGGTCGCGCTCACGCTGCGCGCCGTCGGCGGACTGACCACCCGCCAGATCGCCCAGGCGTACCTGGTGCCCGAGGCGACCATGGCGCAGCGCATCAGCCGCGCCAAGCGCACCGTGGCCGGCGTACGGTTCGACCAGCCGGGCGACGTCGCCACCGTGCTGCGCGTGCTCTACCTGGTCTTCAACGAGGGCTACTCCGGCGACGTCGACCTCGCCGCCGAGGCCGTCCGGCTCACCCGGCAACTCGCGGCCGCGATCGACCACCCCGAGGTGGCGGGGCTGCTCGCCCTCATGCTGCTGCACCACGCCCGGCGCCGCGCCCGGACCGCGCCCGACGGCAGCCTGGTGCCGCTCGCCGCGCAGGACCGCGGCCGGTGGGACACCACATCGATCGCCGAGGGCGTCGCCATCCTCCAGGCGGCCCTCGCCCGCGACCGGCTGGGCGAGTTCCAGGCCCAGGCCGCCATCGCCGCGCTGCACGCCGACGCGCCCACCGCCGAGGAGACCGACTGGGTGCAGATCGTCGAGTGGTACGACGAACTCGTGCGCCTGACCGACAGCCCGGTCGTACGGCTCAACCGCGCCGTGGCGGTCGGCGAGGCCGACGGGCCGCGCGCCGGACTGGCGGCGCTCGCGGCGCTGGACGACTCGCTGCCCCGCCACACGGCGGTGGCGGCCTACCTCCACGAGCGCGACGGCGACCTGGCGACGGCGGCCCGGCTGTATGCGGAGGCGGCCCGGAAGGCACCCAACCTCGCCGAACGCGACCACCTGACCCGCCAGGCCGCCCGGCTCAACACCCGCCGGCGCCCCTGACAAGCGGACTGGTGGTGACACCGGGAACGGTCCACCGGTGCCGCGCGGACAGCAGCGCCGGCCCGCCCCCTGGGGGATGGGCCGGCGTACGCGCTGCGCGGTCAGCGAATCCGACGGCGACCGTAGGCGCCCGCGACGACGGCCACACCGATCGCGGCGAAGATGACCTGGATGGCCAGCTCGATCCAGTCGATGCCGGCGGTGTCGTCGACACCGAGGGCGCCGGCGACGAGCGTGCCGAGGATCGCGGCGACAACGCCGATGAGCAGGGTCAGCCAGATCGGGATGTTCTGCTTGCCCGGTACGACCAGCCGACCCAGGGCGCCGATGATCAGACCGATGATGATCGCGGTGAAGAAGCCGGTAACTTCCACGAGAGTCGTCCCTCCAGGGGGTTGTCGTCGGTCCTGATCTTGCCCAGCCCCGTCGGCGTCGAAACCCTCGCCGTGTCGGCCGTCAGGCGCCTCACCAGGGACGGAGGACGCCCCGTACCGGCGGCCGGCAACGCATGATCACGGAGAGTGAGTCCATGCCTGCCTCACCGTAACCCCGAACCGGACCCGGCGGGCGAGAACGCGCGCGACACGCCACACCGCACCGGCCGCCGTCGGCGGGAACCCGGCCGGGTGCCGCGGTGCGTACGGCACCCGGCCGGGTTCCGCGTCAGGCCGCCTTGACCCAGTCGAGGGTGAAGCGGGCGAAGTGGATGCCTCCGGTGTTGCCGACCTCGTACAGGTTGCCGACCTTTCCGTCGGCCAGCACGGCCATGGTCGAGTAGCCCGCCCCGCCCGGCTTGATCAGCGCCCGGGCCGGCCAGCTGGCGCCGTCGTCGGTGGACAGCCGGACGGTGAGGTCGTTGCGCGCGGTGGGGTGGGCGTTGTTGCTGAACAGCGCCGTACGGGTGCGCACCGGCGCCCCGTTCGCGCCCACGTCCGACGGGCGCAGGTAGGACAGCTCGTCGGCGTCGCACAGCGGATCGGTCAGCGCGGCGCTGGCCGTCGCCGGGCCGAACGTCGCGCCGCCGTCGCTGGACGTGGCGTAGAAGCGGCTGCGGGTCGAGTTGTGGCGCATGTTCTGCACGACGGCTCCGGTGCCGCGCTCGATCGCCTTGCTCTCGTTGATGTTCCCGCCGGCCGAGCCGCCCCGCCGCCACGTGACGCCGTGGTCGTCGCTGTAGATGTTGCCGGCGTGGCTGGTGCCGGCCGCGTCCCGGTAGGCGATCGGCTGGATCAGGCGCCCGGTGCTGGTCTGGATGCCGTGGCCGGAGGAGAAGAACACCTGCCGCCACGCCGGGTCCTTGATCGCCGGGTTCAGCTCCACCGGCGCGCTCCAGGTGGCGCCGTCGTCCCGGCTCGTGATGTACCGCAGGTGCATGCTGTTCGGGTCGTCGGCCGTGTTGAGTCCGGAGCTGCCCGACCAGAAGCTGATGCCCGGCCTGGGGGAGTACGTGAAGAAGCAGTAGACGGTGCCGGTGGCGCGGTCGACCAGCAGGCTGGGATCGCCCGCCCCCTCACCGGTGGTGGCGGGGGCGTGGATGACGCGCGGCTGCTCGAAGGTGCGGCCGCCGTCGGTGCTGCGGATCATGGCGATCTGGATGTTGTTGGTGCCGCCGCCGAGGTCGTACGAGCCGTCGACGCGCGCGTCGGCCACGGCGATGACGGTGCCGTTGTTCGTGACGGCCATGCCCGGGATGCGGACCGAGGCGACGGTGCCGTCGTAGCGGCCGCCCGCGCCGTTGAGGTTGCGGATGACGGTCTGCGTGGTCAGCAGCGTCGTCGTGGTCAGCTGCGGGTTCCCGGCGGCCATGTCGCACGCGGTGGTGCCCCGCAGCGTGGTGTCGAAGCCCGGGGCGGTGACCCGCAGGGTGTACGGGGTGCCGCTGCCGACCGTCCAGTAGTGCAGGAAGTTGCCGCCCGCGGCGACCGTGCGGGTCCACGGTGAGCCGGTGCGCCCGGGCCACGTGACGGTGAAGTCGCGGGCGGTGGTGGTGCGGTTCTCCAGGATGAGCTGCAGACGGCCGGCGGTGCAGTCGAAGCCGGTCAGCGCGGACATGCCGGTGCCGCAGTGGAACACGCCGGCGGAGGTGTCGTCCAGACCCGTCGGGGTGGTCGTGCGCAGCGTGTAGGCCGTGCCGGCCGCCAAAGTCCAGTAGAGCTGTGTGCTGCTGCCGGCGGTGACCGTCCGGGTCCACGGGGAGTTGGCGCGCCCGGGCCAGGTGACGGTGAACGTCTGTGTGGTGGTGCTGCGGTTGTCCAGCAGCAGGAGCAGCCGGCTGGTCGTGCAGTCGGCGCTGACCGTCGCGCCCACTCCGGCAGGAGCGGCGTTGGCCGGCGTGGCGGGCAGGAGCGCGGCCAGGCCGAGGAGGGCGGCCACCACGGCTGTCACTCGGCGCGGTATGGCGCGGGCAGGAGGCACGGGGATTCCTTCCGGGGGCGGGTGGGGGAACCGGAGAGCCGAATCAGCCATAAGACGTCGGATGTCCGATGTCCTGACGCTAAGGGGCGCCGCGCCGGCCGTCAAGAGATCGATCGATGGGCAGGCGTCGGCACCGGCGCGGGCCGGGTCCACGTGCCACCGCCCCGGATCTGTCCGGTCGACGGCGGGTCATGGCGGGCCTGGCCGCCGGGCGCAGGCCGGGCGGGTGCGAGAGCCAGCCGGACGGCACGCTCCGCCACGGCGGGCATCCTCGTGCCCGCCGGCGCGCCGGGGTCGTCGGCCGGCGCGGCGACGATGCGGCGTACGCCTCCGGTCGGGTCGCCCGCGAGCGGGTGCCGGCCGCGAACCTGGTGCTGCGGGCGCGGTCGCTCGCATGGGCGTGCGGGGTCAGGCGCTGTCGCGGGCGTGCGGGGTCGGGGGGAAGTGGGCCGCCGTCTGCCGGCTCAGGGCTGGACGGCGCGCGCGATGCTCGCCCGGATGGGCGCGTAGTGCTCGGCGATGGCGGAGCGCAGGCCGGCGGGGTCGCCGGCCGCGACCGCGTCCACGATCGCCCGGTGCCGCTGCGCGGTGATCACCCGGTCCTCCGGCTCGGTGCGCAGCGTGGGGGCCACGATGGCCTGTACCTGCCAGAACGCCTCGGTGAGCTGGAGGATCAGGTCGTTGCCGAGGGGCTCCATCAACTTGAGGTGGAACGCCCGGTCGACCTCGAGGAAGTCCTTGCCCTGGGCGGCCAGGTTCTCCATCTCGTCGGCGAGCGCGGAGAGTTCCGCGCGGTGCTCCTCGTCGAGGACGTCGATGGCCTGGGCCGCCAGCCCCTGCTCGAGGGTCTGTCGGACGTCCACGACCTGCCCCAGCACGTGGTGGTCCTCCTCGCCGCTCAGCAGGCCACGGAAGGCGAGGCTCTCCACGAGGGCGTTGAGGGACATGCGTCCGACGAAGGTGCCGTGGCCGTGCCGTACCTCGACGATGTCGAGGGCGGAGAGGATCTTGACCGCCTCGCGGACGCTGGAACGGCTGGCTCCCACCGCCTCGCACAGCTCGATCTCGGTGGGCAGGAGGTTGCCCGGCTTGAGGCGGTTGCGCAGGATGTACTCCTTGATCCTGGTCGCGACCTCCTGCCGGCGGGGACCCGGGCGCTCCGTGCCGCGTAGCGGAGTCGCGTCAATGGTCGTCATCTGCCCCTTGCCCTTCGTTCATGAATCTGACACGCTCAGCCTATCGGCATCAGACGTCAGACGTCATACCCATAACTTCGAATCCCCCAAGCGCGAGCGGTGACGCGAGCGCATGAAGAGCCTATGGAGGCATCTCCGTGAGCACCACTGGTAAGCCGCCGAGGAGCCGGCGCGTCCCCCCGCGCCGAGTCCGCTCACTGGCCATCGCGACCGTCGCAGCGACCCTGGCGATCGGGCTGGCGGCGTGCAGCGGCGGCCCTGCATCGACCAACGCCGTCGGCGACGGTAAGGGGGGATCGTCGATCGAGACCACGTTGGCGTTCACCCTCTCCAGCGGGTTCGATCCCGCCAACGCCTCCTCGGCGGTGGCGACGGCGGTCAACCAGCACATCTTCGAAGGCCTCGTAGATCTTGACCCGGTTACCCGGGAACCCTACCGGGCGCTGGCCAAGGACGACCCGACGGCCAGCGCCGACGGGCGCACCTACACCGTGTCGCTGCGTGACGGCGTGAAGTTCTCCGACGGCACCCCCGTCACGGCCGAGGACGTGGCCTGGTCCTTCACCCGGGTGCTCAAGCCGGCGGACCCCAAGACGCCGCCGCTGATGCAGGGGTTCGTCTCGTTCATCGACTCGGTCGAGGCCAAGGACGCCACGACGGTCGAGTTCACGCTGAAGTACCCGTTCGCCCTGTTCGCCGAGCGCATCTCGGTCATCAAGATCGTCCCCAAGGCGAAGACGGCGGACGCCGCCGCCGCGAAGGCCTTCGACACGGCACCGATCGGCTCCGGCCCGTTCAAGATGGACAGCGCGTCCAAGGAGTCGGGCATCAAGCTGAGCAGGAACCCGAACTACGCCGGCCCCCGGCCCGCCAAGGTGGACACGATGACGTGGAACACCACCACCGAGGCCTCGGCCCGGGTGTCGGACCTGCAGGGCGGCCGCGTCCAGGCCATCGAGTCGGTGCCCTACCTCAACGTCGACGCGCTCAAGGGCAAGTACACCGTCGACGTGAAGCAGGCCTTCAACCAGGTCTTCCTCATGTTCAACTCGGCGGCGGCGCCGTTCAGCGACAAGCGGGTGCGCCAGGCCCTGCACCACGCGATCGACAAGGACGCGGTCATCAAGACCGCGCTCAACGGCTACGGCAGCCCGGCGACGAGCTACCTCGACGAGGGCAACAAGGACTACCAGAAGGCCGCCACGGTCTACGACTACAACCCCGAGAAGGCCAAGGCCCTGCTCGCCGAGGCCGGCGTCCCGAACCTGTCCTTCCGGCTCGACACGACGGACAACTCCGTGGTGAAGGACGTCGCCCCGCTGGTCATCGAGCAGTGGAAGAAGATCGGCGTCAACGCCAGCCTCAACACGGTGCCCTCGTCGGCCATCTACGGCGACATCGTGCCGAAGGACACCTTCCGGGTGCTGATGGCCACCGGGGACCCCAGCGTCTTCGGCGTCGACACCGACCTGCTGATGCGCTGGTTCTACTACGGCGAGACGTGGCCGGGACAGCGCTACCGCTGGAGCGACGCGAACCGTAAGGCCATGGCCAACCTGCTCGACAAGGCGGCCCAGACCTCCGACGAGGCGGCCCGCAAGGCGCTGTGGAAGCAGGCCCTCGACCTGGCGGCCGAGGAGGCCGCGCTGTACCCCGTCCTGCACACCAAGGTCGTCACCGCGTACGACCCCGCCAAGCTCACCGGCTTCTCGGGCGCCGCGACCACCGGCCTGTACTTCCTGGGCGCCAGCCGGAGCGGCTGAGCCCGCCCCGGGGCCCGGCCCCGGCCCTAAGCGTCCCGCCCGGCCCACGCCACCTGCGGACCGGGCGGGACGCCTCGGCGGCCCTCGACGAGAGAAAGACACCATGCTGAGCGTTCTGAGCCTGGTCGCGCGACGACTCCTGACCCTGATTCCCCTGGTGCTGGGCATCACGCTGTTCGTCTTCGTGATCATGCAGTTCTCCCCGATCGATCCCGCGCTGTCCGTGCTCGGTGACCAGGCGACCCCCGCGCAGGTCGCGGCGTTCAAGACCGCCAACGGCCTCGACGACCCGCTACCCCTGCGCTACCTGCACTTCCTGGGCGACCTGGTCCGGGGTGACCTGGGCATGACCTTCCCGCCGTCGGTGCCGGTCGCCGACAAGATCGCCACCGCGCTGCCGCTGACCATCCAGCTGACCGCCCTGGGCGTCGTCGGCGCGCTGGTCATCGCGTTGGCCCTCGGCATCCCCGCCGCGTTGTACCGGGACCGCTGGCCCGACCAGGTGATCAGGTTCGTCTCCATGGCGGGCATCGCCACGCCGTCGTTCTGGCTGGCGCTGCTGCTCATCCAGGAGTTCTCGGTGCGGCGCCCGGTCTTTCCGACGGGCGGCTACGTCAACCCCGCCGATTCGGTCAGCCTCTGGTTGCAGTCCCTCGCCATGCCCGCGCTGGCCCTCGCCGTGCCGGTCGGCTGCTCGCTCGCCAGGATCGTGCGCACGTCGATGGTGGAGGAACTCGACAAGGACTACGTCCGTACGGCCGTCGGCGCCGGACTGCCGCCCCGGGTGGTGATCGGCCGCAACGTGCTGCGCAACGCGCTGGTCAACCCGCTCACCGTGCTGGGCCTGCGGATCGGCTACCTCATCGGCGGCACCGTCGTCATCGAGGCCATCTTCTCGCTGCCCGGCATGGGCACCCAGATCATGAGCGCGGTGCAGCAGAACGACACCGCCCTCGCGCAGGGAACCGTCCTGACGATCGCCGTCGGGTTCGTCGTCGTGAACCTGGTTGTCGACATCCTCTACCTCTTCGCCAACCCTCGACTGCGCGGAGCCCACTGATGCGTCGCACCCTCACCGCCCGGCTGTCGCGTCCCGGCATCGCCTTCAGAAGGCTCACCGTCACCTCCCGGATCGCGCTCGGCTTCGTCCTGCTCATCGTCCTGGTCGGCATCTTCGCGCCCCTGCTTCTCCGGCACGATCCCGCCCAGGCCGGGCTCGGCCCGGCCCTGACCGGCCCGAACGGCGAGCACTGGTTCGGCCTCGACAAGCTCGGGCGCGACGTCTTCTCGCGGCTGGTGGCCGGCACCCGGCGTTCGCTGATCGTCGGCTTCGGCGCCGCCGGCATCGCCCTGTTCGTCGGCGCGATCCTCGGCGCGCTGGCGGGAACCAGCCGGACCGCGGTCGACGAGGCGGTCATGCGCTGCCTCGACGTCGTCATGGCCTTCCCTGCCATCGTGCTGTCCGCCCTGCTGATCATCTCCTTCGGGAAGAACAGCCTGCTGGTCCTCGTGATCGCGATCGGCTTCGTCTTCACCCCGTCCGTCGCGCGGATCGTGCGCGCCAACGTGCTCTCGCAGTACCGGGAGGACTACGTGGCGGCCGAGCGGATCATCGGCGCGCGCCGACTGCACATCCTCTGGCGACACGTCCTGCGCAACTGTGCCGCGCCGATCCTCGTCTTCGTCACCGTCATGGTGGCCGACGCCATCGTCTTCGAGGCGTCCCTCTCCTTCATCGGTGGCGGGCTGGCCCCCCAGGAGGCGGAGTCCTCGTGGGGATCGGTCATCGCCTTCGGCAAGGAGATGGTGCAGATCGGCGGCTGGTGGGCCACGTTCTTCCCCGGCCTGCTGATCCTGCTCACCGTGCTCGCCCTGAACGTGCTCTCCGAGGGGATGTCCGACGCCTGGGCCGCCCCGGCTGCCCGGCGCGCCACCAGCTCGCCGGCCGCCGATCCGCTGGTACGGGCACAGCCCGGCGCCGGCGAGGTCGTGCAGCTGCCCGGCCTGCCGGAGGCGGCGCGGCGGCTGCGCGAGCGTGCCCGCCCCCTCCCGCAGGGCGAGCCCGTGCTCGAGGTCAGGGACCTGTCGATCGGGTTCGATGGACGCCACCGGGGCGTCGACATCGTCGACGGCCTGAGCTTCGACGTGCGTCCCGGCGAGGTCGTCGGCCTGGTGGGGGAGTCGGGCTCGGGCAAGTCGCTGACGTCCCTCGCGGTCATGGGGCTGCTGCCCCAGGGGGCCAGGGTGCGCGGTGCGGTCCACTTCGCGGGTACGGACCTGCTCACCGTGAGCGCGAAACGGCGGCGCGCCCTGATGGGCCGCGAGATCGCGATGATCTACCAGGACGCCCTCTCGGCGCTGAACCCCTCGCTGCGCATCGGCCCACAGCTGGCGCAGATGATCCGCCGCGGCGGCACCCGGTCGGCCGAGGAGCTGATGGGACTGGTGGGCCTGGACCCCGGGCGCACCCTGGCGGCGTACCCGCACGAGCTCTCCGGCGGGCAGCGGCAGCGCGTGGTGATCGCCATGGCCCTCTCCCGCGACCCGCGCCTGATCATCGCCGACGAGCCGACCACCGCGCTCGACGTGACGGTCCAGGCGCAGGTGATAGAACTGCTGCTGCGGCTACAGGACCGGCTGGGCTTCGCCCTGATCCTGGTCAGCCACGACCTCGCGCTGGTCAGCGACGTCGCCGACCGGGTCGTCGTCATGTACGGCGGTCAGATCGTCGAGAGCGGGGTCACCGCCGACGTGGTCGGGGCCCCGGCGCACCACTACGCCCGGGGGCTGCTCGGCTCGGTGCTCTCGCTGGAGGCCGGCGCGCAGCGGCTCACCCAGATCCGTGGCGTGGTGCCGTCCCCGGCCGATTTCCCACCGGGATGCCGATTCGCGGACCGCTGCCCCATGGCGACCGACGTCTGCCGCGACACGGCGCCCCGACTGACGGGCACCGCCGCCCACGGGTACGCCTGCCACCACCCGGCCGTCACCGTCAGCGAAGAGGAGCCGGCCCGATGAGCGCGACAGCCACGCGACAGCCGATCGTCGAGCTGCGCGACGTGCACGTGGTCCACCGCACCCGTGGCGGCGGCATGTTCAACCGGGAGCGGGTGTACGCCCTCACCGGCGCGGACCTGACCGTCCGCGCCGGCGAGACCATCGGCGTCGTTGGTGAGTCCGGGTGCGGCAAGTCCACCCTGGCCAAGGTGCTGGTGGGGCTCCAGCGGCCGACGAGCGGCACGGTCACCTTCGCCGGCTCCGACGTGTGGTCTATGGCCGCGTCGCAACGGCGCCACCTCATCGGCACGGGCATCGGCATGGTCTTCCAGGACCCGGCCACGTCGCTGAACCGCCGGATGCCGGTACGCGACATCCTGCGCGACCCGCTCGACGTGCACCGCCGGGGCAGCAGGAGCCAGCGGGAGGAGCGCGTCGCCGAGCTGATGGCCCTGGTGGGTCTGCCCAACTCGGTCGCCGACGTCCTGCCGAGCCAGCTCTCCGGCGGGCAACGCCAGCGGGTTTCCATCGCGCGCGCCCTGGCCCTGGAGCCGGGCCTGGTGATCGCCGACGAGCCCACCAGCGCCCTCGACGTCTCGGTACGCGCGCAGATCCTCAACCTGCTCCTGGACCTCAAGGAGCGCCTCGGCCTGGCCATGGTCTTCGTCTCGCACGACATCCAGACCGTCAAGCGGATCAGCGACCGCGTGGTCACCATGTACCTCGGCCGGATCGTGGAGCAGGCGCCCGCCGCCGGGCTCCCCGAGGGCGCCCAGCACCCGTACACGCGCGCGCTCTTCTCCGCCACGCCGGGTCTGCTCTCGCCCATCGACCCCATCCCGCTCGTGGGTCCCGTCCCCCTGGCCACCCGGCCACCCAGCGGATGCCCGTTCCGCACCCGCTGCTGGAAGGCCACCGACGTGTGCGCCTCCGACATGCCACCGGTCGAGCCGGGCGCCGACGGCGGCGGCCACGAGTTCCGCTGCCACCACCCCGTGCCCGCCGGGTCCGGCAACGCCGAGCTGGTGGAACTCGCCAGAGCAGCGACGGGCCGCACCACCCCCCTACACGTCGAGGAGACAGCGTGACCACCCCAGCCCCGCGGATCGCCGGAGTCGTACCGCCGGTCGTCACCCCCCTGACCGAGGAGGGCACGGTCGACGTCCGCTCCCTGGAGCGGCTCGTCGAGCGGCTGCTCGCGGCCGGCGTCGACGGCATCTTCGCGCTCGGCAGCTCGGGCGAGACGGTCTTCCTCACCGACAACCAGCGGGACCAGGTCCTCGAAACCGTCGTGAAGACCGTCGGCGGCGCCGTACCCGTCATCGCCGGCTGCATCGAACCGACCACCCGGCGGGTCCTCGACCGCGCGGAGGCGTCGGCGCGGCTGGGCGCCGACGGTCTGGTGGCGACCGCGCCCTTCTACGCCATCGTCGGCCCCCACGAGATCGAGCGGCACTTCCGGTCGCTCGCCTCGTCGGTCGAGCTGCCCCTGTTCGCGTACGACATTCCCGTCTGCGTGCACACCAAGCTCTCCACGGACCTGCTGACCCGGCTCGCGGCAGACGGGGTCGTGGCCGGGGTCAAGGACTCCAGCGGGGACGACGTCGCGTTCCGCCAACTGGTGCTGCGGATCGCCGAGCAGGCGCCGGACACCGGCTTCAGCCTGCTGACCGGCCACGAGGTGGTCGTCGACGCGATGATGCTCGCCGGCGCCTCCGGCTCCGTTCCCGGGCTGGGCAACGTGGACCCGGCGGGCTACGTGCGACTGCACCGGGCCTGCGTCGGCGGCGACTGGGACACCGCCCGGCGCGAGCAGGACCGCCTGACCCGGCTGTTCCGGATCGTCGACGCGGCCGACCCCGCGACGACGGCGGGGGCGACGAGGGGCGTGGGCGCGTTCAAGACCGCGCTGGCCCTGCTCGGTGTCATCGACGGCAACGCCGTGTCGCTTCCCCTGCGGCCGCTCGACGCCGACGAGACGGCCCGCGTGCGTACGCAGCTGGAACTGGCGGGGCTGCTCTGAGCATGTCCGAGGCACGCGATCGCGCAGCCGGCGCCGACGAGGCGGTCGCCGCGCTCGACATCGGGGGTACGAAGACGGCAGCCGCCCTCGTGACGGGGCAGGGGGTCGTCCTCGACCGGGTCACCGCCGCCACCCCGGGCAGGGCGGGCGCCAGCGCCGTCCTCGCCACCGCCGCCGACCTCGTCCACCGGCTGGGGGCGAGGGCGCCGGGGACACGCGTACGTGCCGTCGGGGTCGGCAGCGCCGGGGTGGTCGACAGCCGGACGGGCCGGGTGCTCTCGGCCACCGACGTGCTGACCGGCTGGGCCGGCACCGACCTGGCCGGGCGGCTGCGGGAGCTGACGGGCCTGCCCGTGGCCGTCATCAACGACGTGCACGCGCACGCCCTCGGCGAGGCGCGTCACGGCCCGGCGGCCGGGCACGAGACGATGCTCTTCGTCGCCGTCGGAACCGGCATCGGTGCCTCGTTCGTCGTCGGCGGCGGCGTGCTCGCCGGCGCCCACAGCGCGGCCGGCCACGCCGGTCACCAGCCCTCCCCGTACGCGGGGTCGCTGCCCTGCACCTGCGGCGGGCGCGGGCACCTCGAAGCGATCGCCGCCGGGCCCGGCCTCGCCGCGGAGTACGCGCGGCGCACCGGCCGGCCGGTCGACGACCTGCGGTCCGTGGCCGCCCGCGCCGAGGGCGGTGACGACACGGCGCGGGAGGTCGTCCGGCTGGGCGGGGCGGCGGTCGGCTCGGCCGTCGGCGGGCTGGTCAACGTGCTCGACCCGCACGCCGTGGTGGTCGGCGGCGGCGTCACCGGGCTCGGCGCGCCCTGGTGGCGGGCACTTCGCGACGCCGTACGGCGGGAGACGCTGCCCGGCCTGGTGGACGTGCCCGTGCTGGCCTCGGCCCTCGGCGCCGACGCACCCCTGCTCGGCGCCGCCTCGCTCGCCTGGGAGGCCGTCGCATGAACGCGCTCGTCGCACAGCTGCGCCACCGCCTGGTGGTCTCCTGCCAGGCCTACCCCGGCGAGCCGATGCGCGACCCGGACACGATGCGCCGGGTCGCCCTCGCCGCCGCCGACGGCGGCGCCGCCGGCATCCGCGCCCAGGGGCTGGCGGACATCGCGGCCATCCGGGACGCCGTCGACCTCCCGCTGATCGGGCTCTGGAAGGACGGCGACGACGACGTCTTCATCACCCCGACGCTCGACCACGCGCTGGCCGTGGCCCGGGCCGGCGCGCACGTCGTCGCGCTCGACGGCACGTCCCGGCCCCGGCCCGACGGCCGTACCCTCGCCGAGACCGTCGCCGCCGTCCACGAGCGGACCGGGGCCCTGGTGATGGCCGACTGCGCCACCCTCGACGAGGGGATCGCCGCCGCCGAGGCGGGCGCCGACGTGGTCGGCACCACCCTGGCCGGCTACACGTCGTACACCCGCAAGGGGCCCGGCCCGGACCTGGACCTGGTGGCCCGGCTCGCCCGCGAGATCGACGTGCCGGTGGTCGCGGAGGGCCGCATCCACACCCCCGCGCAGGCGGCGCAGGCGCTGCGGGCCGGCGCGTGGGCGGTGGTGGTCGGCACGGCGATCACCCACCCCACCACCATCACCGGCTGGTTCGCGTCCGCCATGGCCGACGCCCGGTAGCGACCGGGGCGTACGGCGGCCCGACCCTCGGCCGTCGTCGCCGGTCGCACCCGCACGACGACACCCGACGATCCTGTCTGCACGGAGGTCACACTGTGGCGCTGAGCGATCTCACCCTCGCCGACTGCCGGGCGTACCAGCCCGAACTGGCCGTTCCGGAGGACCTGGACGCCTTCTGGGCGCGGACGCTGGGTGACGACGGGGCGGGACCGGCGGCGTACGAGCCCGTCGACACCGGCCTCACCCAGGTCCGTACCTTCTCGGTCACCGTCCCCGGCTACGGCGGCGAGCCCGTGCACGGTTGGTTGCACCTGCCCACGAACGTCGCGGGGCCGCTGCCGTGCGTGGTCGAGTACCTCGGTTACGGCCGTGGCCGCGGCCTGCCGCACGAGAAGCTGTTCTGGGCGGCGGCCGGCTTCGCGCATCTGATCATGGACACCCGGGGCCAGGGCTGGAGCGCCGCCGCCGGCAGCACCGCCGACCCGCACCCTCATCCGGGCGGCACCGTGCCCGGCTTCCTCACCCGCGGCGTCACCGATCCCGACGACTTCTACTACCGCAGGCTGATCACCGACGCCGTGCGGTTCGCCCGCGCCGCGCGGGACCATCCCGCCGTCGACGCCGACCGTGTCGCCGTCACGGGTGTCAGCCAGGGCGGTGGCCTGGCGCTGGAGGTGGCGGCGCTGTTCCCGGGCGTGGCGGCGGCCATGCCCGACGTGCCGTTCCTGTGCGACTTCCGCCGTGGCGTGCAGGTCGCCCTCCGCGGCCCCTACGGTGAGATCGCCGAATACCTGAAGCTGCACCGCGACCGGGTCGGCCAGGTGTTCCGCACGTTGTCCTACTTCGACGCCGCCGTGCTCGCGCCACGCGCGACCGCGCCCGCGCTGTTCTCCATCGCGCTGCTGGACCAGGTCTGCCCGCCCTCGACCTGTTTCGCCGCCTACCACCGCTACGGCGGCGAGAAGGAGCTGCGCGTGTACGAGTTCAACGACCACGAAGGCGGCGAGGCGGCGCATCAGCTCGAACAGCTCACCTGGCTGCACAAGGTCTTCGGCCGGCGGTGACGGGGGCGGTCCGCCGATCCGGTCGGCGCCGCGAGCACGGCTGCCCGCGCCGCGGCGCCCACCCCCGTCCCGGCCGGTCGTCGCGGCGGTCAGCCGGTGCGGCGGGAGCGGGCCATCGCCAGCCCGCCGAGGACCGTGGCGGCCAGCCCCATCACCAGGGCCAGATAGGCTCCGCCCCGCCCGTTGCCGGTGCCGATGCCGCTGTCGGCGGTGAGCACCACCACGGCGCCGAGGGCCATGCCGGTCAGCGCCGCCGCCAGGGCCAGGGTGGCGCCGAGCCGCCCGGCGCCGGTGCCGATCCGACTGGTGGGGCGGGCCAGGGCCAGCCCACCGACGATCACGCCGGCCAGCGCCAGCACGCCGGCGGCGGCCGCCGTGAGCCGTCCGGCGCTCATGGCGTACGCCTCGGCGGCCGCCGGTCGGGTCGCCACGTGTGCGGCCGCCGGTGCGGCGAGCCCCAGCCCGCCGATCGGGGCGGCCACGGCGGCGGCCAGCATCAGTCGGACCGACTTCAGGGTTCCTGACGAGCTCATGTCGTCTCCTCCTGCGTGCGTCTCGTTGCCGAGGTTCGGATGTCGCCCGATCATGTCGCCGGGCACGCCGCCGGTCGTCGTGCCTACGGATGCGCTTCGCGCTGCCGTGGACGCCGCAGCCGGCTACCGCGGACGCGGTAGGCGACGGCGCGCGTACCACGGGCGCGGCAGGCGGCCGCTCGCCTGCCAGGAGGAGTCGCGGGCGGCGGGATCTGGCTAAGGTGCGCCCATGGGCACAGGACGGTCCGGCGTTCCGGCCGGTGTCAGGGACTGGGTGGTCGCCGTCGGCGTGGCGGCGACGCTGCTGGTCGCCGGGCTGTCCGGGGACCGACCCGACGCCGGCCCGCTCGGCTACGCGCTGTTGGTGGCCGGCGGCCTGGCGCTGGCCGCCGCACGCCGGGCTCCCGTCGCGGTCCTGGCCGTCACCGGGCTGTGCGCGGTGGGCCACCAGGCGGTGGGTCTCGACGTGCCCGCGGTCGCGTTCCTGTTCGCGGTGTACGCCGCCGTACGGGCCGGGCACCGCGTCGTCACGATCGTGGCGGCGGTGGCGATGCTGGCGGCTCTGCCGCTCGCGGCCCTCGCCCGGCCGTCGGACCTGTCCGTGGGCGAGGCGCTCGTCCGGTCCCGGGGCGCCCTGGAGCTGGCCTGGCTGGTTGCCGCCGGGGCGGCGGGCGAGGCGCTGCGGCAGGCCGAGCGGCGCGCGGACGAAGCCGAACGCACCCGGGAGGAGGCGGCGCTGCGCCGCGCCGACGAGGAACGGCTGCACATGGCGCGGGAGCTGCACGACACGCTCACCCACCAGATCTCGGTCATCAAGGTGCAGGCCGAGGTGGCCGTCCACCTGGCCCGCAGGCGCGGCGAACCGGTGCCGGAGGCCCTGCTGGTGATCCAGGAGGCCGGCCGGGAGGCGGCCCGGGAGCTGCGAGCGACCCTGGAGGCGCTGCGCGACGACGGCAGGACCCCGCCGCACGGGCTCGCCCACCTTCCGGAGCTGGTGCGACGGGCCCGGATGTCCGGTCTGGACGCGACGTTGACCGTCGCGGGACGGCGGCAGGACGTGCCCGTCGCGGTCGACCGGACCGCCTACCGGATCGTCCAGGAGTCCCTCACCAACGTCGCCCGTCACGCCGCTGCCGCCACGGCGTCGGTCCGCGTCGACTACCGGCCGGACGCCCTCGCGATCCGCGTCGACGACGACGGCAGGGCCACGCCGGACGCGCCCCCGGTGCCGGGCATCGGACTGCTCGGGATGCGCGAACGCGTCACCGCCCTCGGGGGCCGGCTGCGCGCGGAGCCCCGCAGCGAGGGCGGCTTCACCGTCCACGCCGAACTCCCCGTGGGCGGAACGGCATGATCCGCGTCCTGCTGGTCGACGACCAGCCGCTCCTGCGCAGTGGCTTCCGCGCGTTGCTCGACGCCGAAGACGACATCGAGGTGGTGGCCGAGGCAGCCGACGGCGAGGAGGGCCTGGCGCTCGCCAGGGAACGCCTGCCCGACATCGCGCTCGTCGACATCCAGATGCCGGTGATGGACGGCATCGAGACGACCCGCCGCATCGCCGCCGACCCGGCCCTGGCCCGGGTGCACGTCGTCATCCTGACCAACTACGGCCTCGACGAACACGTCTTCCACGCGCTGCGCGCCGGCGCGGCCGGCTTCCTCGTCAAGGACATCCAACCGGAGGACCTCCTGCACGCCGTACGGGTGGCCGCGCGCGGCGACGCGCTGCTGGCGCCGTCGATCACGCGCAGGCTGATCGACCGGTACGTCAGCGAACCGCTGCACGGCGGTGCCGAGGCGGGGCTGCGGGGGCTGACGAATCGCGAACGCGAGACCGTCGCCCTGGTGGCGAGGGGCCTGTCCAACGAGGAGATCGCCGAGCGTCTGGTGATCAGCCCGTTGACCGCGAAGACCCACGTCAACCGGGCGATGGCCAAGCTCCACGCCCGGGACCGCGCCCAACTCGTCGTCCTCGCCTACGAATCCGGTCTGGTCGCCCCTCGCAACCGCTGACGTCACCGGCCCGGACGCCCTCGGAGCTGCGTCGCGCCTCAGGCTTCCGTTCGACCCCTGGTGTCGCGCCGGTTCAGTCGACGACCGCGGTGGCTTCGATCTCCACGAGGAGATCGGGGCCGGCGAGCGCGCTGATGCCGAGCCCCGTGAACGGCGGGGCCGAGGTGACGCCGAGCCTCGAGGCGGCCCGGGCGATCCCCTCCATCAGCGCGGGCATCTTGTCGGGCGTCCAGTCGACGACGTAGGCGGTCAGCTTCGCCACGTCGGCGAAGGTGGCGCCGGCCGCGGCCAGGGCGGTGGCCACGTTGAGGTAGCACTGTTCCGCCTGGGCGGCGTAGTCGCCCGCGCCGACCGTGTTGCCGTCGGCGTCGACGGCGACCTGGCCGGCGGTGAAGACCAGCTTGGTGCCGGTGGCGACGGACACCTGCCGGTAGAGGTCGACCGTCGGCAGTCCTTCGGGGTTCACCAGGGTGATGGCCACGTTTCTTCCTTGTCCTCGGAACCGGGGTGTCCGTCGAAACATAGCACAGCTATGTTATGTATCGTCATGGCATGGCGAGGACGAAGGATCCGGCGGTACGCACTCTGCTGATCGAGCGCGCCGCCCACATGCTCCGCACCCGCGAGCCCGTCACCCTCCGTTCGCTGGTCGCCGGCACGTGCGTGTCGACGATGGCCGTCTACACCCATTTCGGCGGGATGGACGGCATGTGGAAGGCCGTACGGCAGGAGGGCTTCACCCGCCTCGGGGCCCAACTCGCCACGGTGCCGACGTCCCAGGACCCGGTCCGGGACCTGACCGCCCTGGTCGCCGCCTACGTCCACAACGCGTTGGAGCACCCCGACCTGTACCGGGTCATGTTCGACGCCGACTTCGACCTCGAGGACGCCCAGGCGGCGGACGACACGCTGGAGTACCTGGTCCGGGCCGCCGCCCGGGGCGGGGCGGCCGGTCGGTTCCGCGCCGACGTCGAGCCGCTGGAGTTGGCCACCCAGAGCTGGGTCGTCGGCCACGGCCTGGTCTCCCTGGTCGCCACCGGCCCGCTGCCGCGACAGACCCTCGACCACGGCACCAACCTGCTGGCCGCCCTGTTCGTCAGCTCGGGGGACCGGCCCGAGGCCTGTCGCCGGTCCGTCGAGGACGGCTGGCGGCAGGCGCGCCCCGCCGGCGGCTGACCCGGCCGTCCGACCAGGCGCCGACGACGGTCGGCGCGCAGGATCTCGTCCAGCTCGGGAGGGCTCATGCCCCGTCAGCCGCTCGTCGTCGCCGTCGCCCAGCCGCACATCAGGGCGTACGACGTGATCGCGAACGCGGTCGAGCACGCCGCCGTGGTCCGGGCCGCGCACGCGCGGGTGGTGGCCTTCCCCGAGCTCTCGCTGACCGGGTACGAGCTGGACGCGCCCGCGATCACCGCCGAGGACCCCGGGCTCGCGCCGATCGTCGGGGCGTGTGCCGAGGCGGGTTCCCTCGCGCTGGTGGGCGCCCCCGTTCGTGGCGAGGGGGGCCGCGAGCACATCGCGATGCTGGCCGTCGACGGGGCCGGGGTGCGCGTGGCGTACCGCAAGGTGCACGTGCACCGGTCCGAGGAGCGGTTCAGCCCCGGCGACGGGCCCGCGGTGCTCTACGTGGACGGCTGGCGGCTGGGCCTCGCGATCTGCCGCGACACCCGTTTCGCCGGGCACGACGCGGCCACGGCGGCGCTCGGCATGGACGTCTACGTCGCCGCCGTCCTCGAGCACGCCCGCGACGCCCAGGTGCCCGCCGAGCGGGCCCGGCGCGTCGTCGCCGACCGTCGGGTGTGGGTCGCCGCGGCGAGCTTCGCCGGGTCCACCGGCGGGGGTTTCGACCGGGCGGCGGGCGGCTCGGCGGTGTGGGCGCCCGACGGCGGACTGCTCGCGCAGGCGGGTCCCGACGCGGGGCGGTACGTCTCGGCCACGCTTCGCGACCCGGGCCCCTGACCCATCCGGCGCGGGGCGGTGCCCGCGCTGGCTCGGGGGACGGGGCCGGTCGGCGGGCCGGCAGCCGATCCAGATAGAGGCACGCCGATTGACAAAGTTTGGAATCTAAACTTAATCTGCGATTCGCGATCGGGTGCCGGCGGCACCGCCCGCCGTCCCGTCCCAGCGGTACCACGCGAGGAGCGTCATGGTCGAGAAACGAGGCACGACGAGGGCAACCCGATGGCGCCTGAGCCTGGTCACCGGCGTCCTCACGATGCTGGTGGTGAGCCTCGGCCTGACGTTCGCGGCGAGCGCGCACGCGGCGGCCGGCTGTCGGGTGGCGTACTCGGCCAACCAGTGGCCCGGTGGCTTCACCGCGAACGTGGCCGTGACCAACCTCGGTGACCCGATCGACGGCTGGCGCCTGACCTGGACGTTTCCGGCCGGGCAGCAGGTGACCTCGGCGTGGAACGCCACCGTGAGCTCCGTCGGCGCCGACGTCACCGCGGTCAACCTCGGCTACAACGCCGCCATCGGCACCAACGCCACGGTGTCGTTCGGCTTCAACGGCACGTGGTCGGGCACCAACACCGCCCCCACGACGTTCGCCCTCAACGGCGTCACCTGCACCGGCGGCGTGGGTCCCACCACGGCCCCACCGACCACGGCCCCGCCCACCACCCCGCCGCCGACCGGCGACCCGCTGGCCTACGTGGCCGCGATGCAACCGGGCTGGAACCTCGGCAACACCTTCGACGCGGTCGGCAGCGACGAGACCGCCTGGGGCAACCCGCGCGTCACCCAGGCGCAGTTGGACGCCGTCCGGGCGCAGGGCTTCAACAGCATCCGGATCCCGGTCACCTGGAGCAACCACCACGGCCCCGCGCCGGCGTACACCATCGACCCGGCGTGGCTGAACCGGATCAAGGAGGTCGTCGGCTGGGCCCTGGACGACGGCTTCTACGTGATGATCAACATTCACCACGACTCGTGGCAGTGGATCAACGCGATGCCGTCCGACCGGAGCACCGTCCTCAACCGCTACAACGCGCTCTGGACCCAGCTCGCGGCCGCGTTCCGGGACGCCTCGCCGAAGCTGCACTTCGAGAGCGTCAACGAGCCGCAGTTCGCGAACAGCTCCGGCGACGCCCAGAACGCGCAGCTGCTGCACGAGCTGAACGCGTCCTTCCACCGGATCGTGCGGGCCTCCGGCGGCAACAACGCCACCCGCATGCTCGTCCTGCCTACCCTGCACACCTCGGCGGACCAGGCCCGCGTCGACGAGCTGGCGAACACCTTCACCCAACTGGGCGACCGCAACCTCATCGCCACCGTGCACTTCTACGGCTACTGGCCGTTCAGCGTGAACGTCGCCGGGGGCACCCGGTTCGACGCGACCGCCCAGAAGGACCTGGCCGACGCCTTCGACCGGGTGCACAACGCCTTCGTGGCCAGGGGCATCCCGGTGGTGATCGGCGAGTACGGCCTGCTCGGCTTCGACCGGCACACCGGCACCATCCAGCAGGGCGAGAAGCTGAAGTTCTTCGAGTTCCTCGGCTGGTACGCCAGGACGAAGAAGATCACCACGCAGCTCTGGGACAACGGGCAGCACTTCGACCGCACCGCCCTGCGGTGGAAGGACCCCGAGCTGTTCGCCCAGATCAGGTCGAGCTGGACCACCCGCTCCGGGACGGCCTCGTCCGACCAGGTGTACGTGCCGCGTACCGGCTCCGTCGCCGCCCGGTCGCTGACGCTGAACCCGAACGACACCACCTTCCAGGGGCTGTACCAGGGCGGCACCGCCCTCGTACGGGGCAACGACTACACCGTGTCGGGCAACCAGCTCACGCTGACCGCCAGCGCGCTGACCCGGCTGGTCGGCAACCGGGCGTACGGGGTGAACGCCACCCTCCAGGCGCGGTTCTCCGCCGGGGTGCCGTGGCGGATCGACGTCGTCACGTACGACCCTCCGGTGCTGTCGAACGCGACGGGGAACACGACCTCGTTCGTCGTCCCGACCCAGTTCCGGGGGGACCAGCTCGCCACCATGGAGGCGAGGTACGCCGACGGCCGCAACGCCGGCCCGCACGACTGGACGCCGTTCAAGGAGTTCGACGTCGCCTTCGCCCCCGACTACCCGGGCAACCGGATCACCCTGACCGAGGCGTTCTTCGCGGCGGTCGACGACGGTGCCCGGGTGACGCTCACCTTCCACTTCTGGAGCGGCAGGACCGTCACCTACCACGTCACCAGGTCGGGCGGGAGCGTCACCGGCGTCACCGCCGCCGCCGTCCGGGCGGGCTGACCCGGCACCGGGTGTCTCCCCGTCGGAACGGGCCGTGGCCGCGAGCCGGTCACGGCCCGTCTCCGCGTACCCGACGGATCATCCGCCGTGGTCGTTGCCACCCGGCGCTTCGCCGCGGCGCGCGCGGGCGGGGTCGCTGAAGGTGCTGACGCCGGGGACCAGCAGCGTGACGGCGCTGGCCGCGGCGGTCAGGACGGCCGCCGCGACGAGCGTGGGCCGGATCCCGAACGCCGCGACGGCGGGCCCGGTGAGGGCGTACCCGACCGGCAGCAGGGCGAAGGCGCTGAGCTGATCCAGGGCGAGGGTCTTGCCGAGCACCTCGGCGGGGATCTCGCGTTGCAGGGCGGAGAGCCAGTAGATGAAGTAGATCTCCACGACGAATCCGCCGACGGCGAAGCAGACGGCCGTGACCGGCAGCGGCAGGGCGAAGGCGAGGCTGCCGGGCAGGGCGGCGTACGTGGTGAGGGCGAGCATGCTGACCGTGCCGGGCCGGCGGGGCCGCCACCGGCCGGCCAGGGCGATGGCGGGCAGCGCACCGGCGGCGGCAGCGGCGAGGACGAACCCGTAGGCGAGCTCGCCGCCGAGGCGGTCCGCCGCGATCAGCGGGAGCAGCGTCAGGCTCGGCGCGGTGCCGGCGAAGAGCTGGACCGCCACGGCGGCCATGACGGCGGCGACCCAGGGGCGGCGCCGGACGGTGGCGATGCCGGCCCGGGCGTCGGCCAGGACGCTGCTGCCGGGTCGGTTGCCGGCGGCGATGTCGCGTACGCCCAGCACCGCGAGGGCGCCGGTCGCGAAGAGGAGGGCGGCCAGGCCCAGCGCGGCGTGGATGCCGATGGCGGTGACGATGGCGGCGCCGGCGAGCGCCCCGAGCAGGGTCGCGGAGCGCTGTACGGCGGAGACCAGGGCGTTGCCGCGCTCCAGCAGGGCGGCGGGCAGCAGCGCCGGGATCAGCGAGCGCATCGCCGGCCGGGACAGCGACTCGGCCACGCCGGACAGCGCGGTGACGATGCCGAGCGCCGCCAGAGGCAGATCGTCGAGGGCGAAGAGCGTGCCGAGGACGATGGCGGTGCGCAGCGCGTCGGCGGTGAACAGGATCCGGGGCCGCGAGACGCGGTCGGCGAGGATGCCGCCGGCGAGCAGGCAGACCACCAGGGCGATCGCCCGGCCGGCGAGGATGACGGCGATGGTGCCGGCGCCGGCCCCGAGCTGCACGGCGTGCAGCGCGAACGCCACCGGCAGGATCTGGTCGGCGACCGCTCCGGCGGACTGGCTGGCCCACACCCGCAGGAACCGCGGATGCTGGCTCAGCTTCTCCGCCGGTACGGTGGCCGGGCTGGTGGCGGCGCTCATGGCGTACGACGGGGGACGCCGGTGCGGTCGGTCGCGCTCATCCGAGCTGGTCCTCACCGGCCGCCAGGTCGGCGGGTGACCGGTGCGTGCTGGCGGCGAGGCGGGCCGGTGGCGGGTACTCCGGCCCCACGGGGTGGGTGCCGTCGGCGGGAGCGGGATTGCCGGCGGAGAGCAGGTAGGTTGCGAACTCGTGGTCGCCGTCCACCCCGAGCATCGCCTCGACGCCGCTGTCGTGGAACGCCACCGTCTGGAACGGCGCCAGGCCCAGTGCGGTGCAGGTCAGCGCGAAGGTCTGACCGTAGTGGCCGGCGTCGAACATCCACAGCCGGTAGGCCCGCGGGTGCCGGTACTTCCAGGACAGGCGGGCGGCGACGGTGGTGGTGAGGCAGGTGAAGGCCCCCTGGTAGGAGGGCTCCTGCTCGTAGGCCAGGGCGGCGATGCGCTGCCGGTCGACGCTGGCGTCGAGGAGTTCGAGGCGGTGCACCTCGGGAGCGTAGTGGTAGAGGCCGGGCGGCACCCCGGTGACGTCGTAGACGGCCACGTAGCACTCGACCTCGTGCCGGCCGCCGGCGGAGGCGCTGATGCGCCCCTGCTGCGGGCCGAAGGCGCCGCCGTCGAGGAAACGCTGGGGCGCGAAGGTGCAGGCCAGCACGGTGGCGAGCGCGTCGATCCCGACCGGGGTCCCGGCGAACGCGCGGTGGGTGCGCCGGGCGGCGAACACCTCCTCGACGGGCGTACGCAGCGGCAGGGCGCGCCGGGGGAGGTGCACGGCCGGGGCGTGCGGGTATCGCTTGAACGGTGCCGGGGGCTCGCCGTCGGCGGCGATCTGCGCGGCGGTGGCGTCGCGGCGCGGCGAATCCACGAGGTAGTTGGCGTCGCGGGCCTCGGTGTGCATGCGCGACGCGACCGGACCCCAGTGCTGCCAGACGGGTGGGGTGGCGTCGTCGTCGGTGTCGGCCACGAGGATGCCGGCGTCGCGGAGCTGGTGGAGCGCCCGGGTGGCGGCCCCGGCGGCCTCTTCCCCGAAGTGGGCGGCGACCTCGTCGACGTCGGTGTAGTCGTCCAGGCGCTGCAACAGGGTGAACAGGTCGGGGGTGACGCGCAACCATCGGCGCTGGCCGGGCAGGGCGACCATCAGCGCATCGCTGTCCCAGCGGCAGACGAGCTGGTCGCGGCGGCGTACACGCATTCCGATGCCTTCCCACGCACGATGAACGGAAATGGTGCCGGACCCGCGTGCGGGTCCGGCACCGGGCTCGTCAGGCGGCCCCGTGGTTCAGGACTTCCTCGTTCGTCTCGACGATCACGATGTCGAAGGCCATGGCTCGTACCTCCTCTCCGGCGCGGTGGGCTCGTGCACCCCTGGACGGGACCGTCTCCGCCGGCTTTCGAGACGGGCGTACGGGGGAACCTCAGTGCCGCGGAAACGCGTTCGGGATGGCAGCCGGTCGGCTGGCGCCTGCGGCAGGGGAGTCGTCTTCGGCGGCTTTCGCAGAGCCCGTCGAGAATGCGGAACAGGTCTGCGGTCGGCGCACCGTCATGACAACTCCTCTCATCCGTTCTCGCTTGCGACATAAAGAAGATAGCGAATGCGTTGACCCCTTGCCAAGAGGTCGACCGCCGTTCATTCGCCGACGTGCAGCGGAAGTCGATGAGAATGCAAGGTGGCCGTGAGGAATCCTCCAGGCAGTGGCGTGGTATGGGCACAATGGCGGCAGAAGACCGCCTCCGACCAGGCGATTTCCGACCGATGGGCGAGGAGTGGGCCATTGGTGGGCGCAATGGTTTATGGCGCGGGCGGACGCCGCGACTATTCCATTTCGTGAAGCCCCGTCGCCATTCGGGGACGCGCTGCGCACCGACACGTTCGGCCCGAAATGCGGCCGCTCGACGCGATCGCCGGCCGCGTCGACCTGGCGACGCTTCCCAGGGCGGGCGACCGGGCCGGCGGCGCAGGCCAGCCGGTCGCTTCCGCGCAGTGGAAGGCAGCCGGCCGCTGCCCACCCGGAGGGGGAAGCGGCCGGCTGCCGGGAGAGGTGGGGCGTCAGAGGGCCCCGACGGCCACCGGCTCGGGGGCGGGAACCGGAGCGGGGACGCCCGCGCCGACGGCGACGGGAGCCGGCGTGTTCTCGGGCAGGTACCTGCCGAGCTTGCGGATCCGCCTGGCGTTGTTCTCCATGACGTCGATCGACGGCAGGTCGGCGTCGATCCGCACCGTCGTCGGGTTCGACGCGGCGGTGTGGATGTTGTTCAGCAGGGTGTGGAACGACCGCGGGAACAGGGAGCTGACGAACTTCGACTGCTGCCGGCCGCGCCGGATGCTGGCCACCGGCTTCGACCAGTCGATCTGGCCGGGCCGGAAACGGTGCTGGCGGACCAGCTCGCGGCGGAACGTCGCCCACGGCACCAGCTTCAGCTTGAACCGCTCGGCGATCTCCTCGGTCGTCACGGGGGTCACCGGGTAGCTGATCACCCTCGGCGCGCTCGACAGGGCGTTGGCCACCACGGACCGGGCCAGCACGTCGCCCGCCACGACCGGGCTGGTGACCTCCGAGTCCCAGACCATGCCGAGCTGGAGGATGTGGGAGATCATGTTCCAGAACGAGTACTCCATCCCGGGGTCCTTGAACCCGGTGCCCGGACCGCCCAACGCGAACGGCGCCTGGTAGATGTGGATCGGCACGCCGTCGCGGTTGGCCCGCAGGCTGATGTGCTTGACGACCCACTTCATCCGGCTGTAGCCGGTGTAGAAGAAGCTGTTGCGGTAGAAGTCGCGCCACTGCTGGTAGACCTCGCTGCCGACCGAGCCGATGACGTGCAGCGTCTTGAACCGCTTCTGCAGGCAGAACTCCGCGAGCCGCAGCGTCGGCAGGACCTTCTCCTCGCGGTACCGGGAGTAGGGGTAGTCGTGGGTCGTCGCCCCCGCGGCGTCGATGACCACGTCGACCTCGGTGAGCAGCTCCTCGTACGCGGCGGAGTCGAGGCCCATCGCCGGGTCCAGGTAGCTGCCCTCCAGGACGGACAGCTTCCCGGTGTCGGGCAGCTCCAGCTTGTACTTGCGCAGCTGCCGGGCGATGCGGTCCTCGCCGGACTTGTCGCCCTTGCGGCGTACCAGGGCGTAGACCGTCGCGACGCGGGCGTCGCCGAGGAGCTCGCGCAGCATGTGCATGCCGACGAAGCCGTTCGCACCCAGCAGGAGCACGTTCTTCGGCTCGTCGTCACCGCGACGCGGAAGTCTCTTCGCGACCGTCCGCGGGTCCTCCGAGTAGCCGAGCGAGATCCGGTTGGGATTGCCCATCGAGAGCGCGATGCGGTCGCTGTTGTGTCGCAGGAAGATGTGCATGGGTCCGCCTTTGCAGGAAGGGTGAGGGTCGTGGAGCCAGAACGGGACCGGCGGGCCGTCAGGCCACGCGCCGCTCCAGGTGCTGCCAGAACCTTTCACGCAGCTCCCGGCGGAGGAGCTTTCCGCTGGGGTTGCGGGGCAGCTGGTCGACGAACTCGAAGCTCGCCGGGATCTTGAAGTCGGCGATGCGCCCCCGCAGGAACGGGGTGAGGTCGCGTGCGGTCACGGGTTGGTCGGGGTGGGTCACCACGAAGCAGTGCACGACCTCGCCCCAGTGTTCGTGCGGCACGGCGACGGCGGCGGCCTCGACCACGCCCGGGTACGCGCTGACCGCGTTCTCGACCTCCGCCGGATAGACGTTCTCGCCGGCCACGATGATCGTGTCCTTGATCCGGTCGCGGACGAACAGGAAGCCCTCGTCGTCCAGGTAGCCGGCGTCGCCGGTGTGCAGCCAGCCGTTGACCAGGGTCGCGGCGGTGGCCTCGGGCAGGCCCCGGTACTCGATCATCCGCGCCGGGGTGGACAGGCAGATCTCGCCGACCTCGTACGGCGGCAGGACCCGGCCCGTACCGTCGATGATCTTCACGCCGAAGCCCGGGTAGGGCAGACCGGCCGCCTGCATGCGCGGCCCGCCGACGACGTGCGCCGACGGCGGCAGGCAGACCGCGGTGTTGCCGCTCTCCGACAGGCCGTAGATCTGCGCGAAGTCGCAGTCGAACATCTCGATGCTGCGGGCGAGCAGCGCCTCGGAGATCGGCGACCCGCCGTAGACGATCTTGCGCAGCGAGACGAAGTCCTCCCGCTTGGGCCGGGGCGGCGCGAGCATCATCTGCAACTGGGCCGGTACGACGCACGCCGTGGTGACGCCGTGTCGGCGGATGAGACGGACCGCCTCGTGCCCGGCGAACACCCGGACCGACACGTTGGTGATGCCGGCGCTGAAGCCCTGGATCGACCACCAGAGCCCACCGATGTGGAAGCCGGGGATGCCGATCAGGCTCACGTCGTCGGGGCGCCAGTCGATCCAGTCCAGGCCCTCGGAGACGAGCGCGTCACGCACCGCGAAGAAGCTGCGGTGGGCCAGCACGACGCCCTTGGGATTGCCCGTCGTGCCGCTGGTGTAGACCTGCGCCAGCGGCTGCTCCTCGTTCCAGGACGGCCCCAGGTCGCCGTCCTCGTCGCCCTGCCAGCCGGTGAAGTCGGCCAGCGACACCACCTCGCGCAGCTCTGGCAGATCCGGCCGCAGCGCCTCGGCGGTGTCCAGCAGGTCCTCGTCGCAGAAGAGGACCGTGCTGCCGGAGTCGCGCATGATGTGGCGGATCTCGCCGGCGCGCAGCCGCCAGTTGATGGGCACCAGCACGGTGCCGGTCTTGGCGCAGGCGAACAGGACGTCGTAGTAGTGCTCGGACTCCTTGCCCAGGTAGGCGACGCGGTTCCCGGCCGTCGCCCCCGCGCGCCGCAGGGCGTGCGCCGTCCGGTTGCTCGACCGGTGCAGCTCGGCGTAGCTGACCGTACGGTCCTCGCAGTGCACCGCCGGGTGCTCCGGCCGCTGCGCGGCGTGGAAGGCGACGACGTCGTGCACCGTGCGCAACTGCGGGTGGTACGCCCTCATCGGCTCGTCCCGTCCGGGACCGCCAGCGTCTCCTCGAGGTAACGCACGATCGCCGGACCCGACGCCAGGGCCGGCAGCAGGTTCGGGTCGATCTCGATGCCGAACGCCTTCTCCAGCGCCATCATGAGCTGGATCTGGCGCAGCGAGGTCCAGCCCGGCACGGTGTCCGGGTCCAGCCGCTCGGGCAACTCGTCCGGCACGACACCGAACACCGAGGCCACCACCTCGCGGACACGGGTCTCCAACATTGCTACTCCTTGGGTGTCGCGCCGGGGCCCTGCCCCGGGGTGAAGAAACGTCGCGTGATCCGCGAGATCGTGCGGAAGTCGTCCGTGCTCACCTCGTCGAGGGAGATCTCCGTGCCCAGCTCCGCCTCGATCAGGTAGAGCAGCTCGACGAAGTGCATCGAGTTCAGGACGCCGGTGTCCACGAGGTCCTCGTCGACCCCGACCGAGTCGATGTCGGGACATCTGGCGCGCAGGAACGTGGTGAGGAACTCGGGAACCGTCTCGGTCGTACTCATGACCCCTCCTGGGGGCGCGTCGGTGCGGGGAGGATCTTCGTGGTGACCCGGGCCGCCGTCGGCCCGCCGGCGCACCGGTGCGCGGCGACGGTCCCTCCGGTGGACAGGCCGGTCGGGATGAGGCGGTTGGTGCGCAGCGCGACGGCCGGGTCGCGCAGCAGCGGATTGGCGTCGCGCACGGTGGCGGAGAACAGCGCGAAGACCGGGTCGATGACCTTGGTCGCCCCGTCGTCGTCCTCGACCTCCACCCACGCGTGGACCAGGTCGAGCATGCCGACCACCCAGCCGATCCGGGTGACCGCCGCGAAGCCGGCCCGCTCGCAGAGCCCGGCCAGGTACCGGCTCGCCGAGTCGCAGCTCGCCACGCCGCGCGTGGTCACCAGTTCGACGTCGTCGCTCAGGGCCTCGGGCAGCTTGACCCAGCGCAGGTCCATGGCGGCGAACTCGGCGGCGATCGCGCGCAGCTCCGGCGAGCGCAGCTCGGCCCGCTCGCCGCGGGTGTGGACGGTGGCGGTGACGGCGAGCTGCGACGCCGTACGGGTGACGGTGTCGTCGTCCGGCCCGACCGTGCCGCCGGCGGGCTCGACCGTCAGGTCGTGCACCGCGCCGCCGCAGCGCTCGGGGCGCGGCAGGGCGAGCACGCTGGTCGGCTGCGGACCGCACGCGTCGGCGGCGCACGCGACGCTCAGCGCGAACCGGGAGGCGCGGGGCGCGAGCAGCTCGTCGGTCGACGCGCGCATCCACCGCAGCGAGTAGGCGAAGGCCTGCTCCGGCACCGTCGTGCCGGTACCCGAGTACAGCGCCAAGTTGAACAGGTCGCGCGAGTCGAAGCGTTCCTCGCCCGCGTCGCCGCTGGCCGGGAGGCCACGGCCCAGCAACTCGGACAGCGTGTGGTCGTCGCAGCCGAGCACCTGCCGGGCCGTGACGCGGTCGACGTCGTCGAGCCGGTGCTCCGGCGGGACCGCGAAGAGCGTGTCGAGCCCGCGACACAATCCGGCCGCGGTCACGACTGGGCCGTCCTGTCGCGCCACATCGTCTTGATGACGCTCCCGGTGCTCAGCACGTACTCGTCGACCGAGGTCCAGCCGAGCATCTCGTTGATCTGCACCTGTTCCGGGCCGGCCGAGGTCTCCAGGTAGCCGGGCAGGCCGAGGGCGTCCGCCCGCGCCTGGCCGGCGCGGATGAGGACGTAGCCGACCCCGACCGAGTCGACCCGCCGGCCGAGCACCGCGAACCACACGTGCGGGCGGCTGGGGCGCATCCGGTCCAGCGCGTTGGAGATCCGCACGGCGTGCACCACGGCCCGCGGCCCGGCAAGCAGGCACGCCACCGAGCGCAGCGCCCAACCCCACCACGGCGTGGTGCGCTCGTCGCCGTAGAGGACGAGGATCCCGTCGAGCCGGTCGGCACGGTACGCGGCGAGGGTGATGCCCGAGCTCATCAGCTGGGCGATCACCAGTTCCGCCAGGTAGAGGGCGGTCAGCGCCGACCGGCGCTGCCACCGGGGGAGCGAGCCGGCGGCGGCCCAGATGGCGCCGTCCTCGTACGCCTGGGCGAGCAGCCGCGCGCCCGCCCACAGCTGTCGCCACCGGAGATCCCGGACCTCGAGCCGGGGCTCCGGCCGGGCGATCGTCTGACTGTTCACATTGCACCCCACGTCCCGCACGCGAGCCCGCTGACCTGGGTGAATTTAATGGTCTTGGGTAATCCGCCAGTAACAAACGGGGTCTCTGCGACGGGTCGCGCGCACCCGGCCGCCCGCCCCGCGCGGGGCCCGGGGCAGTCGTCCCGGCACCCGCCGCGCGGGGCTGCCCGCCGGGCCGCTCCCTTCCCCGGGTCCGGTCCGGATGGGACACTGAGCCGTGCCGCGTGACGACGTCGGGAGCCCGCCCGAGCACCACCGCGTCGAGTCGGTGCCGGCGTGATCGCCGGCCACTGGGAGGTCGTCGTGGTCGGCGGCCGGATCGCCGGGGCGTCCACCGCCTGGGCCCTCGCGCCGTACGCCGGGCGTGTCCTCGTCGTCGACGCCTCGCGGCCCACCGCGTTCTGGCCGCAACAGTCCACCTGGGACCGCTCCGGCAACCTCGCGTGGGCCGAGCTGGGCCTGCTGGAGACGGTCCTGGCCTGCGGGGCCCCGCCCACCTACGGCGACACCCAGCGCATCGGCGAGGACGTCATCGAGCGGGTCTACCCGCGCGAGGACGCCCACTCGTTCCGGATGAGCGTGCCCCGCGAGGTGCTGGACCCGGCGCTGCTGGCCGCGGCGCAGAGCCGGGGCAACGTCACCGTGCTGCGCCCGGCCCGGGTGCGGGACCTCACGATCGAGGCGGGCCGGGTGCGCGGGGCGACCGTGCGGCACGGCGCCGTCGACAGCGAGGTCACCTGCGACCTGCTGGTGCTGGCCGACGGGCGGCTGTCGCGCAACGCCGAGCGCGTGGGCGCGGGGGCCTACCGGGTCGTCGAGTCACCATGGTTCGCGCTGCTGGCCTACTACGAGAACCTGCCGCTGCCCACCGACCGCTCGTACTTCTCGTTGCAGGACCGCAGCGTCCTCATCTCGACGCCCTGCGGCGACAAGCAGTGGTGCGTCGCGGTGGACCTGCACCAGAGCCTGATCGACGAGACCGGCCGGCACCCGGCCCACTCGTACGAGCGGATGGTGCGCGACGACCCGTACCTCGGCCCGGCCGTCGCCGCCGGGCGCCGCGCCACCTCGATCGGCGGCGCCGGGCGGATGCGCATGCTGCGGCGGCCGATGAGCGGGCCGGGCTGGTGCCTGGTCGGCGACGCCGGCTACCACCTGGACCCGGTCACGGCCCAGGGCACCCGGGCCGCCGTGGTCACCGCCCGGATCCTGCGGGACCGGATCGCGGGCGTCGGCCGCGTCGCGGGCACGGACCTGACGGGCCTGACCGACGAGCGCGACGCCGCCCTGGACGCCGACTGGGCCTACACGGAGCAGATCGTGCGCGGCTGACCCCACCGCCCTGACCACCCCACGCCGGCGCTACCCGGTCGGCCGGCCGCCGTTGATGGTCACCCGCTGGCCGTAGCGGGAGTGCGGGTAGTAGTCCCACACGGCATGGTGCTGGGTGCAGCGGTTGTCCCAGAACACCAGCGTGTTCGGCGTCCAGCGCACCCGGCAGCTCAGGATCGGCTGCTGGGCGACCCAGTCGAAGAGCATGTCCAGCAGGGCCCGGCTCTCCACCCGGGACAGCTGCACGATGTGCGAGGTGAAGCCGGCGTTGACGAAGAGCAGCCGGCGGCCGGTCTCCGGATGGCGTACGACGACCGGATGCTCGCTCTTCGGCACCACGTACTCCGGCGGCGGGGTGTGACCCTGCCAGGGGATGAGGCCGTCGTGGATCGCGGTCAGGCCGTCGAGGAAGGCCCGCATCGGCGGGGAGAGCATCTCGTACGCCAGGTGCATGTTCGCCCAGAGGGTGTCGCCACCGACGCCGATCTCCGGTGTCCTGGTGACGTAGAGCATCGAGCCCAGCGACGGCTCGGCCTCGGCGGTGCCGTCGGTGTGCCAGTCCTCGCCAGCCACGAACCGCGAGTCCCGGCCGGCGCTGATCTCGAGGATGGCGGGGTCGCCGCCGTCGAGGTCGGCGAGGGGCTGGCGGCGCAGCTCGCCGAAGTGCCCGGCGAAGCGCTTGTGGTCCTCGGCGGAGAGCACCTGGTCGCGGAAGACCAGCACGTGGTGGGCGAGGAAGGCGCGCCGGACCTCGGCCAACTGCGCGTCCGACAGTTCGGTGGCGAGGTCGAGGCCGGAGACCTCCGCGCCGATGACCGGCGAGATCGGCCGGACGGTGATGGTGTCGTAGCGCTCCGGCGGGCGGGTCGTCGCCCGCTCGACGGCGGCAAGGACGTGCTCTTCCACTCGTTCCCTCCTGGATTCGGTGTCACAGTCCCCGCGCCAGCAGGTCGGCCACGATCAGCCGGCCGAAGGCGAGGTTGCCGTGGATCGGGTCGTCCGGCTCGCAGAACGCGGCCCGCTGCCGGCCCGTGCCGTCGGTCACCCGGACCCGCAGATCCACGATCTCCACGCCGAGCGCGACGAGCGCGCGGCGGATCGTCTCCTGGGCCGCCATGAAGACCTGCGGGTCGGACATCCCCGGCACCCGCTGCGGCGGCAGCACCGCGAGCACGCGCAGCCCGAGGTCGAGGGCGTGACGGTAGAAGGCCAGCGCGTCGCGGGCCATGGCCCGCACGATGCCGTCGAAGAGGCCCCCGGCGAGGAAACCCGCCGGGAAGGCGCCGTCGCCCGCCCGGTAGATGGCCCAGTTCTGCGTGGTGGCGAAGAAGTGGGCGCTGAGACCGAACGTCGAGACCAACGGAACGGTGAGCTGGCCGAGGTCGGCCACGCCCAGCTCGCCCAGGAAACCCCGGTGGCGTTCCTGCGCGGCGGCGTCGCGGAACACCAGGCCCTCGTCGCGTACGTCGAAGAAGCCGACGTTGAAGTCGCGCCCGGAGCCGATCGGGCCGCCGACGAAGGGCACCCCGGCGGCGGTCGCCGCGCGGGCGACGGGCCCGGCGTGCGAGTCGCCCAGCAGCAGGAACCTAGCCGGCGCGGTAGCGGTCGAGGACGGCGTCGTCACAGTAGAGGTCACCTCCGTCGGCGGCGTCGGCGCGCGCGTCGGACGCCGTGGCGGTCGGACCCGCCGACCGGTCGGGGTCGAGGGCGTCGAAGAAGTGGCGCATGACGAAGGCGACCCCGGCCGGCGTCACGTCGCGCAGGTTCGGCGCGAAGAAGGCCCCCCGGAACGGGAAGCCGGTGATCAGCTCGTACGAGGGGAAGTAGTCGACGTGGTCGTGTTCCTGGGCGAGCTGGCCCGCCGCCGCGCGCAGCACGGACTTGGAGTAGGTCGTGGCGGTCAGCGCGTGCGCCCCGGTCGCCGTCGCGGTGAGCGGCACCGGCGACACCGTCAGCAGGACGTGCAGCCGGGGGTTGGCGGCGCGCAGCAGCGCGACGGCCGCGTCGAGGTCCCGGTGCACCTCGGCCACGGTGAAGTTGTGGAAGGCGTGCCGCCCGGCGTCGAAGGTGCCCCGCACGGTGCCCGGGCAGACCGGGTAGACGGTGCCGGTGACCGCGTCGTGCCAGGCCTCGGTCAGGCCGAGGGTGAAGATGAGACAGCCCGCCCCGGCGACCGCCCCGCGGATCGCGGCCAGGGTGGACCGGCGGGCGGCCAGGACCGCCTCCGTCGAGTCGTAGCCGTCGGGTTCGACCGACGGGCGGTACGGGTCGAAGAACCGCCCGCCGTCGCGCCACACCTCGTCGGGCCCGGTGTCGTCCGTCAGCGCCCAGCTCAGCCACTGCCGCAGCGTGGCGGCGGTGTAGATGGTGCCGGTACGGAAGGAGAAGGCGCCGTAGTGGCGGGCGCGGCGCTCCGCCTCGGTCAGCCCCGGCGGGGGCAGTTCGGCCTCACGCCAGTTCATTCCCTCGTCGAGCAGGGCGGGGCCCAGGTGGCGGGCGAAGCAGGAACCGGCGGTGAGGATCGGTTCGTCGGGGTCGATGCCGAACTTCGGCGTCCACACCTGCCCGATGGCCAGCATCTCCGGCTCGGCGACCGCCGTGCGCCAGAACGACCGCGGCGGCAGCGACCGGTACGGGTTCATGGCGTCACCGTCCGGCCGGTGGTCGGCTCCGCCGCGTTGATCGCCTCGGCCACCGCTTGGACGTGCGGCACCCCGACGATGCCGTAGTGGGTGGTGTCCACCAGGTGCCAGGCGAGCCCGGCGAGGTGGGCCCGCCACTGTCGGGCCTGCTCCTGCGGGTCGGCGAGCGCGGGCAGGCCGGCCGTCGGGCGCCCGGCGAGCCAGAGCCGGCCGGGGGTCGCGGCCAGCCGGGGCAGGGTGTGCTGCGCCATGCTCGCCAGGTTGGCCCGGCAGCAGCGGGCCAACGCGTCCGCGTACGCCGTCGCCGGGGTCCGCGTGCCGGCGGCCGCCCCCAGCTCGTGGGCGAAGAGCGCCGCGAGCCGCTGCTCGTCGTACGCCCGGAAGGTCGGCGCGGCGTCCGGCGGCGGCGGGTCGAGCAGGTAGAGCGCCTCCGCCGGCTGGCCCGCCGCCTCGGCCTGCGCCGCCATCCCGAGCGCCACCCAGGCGCCGAACGACCACCCGCCGAGCCGCCAGCGCCACTCGTCGCGGGGGAAGCGCTCCCGCAGGGCGGCGTGGTAGCGCGCGGCCCGCTCCGCGACCGACCAGGCCGGCTCGCCGGGCCGGGCCAGCGCGGGGTCGGCGATGACGCAGACCGTCAGCTCCGGGTCGAGCGCCGACACCAGCGACCGGTACGCCTGCACGTCGCCGCCGACGGGATGGACCAGGCAGAGCACCGTACGCCCCCGGCCCGCCTGCCACACCTGCACCGCCACGGTGGGCCCGGCGGGGTGGGGCGTCTCGCCGAGGAGCCCCAGCACCTCGGTCAGGCTCACCCGGTGGCTGAGCTGGGACAGGCTGATGCCGACGCCGAAGTGCTCCTTGACGTGGTCGATCAGGTCCAGCAGCAGCAGCGAGTCGGCTCCCTGCTCGTAGAGGGAGGCGGCCGGGTCGAGCCGGTCGGTGCCCAGCCAGTCGCGCAGCCATCCGCCGATCTCCTCGGCGGCCGAGCGGGGCGGCGCGGCGGGTGGCGGGGCCGGCGGGCCTGCCGGGGGCGCGTAGAACTCCGGCGCCCGCTCGAGCGCGGTGGTGCAGACGAGCAGCTGCGGCAGTCGCAGCCGCAGGGCCTGCGCGAAGATCCGGCGTCCCTCGTCGACGGAGAGGCCGACCGCCAGGTGTGCGCGGTGCCGGGCGTCGGTGGGCAGGGCGTCGCGGGCCAGGCCCACCTCGCTCCAGACGTCCCAGTCGATACAGACGCGCGGCGTGGTGTCGGCGGCGTCCGCCCGGTGCCGGGCGAAGCCGTCCAGCATTCCGTTGGTGGCGGCGTAGTCGAGCTGGCCGACGCCGCCGAACTGCGCCGACATCGACGAGCAGTAGACGACGAACGCCGGCCGGTGGTGCGCCACCAGCCGCTCCACGAGCAGCGCCCCGTGGGCCCTGGCGGCCGTGGCGCGTCGCATCGCGGCCGCGTCCCGCCGGCCGATCAGCCCGCCGGCCGCGATCCCCGCCGCGTGGACCACCCCGTCGACCCGTCGGGCGCCGAGCCGCGCCACCAGCTCGTCGGGGTCGGCCTCGGCCAGGTCCACCTCGACGAGGTCGACGCGGTCGGCCCAGGGCACCAGTTGGGCCGGCGACGGCCCGCGCCGGGCCAGCAGGACCACCCGGCAGTCGTCGTCCTGCTCCAGCAGCCAGCCGGCGATGCTCCGCCCGATGCCGCCGGTGCCGCCGAGGACCACGTACCGGGCCGGCCCGGCCGGCAGCGGACGCGCTGCCGGCCCGGCCGGTTGACGCACCGGCAGCAGCGCCTGCTCCCACCAGTAGCCCCCGCGCAGCGCGAGGCGTCGGGGTGGTGGCGTCCGCTGCGCCAGCAGCGCCGCGAGCGCCGGCGCCCAGTCGGCGGCGTCGGGGCCCGGCAGGTCCAGCCAGTGGCTGTCGACGTCGCCCTCCTGGGGCACGACCTCGCACGCCCCCGCCAGCAGGCCCAGCTCCGGCCGGCGGACGTCGCCGTCGACCGGTTGCGCCTGCTGCGACAGCCACCAGGCGCGCAGGCGGGGCCGGCGCGGCAGCCCGGCGACGGCCGCGAGCAGCGCCGCCGGGGCGTCGACGCAGGCCCGGTACGACTGGGCGAGCGTGTCCGCGCCGACCGCCCCGTCGACGGCCAGCGGCAGCGCGTGCAACCACTCGATGCCGCCCAGCGCGTGGTCGTTCTGCGCGTTGCCGTGCTGCCCGGCGGCGTCCGGCGGTGTCCCGGCCGGCGCGTCGGTGCCGGTCAGCGCGGCGAGCAGCCGGCCCAGCGAGTCGGGGTCGGCCGGGTCCACGCGGTAGCTGTCGGGCCCGAGCCGGGCGAAGCCGTCGGCGGCGGTGACGACCACCACCCGGGCGTGGGATGCCGCGAAGGCGTGCAGCGCGCCCGGCGACGGTGGCTCCGCGGCCATGATCACGAGCATCCCCGGCCGGCGGGCGGCGGGGTCGGCGCCCGCGTGCCGCCAGCGCACCCAGTGCGGCTGGTGCAACCACTCGGCCTCGGGCAGCCGCGCCGGCCACCCCTGGTCGACCGTCTCCGCCCCGCTCGGCAGTGGGGTCCCGACCGGTGACGTCGCCCCGGCTGGCAGCGGCTCCCCGCCAGGTGATGTCGTCCCGGCCGGCGGGGCGGCGCGGGCGAACTCGTGGTCCTCGAGCGCGAACGCCGGCGGGGGGAAGTCCCAGGGCGGCTGCGCCGGCCCGGCCGGCCACCGGATCGGCCGGCCGGCCAGCCAGGCGGCGACGAGGTCGGCCGCCGGTGGCGTACCGCCCGGGCCGGTGGCCTCGACGGGTGCCGCCTCGACGGGGGCGACCTCGACGGCGGTCGCGGTGCGCAGCCAGGCCACGGCGGCGGTCGCGTCGGCGCAGACGGCCGCCGCCCGCCAGCGGCCCGGCGTGCGGCCGGCCTGGAGGTGGCGCAGCACCCGGCCGTACGTCCCGGGCCGGGCCGTCAGGTAGTCGGCGACGCGGTCGGCGTCGGCGCGCAGGGCGGCGGCACTGCCGCTGGCGAGCACCACCACCGGTACGCCGGGGTCCGGCGGCGGGTCGGCGCCGGCCGGCTCGGCCGCCTCGCAGACCAGGTGGGCGTTGGTGCCGCCGATGCCGAAGCTGCTCACCGCCGCCACGCGTGGCCGGTCGACCGGCCAGGGCCCGGCCTTCGTGGGGATGTGGAACGGGGTCGGATCGGGGCCAAGCCGGGGGTTGAGGCGCCGGAAGTCGACGTTCGGCGGGATTCGCCCGTGGTGCACGGCCAGCACGGCGCGCACCAGGCCGACCACCCCCGCCGCCGCGCCGAGGTGACCGATCTGGCTCTTCACCGACGCCAGCGCGGTACGGCCGGACTCGGCCAGGTCGAACGCCTGGCGTAGCGCCGCCACCTCCACCGGGTCGCCCAGCTCCGTGCCGGTGCCGTGCGCCTCCACGTAGCCCAGGTCGCCGCCGACGCGCCCGCTGCGGCGCAGCGCGGCCCGGATCACCTCGCGCTGACCGGCCACCGAGGGGGCGGCGAAGCCGAGCTTCTCCGCGCCGTCGTTGTTGACGGCCGACCCGGTGATCGTCGCGTAGACGGTGTCGCCGTCGCGCCGGGCCAGCCGCAGGGGCTTGAGCACCACGACGCCCACCCCGCTGGCGCCGACGGTGCCAGCGGCGTCGTCGCTGAACGGCCGGCAGTGCCCGTCGGGGGAGAAGATGTGCTGCGGCTGGTAGCGGTAGCCGGCGGTGAGCAGCGGGTCCACCAGCACGCCGCCGACCAGCATCACGTCGCTGTCGCCCTGACGCAGCAGCCCGGCCGCGACGTGGACCGCCACCAGCGAGCTGGCGCAGGCCGCCTGCACGGTGAACGCCGGCCCCGTCAGGCGCAGGTGGTAGGCGACCTTCGTGGCGAGGAAGTCCTTCTCGTGGTGCAGCGCCAGCTGGAAGGAGTCCGGCAGCCGCGCCGGGTCGGCCTCGCGCAGCATCGCCTGGAAGTAGGTGTTCTCGCCGCAGCTGGCGAGCAGACCGACGCGCCGTCCGGCGGGATCGGCGATGCCGGCGTGCGCCAGCGCCTGGACGCAGCTCATCAGCAGGTGCCGCTGCTGCGGATCCATCAGCCGCGCCTCCTGCCGGCTGATGCCGAAGTGCCCCGGGTCGAAGCCGAGCGGCCCGGCGAGTTGGCTGCGTGCGCCGACCAGGCCGTCGGCGGCGGCGAAGTGCTCGATGCCCCGGTCGCCGGCCTCCACCATGGCCCAGAAGGCGGCCAGGTCGTCGGCGCCGGGCAGCCGGACGGCCATCCCCACCACGGCCACCGGCTCGTCCGCCGGGCCCGCGGCGGTCTCGTCCCGCCCGGTCGCCACCACGCCGACCGTACGGCGGGCCGGCTCGTCCGCCGCCGGGTGACACGACTCCGGCACGCCGGGGACGGCCCGCTCGTCGCCGAGGAACCGGGCGAGGCGGCGGATGGTGACGTGCTCGAACAGGTCGGGGATGCCCAGCGGCAGCCCCTCGGCGACGCAGCGTAGGTGGAAGCGCATCAGGTCGAGGCTGCCCGCGCCCTGGTCGAAGAAGCGTCGATCGGGATCGGCCGGTGCCCCGACGACCTCCGCGAAGAGCGCGGCCAGTCGCGCCTCCAGGGCCGACATCACCGGTGCGGGCGCGGCGCCTGCCGGTTGCAGGTCCTCGCCCGGGGCGCTCGCGGCGCGGCGGCGGTCCAGCTTCCCGCTGGCCGTACGCGGCAGCTGCGCCAGCCGCCGGAACCGGTCCACCCGCACGTACGCGGGCAGGAGCTCCGCGAGGTGGGCGTGCAGCTCCTGCGGGGTCGGCGCCTCGGCCCGGAATTCCAGGCAGGCGACCAGGTGCGGGTCGTCACGGACCACCACGGCGTTGACGACCGCCGGGTGGGTCAGCAGCGCCGCCTCGACCTGCCCCAGCTCCAGCCGGTGCCCGCTCACCTTCACCTGCTGGTCGTCGCGGCCCAGGTAGTGCAGCAGACCGTCGCGGTCGAAGCGGGCCTGGTCGCCGCTGCGGAAGAACCAGCCGAGACCGGGCACCTCGACGAAGCGGGCCCGGTCGAGCGCCGGATCGTCCAGGTAGCAGGGCGACACCAGCTCCCCGCCGATCAGCAGCTGCCCGGGGCAGTCCGGCGGTACCACCTCGTCGGCCGAGTCCACCACCCGCAGCCAGGTGTTCGCCACGGGCCGGCCGATGGCGGGCCGGGTCGGCCAGGTGGCCGGGTCGCCGTCGAGGCAGAGGCTGCTGACCACGTGCGTCTCGGTCGGGCCGTAGTGGTTGAACAGGCGCGCGCCGGGCAGCCCGGCGAACCAGCGGCGGATGCTGTCGGTGCAGACGAGCTGTTCGCCGGCGGTGACGACCTCCCGCAGCCGCGACGGGTACCGGCCGAGGCGTACCCCGTGCTCGGCCAGCAGTTGCAGGGCGACGTACGGCAGGAAGATCCGTTCGACGCCGGCGGCGTCGAGGTGCTCCAGCAGGGCCGGCATGTCCTGCCTGAGCCCGGGGCGGGGAAGGTGCAGGGTGCCGCCGCCGCAGAGCGTGCCGAAGATCTCCTGGAAGGAGACGTCGAAGGAGAGCATGGAGAACTGCAGGGTCGCCGCCCCGCCCGCCAGGCCGCCGGCCTCGCCCTGCCAGCGCAGGAGGTTGACCAGCAGGGCGTCGCCGACCTGGACGCCCTTGGGCGTGCCGGTCGAGCCCGAGGTGAACAGCGTGTAGAGCGGACGGCCGGCGTACGTCGGCGCGACGGGCGCGGCCGAGCGGGACAGGACCACCGGCAGGCGGGGGTGGCCGCCCTCGTCGATGGCGTCGAGGGCGGGCTCGTCGCCGGGCGCCAGCAGCACGCAGAGCGGATCGACCTGGCCCAGGACCTGGCGCAGCAGCGCCGGCGGGTAGGCCCGGTCGAGCGGCACGACGGTGAGGTTGAGCCGGGCCGCCGCCAGCAGCGCCACCACGTGCTCCACCGACGGCTCGAAGAACAGGGCGACGCGGTGCGGGCCGTCGGGCGACGCCGGCTGGTGCCGCACCAGTTCGGCGGCGAGCCCCGAGGCGTACGCGTCGAGGTCGGCGTAGCTGAGGCGAACCTCGCCGGCGACCAGCGCCGTCTCGGCCGGCTGCGCCCGCACCCGCCGCGCGAAGTCCTCGGCCACCGTGGGGCAGGCCAAGGGCGCACGCGGGCCCCGGCCGGGCTCGGGCAGGCCACGGCGGTACGGCCGCACCAGCTCGGCCAGCGTGTGCGTGCCGGTGCCGGTCAACGCCTCCAGGCCGCGCCGGAACAACTCGGCCGCCGCGGCCACGTCGGCGGCGTCGAAGTGCTCGTCGGCGTACTCCCAGAGGCAGTCGAGGCCGGCCTCGTGCTCGACGACGGAGAGGGTGAGCGGGCACTTGGCGTCGGTCGGGGCCAGCCAGACCGGGCGGGACGCGCAGCCGGGCAGCGCCAGCGTGGAGAAGTCGGTGTTGTCGAGCACGAAGAGGAAGTCGAACAGCGGCGCGTCGGCGCCGAAGTCGTGGTCGGCGACGGCGTGCGCGAGCGCCACGTCCTGGGCGTCGAGCACCGCGCGTACGGCGTCGGCCTGCCGCCGCAGCTGCGCGCGCAACTCCTCGGCGGGCGCGAGCGTGAGGGGCAGCAGCACCGTGTTGGCGAACATCCCGACGCTGGCCTCGAAGGCGCGTACGGGTCGGTTCGCCACCGGGCTGGCGACGCGCGGACGGGTGCGGCCGGTCACCCCGTGCACGGCCCAGCCGAAGAGCGTCAGCAGCAGCGGGAAGCGGGTCAGTCCCAGCTCGGCGCCGAGCCGGTCGAGCGCGTCCCGGCGCGCCGGGACGATCGTGGTCCGGAGCAGGTGGTCCCCGCCGTCGCCGCGTCGCCGGATCGGCCGCAGCGGCGCGGCTGTCTCGTCCACGGCGGCGTAGTGGCCACGCAGGGCCTCGCGCTGCGCCCGGTAGGCCGGGTGGGCGAACCAGTCGGCCTGCCACCGGGCGTAGTCCAGTGGGGTCGCGGCGGGCTCCTCCTCGTCCGCGTCCGCCCCGTGCAGCGCGGCCGCGTACCCGGCCGACAGGTCGCGGAACAGCACGTCGAGCGACCAGCCGTCGACCGCGACGTGGTGCAGGTGCAGCAGCAGCACCCCGCCGCCGGCGCGGGGCAGCCAGTACGCCCGCAGCATGCGCGGCTGCCCGAGGTCGAAGGGTGCGGCGAAGAGGGTGCGGGCGCGCTCGCGCCACCCGGCCGCGTCGCCGCCGTCGCCCGGCTCGCGCCATGCGGCCGCGTCGCCGTCGTCGTGCGCGGTGGGCTCGCGCCACGGGTCGTAGGGCTCGCCCACCTCCTGGCGCAGCCCCTCGGCGGTGGCCCGGAAGGCGGTCCGCAGCGCCGCGTGCCGTGCCACCACCCGGCGCAGCGCCTGCCGCAGCGCGGGCACGTCGACCTGCCCGCGCAGCTCGAAGGCGAGCCCGACGTGGTAGGCGGTGGACGCCGGTGAGCGTTGCTGCAACAGCCAGAGCCGCTGCTGCTCGGAGGTGGCCGGGGCGGAGCGGGCACCGGCCGGGGCAGCCGGCACCGGGTACGGCGAGCCGGTCGTGGCGCGGGCCTGCTCGATCGCCGTGGCCAGCGCGGCGAGGTCGCCGCCGAGCACCACCGCCTGCGGCACCTCGACGCCCCAGCGCCGCTGGATCGCGAAGCGCAGCCGCAGCGCCTTGAGCGAGTCCCCGCCGCTGGCGATCCACCCGTCCTCCGGGCGCAGGTCGGGCACGCCCAGCACCTCGCTGGCCAGCCCCAGCACCGTGCGCTGCCACTCCGCGCGGCCCGCGTCGTGTGGGTGCGGGGCGTCGTGGCCGTCGCGCCCGTCGCGTGGGTGCGGGTCGTCGCGCCCGTCGCGCCAGGGCGGGTCGTCGCGGCGCAGCAGCGCGTCGGCGTCCACCTTGCCGTTCGCGGTCAGGGGCAGCGCCGCGACGCGGTGGACCCGGTGCGGGCGCAGGTACGGCGGCAGGGTCTCGCCCAGGTGCCGGTCGAACTCCGCGTACGACAGGCCGGCGGTCGTCACCACGTACGCCAGCAGCTCGTTCGTCCCGTGCGCCGGGTCCCGCCGGGTGCACACGTACGCCTGCCGGACCCCCGGGTGGGCGAGGAGCTGCCGCTCCACCTCGCCGGGCTCGACCCGGAAGCCCCGGACCTTGACCTGCCGGTCGACCCGACCGACGTACTCGACGCGGCCGGCGGCGTCGGCGCGCACGAGGTCGCCGGTGCGGTAGTGGCGCCCGGCGGTGTCGTCCAGCCACGGCAGCCGGACGAAGCGGGCGGCGGTCTCGCCGGGCAGGTTGCGGTAGCCGGCCGCCAGCGCCGCGCCGCCGAGGTACAGCTCGGCGACCTCGCCCGGCGCGGCGAGGCGCTCGCCGTCGACCACCAGGTGCGCGTCGGTGCCCGGCAGCACCCGGCCGATCGGCACCACGTCCGCGTCGAAGTCGCGGGGGATCGGGTGGCACAGGGCGAACGTGGTCGCCTCGGTGGGCCCGTAGACGTTGTGCAGCCGGGTGCGGCTGGCCGGGTTGTCGCGGTACCAGCGGCGGATCAGCCGGGCGTTGAGCTGCTCGCCGCCGATGAGCACCTGACCGACGTCGGCGAAGCAGTGCGGCAGCTCGTCGACGACCGCGTTGAACAGCGCCACCGTGATGAAGAGCGTGTCGATCCGTTCCCGGCGCAGCGCGGCGTCGAGCAGGTGCGGCGTCGCCACCGTCTCGTCGTCGAGCACGACGCAGCAGCCGCCGGTCAGCAGCGGCACCCACACCTCGAAGCTGATCGCGTCGAACGCCGGGTTGGCGAGGCTCGCGTAGCGGGCCGCCGGGGCCAGCGCGAGGTAGCCGGGCCGGGCCAGCCGCAGGACGCCCGCGTCGCGTACCTCCACACCCTTGGGTCGGCCCGTGGTGCCGGAGGTGTAGAAGACGAACGCGACCGGCGCGGGCGCGGCCCGCGGCGCCGGCTGCCCGTCCGTCCCGGTCGGTGCGTCGGCCGCCAGCAGCGCCGCCGCCGGCAGCGGCCGGATCCCGTCGGGCAGGTCGCCGGGCGCGTCCGGGCCGTGGACGACCGCCACGGCGGCCGAGTCGCGCAGCATGTGGTCCCGGCGACCGGGCGGGCTCTGCCGGTCCAGCGGCACCACGGTCGCGCCGAGCCGCAGGACGCCGAGCATGACGCAGACCAGCCGCCAGCCGCGCGGCAGCTGCACCGCGACCGCCTGACCCGGGTGGACCCCGGCCCGGCGCAGGGACCGGGCGACCGTGGCGCTGGCGCCGTCCAGTTCGGCGTAGCTCAGGCGCCGGTCGCCGTCGACGACCGCGACCGCGTCCGGGGTCCGCCGGGCCTGGGCGAGCACCGAGGCGGCGAGGCCGGGGGCGGACGCCATCACGCCTCCCGTACGGCCGGCGCGGCCGGTCGGGCGTCGCGGAGCCGGTCCATCTCGCGGTGCAGCAGCGCGGCGACCCGCAGCACGACCGCGCTCTCCAGGATGTCCCAGTGGTCGCAGTGCACCTGCTCCAGCAGGAAGTCGGCGTCGCCGCGCCGGCGCCAGAAGGCGCGTACCTCCCGCAGGAAGCCCTCGTCCCGCCCGGCGGTGGCCTGCAACAGCACCAGCCGGGCCGGCGACGCGGGGGTCCGGTAGTCGCGCATGGTGGACCGGTTGTGGTTGTAGACGCGGTGGTACTGGTCGATCTGCTCGTCGTCGATGCCCGGGTACATCCCGTTGAACTTGACGAGCTTGTCGCGGAACTCGGCCATGTCCACCGGTTCGATCGCGCCGCGGTGGGCCGGGTCGTCGGTGCCGAGGGTGTCGAGCAGGACGACGCTCAGCCCGGGGTGCCCGGCGCGGGCCAGCCGGCGTCCCATCTCGTACGCGACCAGGCCGCCGTAGGAGAGGCCGGTGAGCACCACCGGCCCGTCCAGCAGGTGCGCGACCTGCCCCAGGTACGCCTCGGCCATCGCCTCGACCGTGGGCAGGAACTCCTCGCCCGGGTTCACCCCCGGCGACTGGACGCCGTACACGCCGAGTGACTCCGGCAGCGCCTTGGCCAGCGAAAGGTAGCAGAACGCGGTGCCGCCGGCCGGGTGCACGCAGATGACCCGGCCGGCGCCGTCGCCCGCCCGGAACTCGATGAGGTTGCTCGGCGGGCGGCCCGACGCGCCCCGCCGCAGCCGGCCGCCGAGCGCCTCGATCGTCGGGTGCAGCATGATCTCGTGGACCGGCAGCGTCTCGCCGAACGCCTCGCCGATGGCGTGGGCCAGCTTGATCGCCGAGATCGAGGTGCCGCCCACGTCGAAGAAGCGGTCGCCGATGCCGATGTCCGGGTGCAGCAGCAGGCGCTTCCAGATCTGGTAGAGGGTCAGCTCGATCTGGTCGCGCGGGCTGTCCAGGTTGACCTGCCAGGGCGCGCCGGCCCGGGCCAGCCGCAGCACCTCGGCGCGGTCGAGCTTGCCGTTGGCCGTCTGCGGCAGCCGCGGCAGCTCCACGAAGAGCGACGGGATCATGTAGCCGGGCAGCCGTCGCGACAGCGCCTCGCGCCACTCGCTGACCAGCAGCGGCGTCGCACCGCCCCGGACGACGCCGGCGACCAGCCTCGGCTCGCCGGCGGCGTCGGAGTCGACCAGGACCGCCGCCTCGCGTACGTCGGGACGGTCCAGCAGCGCGGCCTCGATCTCGCCCAGTTCGATGCGGAAGCCCCGGACCTTGACCTGGCCGTCGCGGCGGCCCAGGTACTCGATGTTCCCGTCGGGCAGCAGGCGGGCCAGGTCGCCGGTGCGGTAGACCCGTTCCCCGGGCACGAACGGGTCGGGGACGAACCGCTCGGCGGTCGCCGCCGGCCGGCCCAGGTAGCCGCGGGCGACACCGGCGCCACCGATGTGGATCTCGCCGGTCACCCCGACCGGCACCGGCTCCCGCCGCTCGTCGAGCAGGTAGACGCGGGTGTTGGCCAGCGGCCGGCCGATCGGGCACTGCCGGGCCGTCGGCTGCGGGTCGGGGTACGCGGTGCTGTAGACGGTGGTCTCGGTCGGCCCGTACCCGTTGCGGACGCGCAGCCCGGGCAGGGCCTGCCGGATGCGGTGCAGGCCCTGCTCCGGCAGGGGTTCCACCCCGACGAGCAGTTGGCGCAGCGCCAGCCCGGCCAGCCGCTCGGCCGGGTCCTCGTCGAGCCAGCGGACGAAGGCCGGCGGCAGGTAGGCCTGCACGACGCGGTGCTCGCGCAGCCAGCCCATCAGGGCCGCCGGGTCGACGCGCACCTGCTCCGGTACGAGGTGCAGGACCCCGCCCGTGGTCAGCGGCAGGAAGATCTCCTGCACCGAGACGTCGAAGCCGACGCTCGACCAGAGCGCCGCCGCCTCCCCCTCGGCGGCGCCGAGGCGCGACACCCAGTCGTCGAGCAGGTTCGCCACCGCGCCGTGCGTGACCGCGACGCCCTTGGGCCGGCCGGTCGAACCCGACGTGTAGATCACGTAGGCCAGGTTGGCGGGGTGCACGACGACGTCGGGCGGGCCGTCGTGACGCCCCTCGGCCTCGACGGCGGCCAGGTCACCCTCGCCGAGCACCAGCGCCGGCGCGGCGTCGGCGACCATGCCGGCGAGCCGCTCCGGCGGCAGGGCCGGGTCCAGCGGCAGGTAGGCGGCCCCGGCCTTGAGCACGCCCAGGATGGCGACGATCAGCCCCGCCGAGCGCGACGCGTGCAGGCCGACCACCTGGTCGGGGCGTACGCCCCGGGCGATCAACGCGTGCGCCAGGCGGTTGGCCCGCTGCTGGAGCGTGGCGTGGTCCAGCCGCTCGTCCCCGTCGACCACGGCGAGTGAGCCGGGGCGCCGCCGCGCCTGCGCCGCGACGCGCGCCACCAGGTCCGCCGGGCCGGCGAGCGGCCGCGCCGTGCGGTTGTACTCGACCAGCAGGCGGTGCCGCTCGTCCGCACCGAGCAGCCGCAACGCGCCGACCGGCGTCGACGGGTCGGCCGCCACCTGGGCGAGCAGGCGGACGAAGTGCCCGGCCAGCCGGGCGACGGTCGCGGCGTCGAAGAGGTCGGTGTTGTACTCGAAGATGACGTGCAGCTCGTCGGCGTGCTCCATCACCTCGACCGACAGGTCGAACTTCGCCGCGCCGGTGCTGCTCGACAGGGGCCGCAGCGTCAGGCCCGGCAGCTCCAGCCGGCCGCGCGGGATGTTCTGCAGCACCAGCATCACCTGGAACAGCGGCGAGTAGCTGGTGTGCCGTTCCGGGTTGAGCGCGTCCACGAGCTGCTCGAACGGCAGGTCGGGATGGGCGTACGCGTCGAGCAGGTGCCGGCGGACGTCGGCCAGCAGCGCCGCGAAGGGCTGCTCCGGGTCCAGCCGGTTGCGGATGACCACCGTGTTCACGAAGTGGCCGATCAGGCCCTCCACGTCGCGGTGGTTGCGGTTGGCGAACGGGGTGCCGACGCAGACGTCGTCCTGCCCGCTGTGGCGCCACAGCAGCACCGACAGGGTCGCCATGAGCGTCATGAACAGCGTCGCGTCGCCGGCCCGCCCCACCTCCCGCAGCCCGTGCAGCACCGCCGCGTCCACCGTCGTGCCGTGGGTCTCGCCCCGGTAGCGCTGCACCACCGGCCGGGGCCGGTCGGTCGGCAGGGACAGCAGTGCGGGCGCCCCGGCCAGCGTCCGCGTCCAGTAGCCGAGCTGGCGCTCCAGTTCGCCACCGCCGAGCTGCCGGCGCTGCCACAGCGCGTAGTCCGCGTACTGCACGGGCAGCTCGGCCAGGGCGGCGGCGGCCCCACCGCGCGCGTACGCGCCGTAGAGCGCGGTGACCTCGCCGATGAGGATGCCGACGGACCAGCCGTCGGCCACCATGTGGTGCACGGTGAGCAGCCAGCGGTGCTCGTCGGGGGCCAACCGGAGCAGGGCGCTACGCAGCAGCGGACCGGTGGCCAGGTCGAAGGGTGCGCGCGCCTCGGCCTCGGCGGCGGCGTCGGCGCGGTGGGACCGCTGCGGAGCCGGCAGCGCGCTGAGGTCCGTGACCGGCAGGGCGACCGGCCCGGCCGGCCGCACCACCTGGCAGGGCTCCTCGTCGACCAGGGTGAAGACGGTACGCAGCGCCTCGTGCCGGCGGACCACCTCGGTCAGGGCACGGGCCAGCGCCGGCACGTCCAGCGCGCCCACGACGTCGAAGGCGACCGGGTTGTTGTAGAACGGGTTGCCGGGGGAGAGCTGGTCGAGGAACCAGAGCTGCCGTTGGGCGAACGCGACCGGCACCGGCGCGTCCGGTCGTGGCCGGCGGGGGATCGTGTCCGCGTCGGCGCCGGTCAGGATCGCGACCAGCTCCTCCTTGTGCAGCTTGAGGTCGGCCAGCAGGTCGGGCGTGAGGACCTCGCGGGAGCCCGTGAGGCGCAGGCGGTCGCCGTCGACGCGCAGCCCGACCGCGTGCCGGTTGAGCGTGTCGAGCAGCTCGTAGGCGTTCACAGTTCCACCGTGATGGTGTCGGTGGCCGGGGCGTCGGGCGCCGGCGTGTCCACCCGGCCGCCCCCGACCAGCGCGTAGACCAGCCGGTGTGAGGGTTCGAGGTCGAACAGGGCGGCCAGCTGCGTCGTGTCCAGTGCGCCGATCCCGCACAGGCCGAGGCCGTTGCCGGGGGCGGCCATCGTCAGCAGCTGGGCCATCTCGCCCGCCTCGATCGCGGTGAACGTCGCACTCTGCTCCTGGTAGAGGGGCTCGATGGCCGCGCGCTGCGCCACCAGGAACAGCGCGAACGCGGCGGCCTCGAAGACCGGACGGTTGACGAAGTAGTCGAAGGCTTCGGGGCTCAGCTCGCGGTCGCGACCGAGCGCCAGCAGCCGGTGCGCCGCCGGGTCGTGGTAGTACGCCCCGCCCGGCACCCCGTCGATGCGTCCCGCCTTGACCAGGACGTACGTCTGCACGGCGTAGGTGCCGCCGGCGGAGCCGTACTGGAACCTGGCCCGGCCGTCGTCCTCCCGCGCGGCGAGGACGGCCAGCAGGTGGCCGAGCGCCCCGGCCGGCAGCGGGTCCGCGGCGAAGCGGCGCACCGAGCGGTGGTCGGTGTAGCGGCGGTCGTACGCCGGGCCGGCCGGCGCGGTCAGCGCGACCGCCGGGGTGTCGGACGCGAAGTCGCGCCGGCCCCGCCCGTCGGCCGTGAACGCGGCCCGGGCCGCCGGGTCCTCGACCAGCGTGGCGGCCCGCTGCGCGGTCGCGACGACGGCCCGTTCGGCGGCGTGTTCCCGGAACATCCGCAGCAGGTCGCCGAGGGTCGGCTGACGCATCAGCCGGGCCAGCTTCGGCCGGAAGCCCAACTCGCCGGAGAGGGCGTTCGCGATCCGCACGATGTCGATCGAGGTGGCGCCGAGCAGCAGCAGGTTGGCGTCGGGCGCGACGACGGGCAGGTCGAGGATCTCGGCCACGATCTCCACCAGCCGTTTCTCGGCCGGATCGGTGAGCACCAGCGCCTCGGCGGCGGCCTCCGCCGACGGCTTCGGGTCGGGCAGCAGGGCGCGGTCGACCTTGCCGTTGGCCGACAGCGGCAGGGCGTCGAGGACGGTGAACGACGTCGGCACCATGTACGCCGGCAGCCGCCGCTCCAGGTACGCCACCAGGGCGGCCGGCTCGGGCACGGCTGCGTCGGGCACCACGTACGCGGCGAGCCGCTTCTCGCCCTGCGCCTGACCGAGCAGCCGCAGCGCGGCGGCCCGTACGCCCGGGTGGCCCTCCAACGCCGCCTCGATCTCGCCCAGCTCGATGCGGTAGCCGTTCACCTTGACCTGACCGTCCTCACGGCCGAGGAACTCGATCGTGCCGTCCGGGCGCAGCCGGCCCAGGTCGCCGGTGCGGTAGAGCCGCTCGCCGGTGACCGGATGCACGACGAAGCTGGCGGCCGTCGCCGCCTCGTCGCGCCAGTAGCACCGCGCCAGCCCCACGCCGCTGATGTAGAGGTCGCCGGTGGCCCAGGTCGGCCGGGGGCGCAGGGCCTCGTCCAGCACGTGGACCCCCTGGTGGGCCAACGCCCGGCCGTAGGGGATGCTGCGCCACGCCGGATCGACCTCGTCGACCGGGTGGTGGATGGACCAGATGGACGCCTCGGTGGCGCCGCCGAGGCTCTCGACCCGGATCCCGGGCAGCGCCTTGCGCAGCCGGTCGGGCAGGGCGAGCGGGATCCAGTCCCCGGAGAGCATGGCCACCCGCAGCGACGCCGGCAGCGGGTGACCGGCGTCGGCGTGGTCGAGCAGCATGCCGGCCAGCGCCGGCACCGAGTTCCAGACGCTGACCCGGTGCGCGTGCGCCACGGCCGACCAGTGGGCCGGATCGCGGGCCAGCTCCGGGTCCAGCGTCACGACCGCCGCGCCGGCCGCGAGGGCGCCGAAGATGTCGAAGACGGAGAGATCGAAACTGAGCGCGCTGACGGCCAGGACCCGGTCGGCCGGACCGACACCGAAGCGCGCGGTGACGTCGAGGAGCGTGTTCACCGCGCCGCGGTGGTCGATCGCCACCCCCTTCGGCGTGCCGGTGGACCCGGACGTGTAGATCACGTACGCGAGGTCGGTCTCCGCCCGCTCGACCGGTCGCAGCGCCGGGGCGCCCGGGCCGACGGTGGTCTCGTCCACCACCAGGCGCTCGACGCCATCCGGCAGGGCCACCCGGTCCGACCCGGTCAGGACCAGCCCCGCCCCGGCCCGCTCAAGCACCCGGGCCACCCGCTCGGCCGGCCAGTCCGGGTCGAGCGGCAGGTACGCGCCCCCGGCGTGCAGCACCGCGAGGGTGGCGACGACCTGCTTCCAGCCCCGGTCGAGCAGCACCCCGACGAGCTGGCCGGGCCGTACGCCCCGCTCCTGGAGCCGCCCGGCCAGCCGGCGTGCCTCGACGCGCACCGTGGCGTGGTCCAACCGCCGGTCGGTGGCGAGCACCGCGGGCGCGGTGGGCGTCGCCAGCGCCTGCCGGTCGACCAGCTCGTGCAGGAGCCCACGGTTGGCCGGCGGGGCCGCCGGCACCGGCGGGGCGAGCGGACCGTCGAGGGTGGTGTGCCAGGCGTCGGGCTCCTCCAGCCGCCCGAGCAGCTCCCGGTACGCCGCGAACATCTCGGCGACCAGGCCCGCCGGGAAGAGTTCGTCGATGCTGTCCCAGTTGACGTGCAGCCGCCCGCCGGCCTCCAGGACCGTGTGGTCGATCCACACCTGCGGGGTCTGGGTGATGCCGTGCACCACCTCACCGCCGAGCGCCGCCGCGAGGCCGCTGTCGCCGACGTCGGGCGCGGCCTCGGTCAGCGTGCTGTTGAAGACGACCGGCAGGGCCGCGTGGCGGGTGCCCCGGACGCGGGCGAGTTCGCGGTTGACCCGTACGCCGCTGACGGCCGAGTGGTCGATGTCCTGCCAGAGCTGCTCCTGCACGGCACGGGCCCGGGTCGCGAAGTCGACCCCGGCGGCCACGTCGACCTCCAGCAGCACCAGCGAGGTGAAGTCGCCGATCACCGCGTTGATGCCGGGGTGCAGCGGCAGCCGGTTGAACAGCGGCAGGCTCAGCGTGAACCGCGACTGGCGGCTCCACCGGGCCAGCACCTGCGCGAACGCGGTGACCAGCAGCACCGACGGGGTCACGTGGTGCCGGCCGGCGGCCGCCTTCAGCCGGCTCCAGCGTTGCGCCGGCAGCACCTCGTCGTAGCGGGTGAAGCGCGGTCGTTCGACGCTCTCCGGCTGCCGTTCCAGCGGCAGCTGCGGTGCGGGGGCCAGCGTGGCGACCCGCTCCCGCCAGTAGTCGAGCGCCCGCTCGTAGCGCGGCGTGCCCCGCAGGGCCCGCTCGGCCAGCACGTAGTCGCGGAAGGTCACCGCGAGCGGCGGCAGGTCGGCGTCCGGGTCCGCGTAGAGCACCGCCAGCTCGTGTTCGAGGATCTGCCCGCTGGCCGCGTCGAGGATCAGCGCGTCGGTGCTGACGTGCAGGCGCGCCTCGCCGTCGAGCAGCGTCACCGCGAACTCGAACAGGGGCCAGCGGCGGGCGTCGAGCACCTGGTGGGACATCCGCTCGCGGATCTCGCCCAGCCGGCGGGCAGTGGTGTCCGGGTCGAGCCCGCGCAGGTCCTGCCGGGCCATCGCGTAGCGCGGCACGCTCGGCAGGACGCGCTGCACGCCGTCGTGGAAGACCGCGCGGAGCATGTCGTGGCGGTCGATCAGCCGGTGCAGCGCGCGGGTGAAGCGCTCCTCGTCGAAGTCGCGCAGCCGCAGCTCGCTGTAGCCGTGCGCGCCGACCCCGCCGAGTTCGATGGTCGACCCGCGCCCCACCCAGTAGGCCTCCTGGATGTCGGTGAGCGGGAACGGCTGGTGTCGGGCGTCGGGGTCGGCGACGAGGGGCGGGAGGGCGTCGACGGCGGGAGCGCCGGGGCCCGCCAGTTCGGCCGCCAGGTCGGCCAGGACGGGCCGGCGGAAGAGGGTACGCAGCGACAGTCGCGCCGACATCCGCTCGTTGATGGCGTGCACGAGCCGGGTCGCCAGGAGCGAGTGGCCGCCCAGCGCGAAGAAGTCGTCGAGGGCGCCGACCCGGTCGCGGCGCAGCACCTCGGCCCAGATGGCGGCCATCCGGGCCTCCCGCTCGTCGCGGGGCGCGACGTAGGCGGTGGCGACGTCGGCCTGATCGGGCGCGCGCAGGGCCCGCCGGTCGAGCTTGCCGTTGGGGGTCAGCGGCAGGCGGTCGAGCACCACCCAGCGGGTTGGCACCAGGTGCTCGGGCAGCCGGCGCCGCAGCTGCTCGCGGGCCACCTCGGCGGTGACGTCGCCGGCCAGGTAGCCGACCAGGTGCGGGTCGCCGGGGACGTCCTCGCGCAGCAGCACGGCGGCCTCGCGGACGCCCGGGACGTGCCGCAGGGCGTTCTCCACCTCGCCCGGCTCGACCCGGAAGCCGCGTACCTTGACCTGGTCGTCGGCGCGCCCGACGAACTCGATGGTGCCGTCGGCCCGGCGGCGGACCAGGTCCCCGCTGCGGTACATCCGCTCGCCGGGCCCGGCGAACGGGTCGGGCACGAACCGCTCGGCGGTCGCCGCCGGGCGATTGAGGTAGCCCCGCGCCAGGCCGGACCCGCCGATGTAGAGCTCGCCGAGCACGCCCGCCGGTACCGGTTCGCACCGCTCGTCGAGCACGTAGAGCCGGGCGTTGGCGATCGGCCGGCCGATCGGCGGCAGCGCCGGCCAGTCGTCCGCCGTCGCGGTGGCCAGCGCGAACTGGCTGACCACGTGCGTCTCCGTCGGGCCGTACTGGTTGTAGAGGTACCGGCCGCCCAGCCCCGTGACCAGGGCGCGCAGGTCGTCGTCGACCCGCAGCGCCTCGCCGGCGGTGACGATCTCGCAGCCGGGCCCGAGCGGGGCGACGGCTCCCGTGAGGCCCGCCATCTGGTGCAGCACGGCGGCCGGCAGGAACGCCCGCCGTACGCCCTGCTCGGCGAGGACGTGGCGCAGCTGGCCGAGGTCGCGGGTGCGCTCCTCGCCGATCAGCACCAGCGTGCCGCCCTGGCAGAGGGTGCTCCAGATCTCCTGGGCGGAGACGTCGAAGCCGATCGAGGCGAACTGGAGCACCCGGTGCGGCGTCGGGCTGCCCGGCGCTGCGTAGCGCAGCTGCCAGTCGATCAGGTTGTCCAGGCACCGCCAGGTCTGCGCCACGCCCTTGGGCCGGCCGGTGGAGCCGGAGGTGTGGATGACGTAGGCGAGGTGCCCGGGTCGGGTACCGGGGTCGGGGCTGGTGGTGGGGTGCTCGGCCACGTCGGTGGTGTCGAGGTCGATCACGGGTGCGGTGGTCAGGCCGTCGAGGCCGTCGAGGGTGGCGGCGTGGGTGAGCACGGCGACCGGGGCGCCGTCGGCCAGCAGGTGACCGAGGCGCTCGGCGGGATGCGCCGGGTCCAGAGGCAGGTACGCGCCGCCAGCCCGGGCGACGGCCACCAGCGCGACGATCAGCTCCGGCGACCTGCGCAGGCAGACCGCGACGAGCGCGTCGGGGCCGACGCCGTACGCGCGCAGGTGGTGGGCGAGCCGGTTGGCGCGCGCGTCGAGGTCGCGGTAGGTGAGTGAGGTGCCGTCGAAGGTGAGCGCCACCGCGTCGGGGGCCGCCGCGACTCGCTCGGCCAGGCGGGCGAGGACGCCCCTGTCCACCGGGGACTGCGCGGCCTGCCGCAGCGCCTGCTCGCGGTCCCGCTCGTCGAGCAGGGACAGCCGGTCGATCGGTTGGTCGGGGTGGGCGACGAGTTGGGTGAGGACGTGGTGCAGGTAGTGGATGTGGCGCTGGGCGGTGGCGGTGTCGAACAGTGCGGTGGCGTACTCGAGGCTGCCGGTGATGCGCCCGTCGTGCTCGGCCAGCGCGAGCGTGAGGTCGAACTTGGCGGTGGTGTGCGGCGGCGGCAGGGCGGTGACCCGCAGGCCCGGCAGGGTCAACTCGCCGTCGTCGGTGTTCTGCCAGGCGAACATGACCTGGAACAGGGGGGTGTGGGCGAGGTTGCGGGTGGGGTTGACGGCTTCGACGACGTGTTCGAAGGGGAGGTCCTGGTGGTCGAGGGTGGTGAGGGTGAGGTCGCGGACGCGGTGCAGCAACTCGGTGGTGGTGGGTCGTCCGGTGAGGTCGATGCGCAGGGCGAGGGTGTTGACGAAGAAGCCGATGAGGTTTTCGAGTTCGGCGCGGCGGCGGTTGGCGGTGGGGGTGCCGATGATGAGGTCGTGGTGGCCGGTGAGGCGGGACAGGACGATGGCCCAGGCGGTGAGCAGGGTCATGTAGAGGGTGCCGCCGTGGTGGGTGGTGAGGGTCTTGAGGGCGGTGGTGAGGTCGGTGTCGATGGTGATGGGCAGGTGGGCGCCGTGGTGGTCCTGTTCGGCGGGTCGGGGTCGGTCGGTGGGTAGGTCGAGCAGGGTGGGTGCGTCGGTGAGGGTGTTGCGCCAGTGGGTTTCCTGGCGTTGCAGGGTGCCGTCGGTGAGCCATTGGTGTTGCCAGGCGGCGTAGTCGGCGTACTGCACGGGCAGGGGCGGCAGCGGGTCGGGCCGGCCCTCGTGCGACGCCGCGTACAACACCCCCAACTCGCGGGTCAGGACGCCGATCGACCAGCCGTCGGAGACGACGTGGTGCATCGTGACGAGCAGGACGTGCCGGTCCGGGGCGAGGGTGACCAGGCGGCCCCGGATCAGGGGACCGGTGGTCAGGTCGAACGGGGCCGTGAACTCCTCGTCCTGGAGCCCGGCCAGCCGGGCGGCGGCGTCGGGCGCGCCGGTCAGGTCGTGCGTGTGCAGGGTGAAGCCGGCCCCGGGCGGGTCGACGTGCTGGTGCACGTCGGAGCCGGCGGGGACGATGCGGCTGCGCAGGGCCTCGTGCCGGTCGACGAGGGAGTCCAGGGCCGACCGCAGCGCGTCGTGGTCGAGCCAGCCGGCCAGCTCCAGGGCCAGCGGCATGTGGTAGGTGTGGCCGAGGCCGCCGAGCCGCTCCAGGAACCACAGCCGCCGCTGCGCGAAGGAGAGCTCCAGCGCGCCGTCCCGGTCGACCGGGCGGATCGGGGGCAGCACGTCGCGGCCGTCCGGCGTCAGCCGGGCGACGAAGGCGCTCAGGACCGGCGCCGCGAAGAGCGCCGCCGGCGAGACCTCCCGCCCCAGCACCTGCCGGAGCCGGGAGACCAGCCGCATGGCCAGCAGCGAATGGCCGCCCAGGGCGAAGAAGTCGTCGTGCCGGCCGACCCGTTCGACGCCCAGCACCTCGGCCCAGACGCCCGCCACCATGGTCTCCAGCAGGCCGACCGGCTCGACGTGCCCGCGCCGGCCGAAGGCCTCCCCGTCCGGCGCCGGCAGCGCCGCCCGGTCGAGCTTGCCGTTGGGCGTCAGCGGCCATGCGGCCAGCCGGACGTACGCCGACGGCACCATGTGCTCCGGCAGTTGGGCGGCGAGCCGGTCCCGCAGCCGCGCGGCGTCCGGCGCCTCGCCCGCCCCGCCCAGCACGTACGCGACGAGCCGCTGGTGGCCGACGGCGTCCGGGCGCGCCACGACGACCGCCTCCCGTACGCCCTCGACGGCGGCGAGCCGGGACTCGATCTCGCCCAGCTCGACGCGGAAGCCCCGGATCTTCACCTGGAAGTCGTCGCGGCCCAGGAACTCCAGTTCCCCGCCCGGCAGGCGACGACCCAGGTCCCCGGTGCGGTAGAGCCGCTCGCCCGGCACGAACGGGCTGGGGCGGAAGCGCTGCGCGGTCAGGCCGGGCCGGTTCAGGTAGCCGCGCGCCACGCCCGCGCCACCGATGTGGATCTCGCCGACCACCCCGTCCGGCACCGGCTCGCCCTCGCCGTCCAGCAGGTAGACCCGCACGTTGGGCAGCGGCCGGCCGATCGGCAGGCAGGTCGCCTCGGCGAGATCGTCGGTCGGCAGCAGGTGGCAGGTGCTGTCGACGGCCGCCTCGGTCACGCCGTACGCGTTGACGATCCGCACCCGCTGCCCGCACCGGGCGCGCAGCCGGGCGGCGTCGGCGGCGCTCCAGGCGTCCGAGCCGCAGACCACCGTCTCCAGCCCGGCGAGGCTCCCGCCGGTGGACTCCAGGTGCTCCAGCAGCGGGTTGAGCACGGCCGGTACGAAGTCGGCGAAGTCCACGTCGTGGCGGCCCAGCAGCTCGTACAGACCGGCGCTGTCCAGCAGCAGCGGACGCGGGCAGATCACCAGCCGCCCGCCGAAGCCGAGCGCCCGCACCACGTCGGCGGTGAAGACGTCGAACGAGAAGCTCGCCATCTGCAGGTGCACCAGCCCGGGGCGCAGGTCGAGCAGGCGTTCCCAGGCGGCGGCGACGGCCACGAGCTGCCGGTGCTCGACCAGCACCCCGTTGGCGGTGCCGGAGGTGCCGGACGTGTAGATGACGTACGCCAGATGGTGCGCGCCCAACCCGTCGATGACGGGGTCGGTCGCCGGCAGCGGCGCCCACGCCGCCGCGTCGAGGTCCAGGTCGAGCACCGGGGTGTCGAGCCCGGCCAGCGCGGCGTGCAACCGCTCGCGGGCCGGGCCGTGGGTCAGCGCCGCCACCGGCGCGCTGTCGCGCAGCATGGCGGCGAGCCGCTCGGGCGGGTACGCCGGGTCGAGCGGCAGGTAGGCGCCACCGGCCTTGAGGACCGCCAGCAGCGCCACCACGGCGTCCGGTGACCGCTCGACGCAGATCGCCACGATCCGGTCCGGCCCGACGCCCCGGGTGCGCAGGTGGTGGGCCAACCGGTTGGCCCGCGCGTTCAGCTCGCCGTAGGTGAGCCGTACGTCGTCGCCGACGAGGGCCACCGCCTGCGGGTCGCGGGCCGCCTGGGCCTCGACGAGGTGGTGCACCAGGCGGCCCGGCGGGTACGCCACCGTGGCGTCGTTGCCGTCCTCGACCAGCCGGCGCCGCTCGGCGGCGGGCAGCACGTCGAGCCCGCCCACCGCCGCGTCGGGCGTGCGCTCCAGGGCGTCGGCGAGCGTCTCCAGCGCCCGTTCGACCATCGCGCAGACCTTCTCGGGCGCCACCCCGGCCGCGGCGGCGACGGTCAGCACGACGTCGTCGCCCAGGTCGTCGACGTCCAGCGCGAGCGGGTAGTTGCCGCGTTCCTGCGCGGCCAGGTAGGTCAGGTCGTCCGCGTCGGGCGTCGGCGCGGGCGTCTCCGACTCGGCGAGCACCTCGGCGTGCCGGTAGTTGAGCAGGGCGGTGAAGAGGGGGGCCGGCGGCGCCACCGCGCTGCACGACTGGGCCAGCGCCAGCGACGCGTGCTCGTGGCGGATCAGCCCGGTCAGCGCCTCGTGGGTGCGCAGCACGCACTCCGTGGCGCCGGTGGCGTCGACGGTGACCCGCAGCGGGAGGGTGTTCAGGAAGGGCCCGAGGACGCGGTCGCTGCCCGCGCCGGCGTCCATCCGCCCGGAGAGCACGGTGCCGAAGACCACGTCCCGGCGGCCGGCGGCCCGGGCCAGCACCTGCCCCCAGGCGACGTGGAAGAGACTGGTCACCCCGACCTGGAGGGACTGGGCCCGCTGCCGCAGCCGCCGCGCCAGCTCCGGACCGAGCCAGACCCGGGCGTCGCGCATGGTGTGCCCGTCGCCGTGGATGTCCCGCAGGCCGAAGGGCACGGTCGGGCTGTCGACGTCGGAGAGCATCCGGCGGAAGAAGCTCTCCTGCTCGGCCCGGTCGACGCCGCGCCGGATGCGCGCCACGAAGTCGCGGAAGGGCAGCGGCGGCGGCAGCCGGTCGCCCTCGCCGGCCAGGTACGCGCGGACCTCGGCCCGCAGCTGCTTGAGCGAGGTGTTGTCGTCGACGATGTGGTGGATCAGCTCCACGACCAGCCACCCGCCGTCGCGCGGGTCCCGCCCGACCAGCAGCCGCAGCAGGGGAGCCCGGTCGAGGGGCAGGCGGCCGTACCGCCGGTCGACGTGCTCGCGGAGCTGCCGCAGCGGGTCGTCGCCCGCCGCGTCGAGCGGGACCTCCTCCACCGGCAGGGGCGCCCGGCGCCACACCACCTGCACCGGCTCGTTGATCCCGTGCCACACCACCGCGGTACGCAGCACGTCGTGCCGGGCGATCACCGCCTCCAGCGCGGCGCGGTAGCGGTCCAACCGGTCCCGGTCGGCGAAGCGCAGGACCGTGGTGACCAGGTAGGGGTCGCGGTCGCGGGCCATCAGGTGGTGGAAGAGCATCCCCTCCTGCACCGGCGCCAGGGGGTAGATGTCCTGCACGTTCGGCGTCCCGCCGGGGACCGTGGCGATGACCGCGTCGATCTCCGGCTGGCTCAGCTGCACCAGCGGCAGCAGCTCCGGGGTGATCCGCTCGCAGTCGGCCGGGATCGGCTCCGGGGGCGCGTCGGCCCGGTCCGCGTCGGCACCCACGGCGGCGGCCAGGTCGGCCAGGACCGGGGAGGCGAAGAGCGCGCGTACGTCGGCGGACAGGCCCTGGCGGCGCATCCGTTCCAGCACCCGCAGGGCCAGCAGCGAGTGCCCGCCCAGCGCGAAGAAGTTGTCGTGCCGACCGACCCGCTCGACGCCGAGCACCTCGGCCCAGATGGCGGCGAGGGTGGTCTCCGTCGCACCGACCGGCTCGGCGTAGTGCCGGGTGGCGAAGGCCGACCCGTCCGGCGCGGGCAGCGCCCGGTGGTCGAGCTTGCCGTTGGGCGTCAGCGGCCACTCGGCGACCCGCACGTACGCGGCCGGGACCATGTGCTCCGGCAGGACGGCGGCCAGCCGGGTGCGCAGCGACTCGGCCGTCAGCCGGCGTACGGACGCGGTGTAGTAGCCGACGAGGCGCGGCTCGCCGGCGGCGTCGGTGGTGACCGTCACCACCGCGTCGCGTACGCCGGGACAGGCGGCGAGCTGGACCTCGACCTCGCCCAGCTCGACGCGGTAGCCGCGCAGCTGCACCTGGGAGTCGTTGCGGCCCAGGTAGTCGAGGCCCCCGTCGGCGCGGTGGCGGACGAGGTCACCGGTGGCGTAGAGCCGGTCGCCCGCCACGAACGGGCTGGGCCGGAAGCGTTGCGCGGTCAGCCCGGGACGGTTGAGGTAGCCGCGGGCGACCCCCGCGCCGCCGACGTGCAGCTCACCGACGACGCCGGGCGGCACCGGCTCCCCCCGCCCGTCGAGCACGTAGAGACGCAGGTCGGCGAGGGGCCGCCCGATCGGGGACACGCCCGGCCGTTCGGCGTCGGCCGGGCTCAACGGCCGGTGGGTCACGTGCACCGTGGTCTCGGTGATGCCGTACATGTTGACCAGCTCGGTGCGGCCGTTGCGCGCGTCCGCGTACCACGGCCGCAGCATCGTCGGGTCCAGCGCCTCGCCGCCGAAGACCACCGTGCGCAGCCGGTGCGCCCGCGCGCTGTCGGCCTGCGCGGCGATCAGGCTGCGGAACGCGCTGGGGGTCTGGTTGAGGACGGTCACGCCCTCGTCGCACAGCAGCCGGTGGAACTCGGCGGGGGAGCGGCTGGTCAGCCGGGGGACGATCACCAGCCGGCCGCCGTGCAGCAGCGCGCCCCACATCTCCCAGACGGAGAAGTCGAACGCGAAGGAGTGGAAGAGGCACCACACGTCGTCCGGACCGAAGCCGAACCACCCCGCCGTGGCGGAGAAGAGCCGCACCACGTTGGCGTGCTCGACCATGACGCCCTTGGGCCGGCCGGTGGAGCCGGAGGTGTGGATGACGTAGGCGAGGTGCCCGGGTCGGGTACCGGGGTCGGGGCTGGTGGTGGGGTGCTCGGCCACGTCGGCGGTGTCGAGGTCGATCACGGGTGCGGTGGTCAGGCCGTCGAGGGTGGCGCGGGTGGCGGCGTGGGTGAGGACGGCGACCGGGGCGCCGTCGGCCAGCAGCTCGCCGAGGCGTTCGGCGGGATGGGTCGGGTCGAGCGGGACGTACGCGCCGCCGGCCTTGAGGACCGCCAGCAGCGCCACGACCAGCTCGGGCGAGCGTTCCAGGCAGACCGCGACGAGGACGTCGGGACCGACGCCGTACGCAAGAAGGTGGTGGGCGAGCCGGTTGGCGCGCGCGTCGAGGTCGCGGTAGGTGAGTGAGGTGCCCTCGAAGGTGACCGCCACCGCGTCCGGGGCCGCCGCGACCCGCTGCGCGAACAACGCGGGGATCGTCCCCTCGACGGGGTACGGGGTCGCGTCGCCCCACGCCGCGAGGAGTTCGCGGCGGTCCCGCTCGTCGAGCAGGCTCAGCCGGTCGATCGGCTGGTCGGGGTGGGCGACGAGTTGGGTGAGGACGTGGTGCAGGTAGTGGACGTGGCGCTGGGCGGTGGCGGTGTCGAACAGTGCGGTGGCGTACTCGAGGCTGCCGGTGATGCGCCCGTCGTGCTCGGCCAGCGAGAGGGTGAGGTCGAACTTGGCGCTCGTCCACGGGCTGCGCAGCGCGGTCACCTCGACACCGGGCAGGTCCAGGTCCACGTCCTCGTTGTTCTGCCAGGCGAACATGACCTGGAACAGGGGGGTGTGGGCGAGGTTGCGGGTGGGGTTGACGGCTTCGACGACGTGTTCGAAGGGGAGGTCCTGGTGGTCGAGGGTGGTGAGGGTGAGGTCGCGGACGCGGTGCAGCAACTCGGTGGTGGTGGGTCGTCCGGTGAGGTCGATGCGCAGGGCGAGGGTGTTGACGAAGAAGCCGATGAGGTTTTCGAGTTCGGCGCGGCGGCGGTTGGCGGTGGGGGTGCCGATGATGAGGTCGTGGTGGCCGGTGAGGCGGGACAGGACGATGGCCCAGGCGGTGAGCAGGGTCATGTAGAGGGTGCCGCCGTGGTGGGTGGTGAGGGTCTTGAGGGCGGTGGTGAGGTCGGTGTCGATGGTGATGGGCAGGTGGGCGCCGTGGTGGTCCTGTTCGGCGGGTCGGGGTCGGTCGGTGGGTAGGTCGAGCAGGGTGGGTGCGTCGGTGAGGGTGTTGCGCCAGTGGGTTTCCTGGCGTTGCAGGGTGCCGTCGGTGAGCCATTGGTGTTGCCAGGCGGCGTAGTCGGCGTACTGCACGGGCAGGGGCGGCAGCGGGTCGGGCCGGCCCTCGTGCGACGCCGCGTACAACACCCCCAACTCGCGGGTCAGGATCCCCAGCGACCAGCCGTCGCTGACGATGTGGTGCATCGTCAGCAGCAGCACGTGCCGGTCGGGGGCGAGCGCGACGAGGCGGCCCCGGAACAGCGGGCCGGCCGCCAGGTCGAACGGGGCGGTGCTCTCCTCCTGCTGGAGGCCGGCCAGGGCGACGTCGGGATCGGCGTGCCCGGTCAGGTCCTCGAACCGCAGCGGGAACCCGCCCCCGGGCGGGTCGACGCGTTGGGCGGCCTCCGCGCCGTCGGCCACGATGCGGGTACGCAGGACCTCGTGCCGGTCCACCAGGGCGTCCAGGGCCGCCCGCAGCGCGTCCCGGTCGAGCCGGCCGTCGAGCTGGAGGGCGAGGGGCATGTGGTAGGCGTGGCCGACCCGGCCGAGCCGCTCCAGGAACCACAGCCGCCGCTGCGCGAAGGAGAGCGGCAGGGGGCCGGACCGGTCCGGCAGGCGCTCGACCTCGGCGGATGGTGGTGCCGGTGGGACGCGACGAGGGGCCGGGAAACGGATCGGGTTGTCGTCCGGCAAGTGTTCCCCCTCAAGTCCCCGCTGGTCCGCCGCGCCGCCCGACATCGGCCGAAGTGGATCCACAGTAGATGAGTCACCGGGCCGAGACCAGGGGCCGACGGACGGGTCCGGGGGCCTCAATCCGACACGTCGCGCAGACTTTCGGCCAGCGCCCCGCCCAGCCGTCCGTACGCCGCCCGGAGCACGCGCGTCGCGCCCGCCCCGCCGGCCCGGTTCGCTGCCGCCAGGGCGTACGCGCGCGCCAGGGCGGCCGGGTACGCCTCGGCGTACGCCGCGGCGTCGGCCCGCGCCAGGGCCTGCGCCAGCGCGTCGGCGACGGCGAGGGCGTTGGCGTCGGCGAACGCCGCCGCGTTGGCCCCGGTGCTGAGGTCGGCGTAGTGCGCGGCGAACCCGGCGACCTCGTCCGGGCCGTAGCCGTTGGCGGTCGCGTAGGCGTGGGCGTTGGCGTGCGCGACCGCCCGGGCCTCGGCGTACGGGTAGGCGGCCCGGTACAGCTCGCGCAGGGCGGGCCGGAGGGCGTCGCGCCACTCGTGCGCCCCGGCCCGGTCGCCGGTGAGCGCCCGTCGGTGCAGGTCGTGCACCAGCCGGCCGGCGTCGCCGCCGGGCGCCGGGGCGAGGACGCGCGCGTGCCAGTCGTACACCACCCGGAACGGCACCCGGCCGGCGAGCCGGTCGAGTTCGACGTCCACCCGCCGCCGCCAGTGCGGCGCGGTGGCCGGGTCGTGGCTCTCGGCAAGCGCGGCGAGCATCGCCGCCAGCCAGGCCGGCGGCTCCGCAGGCCCGCTCATCCGTCCCACCCCGAGGGCCGGTCCATGCTGGCGAGGAGGTCGTCGACGTCGTCGTCGGTCAACGTGTCGAGGTATCCCGCGCCGCCGGTGCCCGCCGCGCCGGCACCCTTGGCGGTCGCCGCCCCGGCGGCGCTGACCGCCGCGGCCAGCCCGGCCACGGTCGGGTCGTCGAAGAGCGTCCGGACCGGCAGGTCGATCCCGTACGCCGTCCAGATCCGGGCCATCAGCTGGGTGGCCTTCACGGAGTGCCCGCCCAGGACGAAGAAGTTGTCGGCGACCCCGACCGGGCCGGGCAGGCCCAGCAGGTCGGCCACCAGCGCCGCCAACTCCCGCTCCAGCGGGGTACGCGGAGCCACCGGCGCCCCGCCGAGGCCGGCACCCCTCGCCGGCACCGGCAGGGCGCGCAGGTCCAGCTTGCCGCGCGAGGTCCGGGGCACCTCGGGCAGCGCCACGAGGACCGCAGGCACCATGTGCGCGGGCAGGAACCGGCGCGCGTACTCGGCCAGCCCGGCCGGCGGGTCGGTCGCGGGCGGGTCGGTGACCACGTACCCGACCAGCCGCACCCCGTCGTGGTCCACGTCGGACGTGGCCGTCACGACGGCGTCGCGGACCTGCGGGTGGCCGCGCAGCACCGCCTCCACCTCCGCCGTCTCGACCCGGAAACCGCGCACCTTCACCTGCCGGTCGGCCCGCCCCAGCGGCTCGATGCGCCCGCTGGGCAGCCACCGCCCCAGGTCCCCGCTGCGGTAGAGCCGGCCGCCCGGGGTGAACGGGTCGGGCACGAACCGCCCGGCGGTCCAGCCCGGCGCGCCGACGTAGCCCCGGCCGACCCCCGCCCCGCCGATGCAGACCTCACCGACCACGCCCGGCGGCACCGGCCGCAGCCACCGGTCCAGCACGTACACCCGACTGCCGGCGACGGCCGGGCCGAGGTCCGGCGGCGCGGAGGACCCCGCCTCGACCTCGGCCCCCGTCGAGTAGACGGTGGTCTCGGTCGGGCCGTAGAGGTTCCACAGGCGTGTGCCCGGCTCCGTCAGGGCGTCGGCCAGGGCCCGGGGCAGCGCCTCCCCGCCACTGAGGCGCAGCCGCACCCCGGGCGGCACCCCGCCGGCCGCCACCAGCATCCGCCACGTCGTCGGCGTCGCCTGGAGCATCGTCGTCCCGGTCGTGGCGAGCAGCCGCCGCAGCCGGTTGCCGTCGATCACGTCGTCCTCGCCGGCGACCACCACCGGCGCGCCGCACAGCAGCGGCAGGAGCAGGTCGAGCAGGGCGATGTCGAACGCGAACGGGCTCACCGAGAGGACCCGGTCGGCCGGCCCCAGCGGGACCATCTCCCGGAACGCGTGCAGCAGGTGCGCCACCGCGCCCTGGGTGACGGTGACCGCCTTGGGCCGGCCGGTGGACCCCGAGGTGAACAGCACGTACGCCGCCGCCGTCGCCGGCACCGCACACGGCGGCGGCAGAACCGGCTGCGTCTCCGCGTCGGCCGGTCCCGCCCCGGAGTCGGCCGGCGCCTGCGCGGCCAGGTCGAGCAGGGTCGTCGACGCGGTCAGTTCGGCCAGCAGGGGCGCGGGGACGGCGCCACTGTCGGTGACGACCACGCGCACCCCGGCGTCGGCGAGCATCGCCCGCAGCCGCCCCGGCGGGTGGGTCGGGTCGAGCGGCAGGTACGCCGCCCCGAGCCGCCAGACGCCCAGCAGCGCCGGGAGCGGCCGCGCTCCCCGGGGCAGGACGATGCCCACGGTCTCCTGGGCCCGTACGCCGAGCCCGCGCAGCCCGGCGGCGATGCCGGCGGCCAGCCGGCGCACCGCGCTGCCGGTCAGGGTCGCGTCGTCGCCCGCGATCACCACCCGGTCGCCGGCGTCGACGTCGGCCACGAGCGCCGCCGCGGTGCACCCGGGAGGCGGAAGGGACCCGGACCGGACCGCCGGCCACACCCGGGTGACGAGGTCCGCCGTCGCGGGGGAGAGCAGGTCCACGTCGCACACCCGGGTCTGCGGGGCGGTCGCCAGCGCCGCCAGGATCGCGGCCAGGGCGTCGGCGAAGCGACCCGCGCTGGCCGGGTCGAAGAGGTCGGTGAGGTAGCGCAGCCGCACCGACAACTCGTCCGGGCCGGCGACGGCGGCCAGCTCCAGCTCGAACTTGCCGGTGCCGGTGGGCACCAGCTCCGGCCGCCAGCGCAGCGCCCCCCGCTCCACCGGCGCCAGGGCCTCCTCGACCGTGCACATCACCTGCACCAGCGGCGCCCGCGACGGCTGCCGCTGCGGCCGGCACAGCTCGACCACCCGCGCGAACGGCAGGTCCTGGTGGGCCTGGGCGCGCGCGGTGGTGGCGTGCACCCGGTCGAGGAGTTCGGCGAGCGTCGGGTCCCCGTGCAGCGCCGCCCGGATCGCGACGGTGTTGGCGAAGAGGCCCAGCATCGGCTCGGTCTCGATCCGGGTACGCCCCGCCACGGGCACGCCGACGAGCACCTCGTCCGCGCCGCTGAGCCGCGACAGCAGGGCCGCGTACGCGGTCAGCAGCACGGCGAAGAGGGTGCTGCCCCGCGCCCCGGCCAGGCGGCGCAGCGCCCCGGCCAGCTCCCCGTCGACCGGCACCGCCACCTCGGCGGCGGCCGGCGACAGCCGGTCGGGGTGCGGGCGGTCGACCGGGAGCGGCACCTCCGGCGGGGCATCGGCCAGCTCGGCCGGCCAGAAGCGTTCCGCCTCGGCGTGGCCGCCCGCGTCGATGTGCTCCCGCTCCCAGAGGGCGAAGTCGGCGTACTGGAGGGGCGGCTCGACCGACACGGGCGGCCGGCCGGCGCGCAGCGCCTCGTAGTCGGCGGAGAGCTCGTCGCAGAGCAGCCGCAACGACCAGCCGTCGACGATCGCGTGGTGCGCCACCAGCGCCAGGACGTGCCGCTGCGCGGCCAGACGCAGCAGCTTGACCCGGGCCAGCGGCCCCCGCTCCAACGGCATCGGGGTGCGGGCGTGCTCGCGCAGCGCGGCCCGGGCCGCCGCCTCCCGGTCCGCCTCCGGCAGCCGGTCCAGGGCCACGACCTCGATGGCGCCCGCCCGGGCGTCGTCGTCGATCACCTGGATCGGCCGTCCGCCGTTGGCCCGGAACGTGGTGCGCAGGATCTCGTGCCGCGCGACCGCCGCCGCCCAGGCCCCGTCGAGCGCGGCAGGGTCCAGCGGGCCGTCCAGCCACACCGCCCAGCCGACGTGGTAGGTGGGCTGACCCGGGTCGAGCTGGTCGAGCAGCCACATCCGCCGCTGCGCGGCCGACGCCGGGAACTCGAAGACGTCCATCTCAGCGCCCCCGCCCGTCGACCGCCACGACCCGCAGCTCGGCGGTGTACCGGCCGTCGGGCCCGGTGAGCCAGAGCTGGTCCGGCGCCGGCAGCATCTCCACCACGGAGACGGTGGCGTCGTCGCCGGCGTGCCGGCGGGCCCGGCGCACCGAGCGGGACACCAGGTCGACCGAGGCGAGACTGGTCAGGTCGGCGTGCACGGGTTTCCGCTCGCCCGCGCAGCGCAGGAACACGTGCCGCGGCAGGCCGTGGGCGCCGGCCCAGGCCCGCGCCTGCCGGAACCGCAGCGCCTCGTCGCGGGTTTCGGCGAAGGCGAGGTCGGCGGCGGCGAACGTCCACGCCTCGCGGCTGACCACCAGGGAGTCGATGGTGATCCGGGGCTGGTGGGCCGCCGGGGGCAGGATGCGGAAGAGCTGGGACAGCCCCGCGCCGACGACGTCGCCGAGGACGTGCGTCAGGTCCGCGTCGAAGCGCCCGTCGCGCGAGCGTACGCGCAGCCCGCCGGCCACCTCGACCAGGTCGCACTCGCCGACGCGCAGGCTGCGGCGCGGGTCGTGCCCGAACGAGTCGTGCGCGAACACCAGCCGGACGTCGTCCGGTCCGGTCAACGCGTTGCTCTGCCTGGTCGGCACGCCGCCCTCCTGGCCGGTCTCGGCGGGATAGACCGCCCCGGCGCCCACGTCCCGGGCCAGCGCGGCGCGCAGCGCGTCCGCCTCCGGGTGGTAGGCGATCCAGGTGGCGTACCGCAGGGTGTTGACGCCCGGGTGCAGCTCACCCAGGACCCACTCGTCGCCGGCGCGCATCAGGTCCGGGCTGTGCTGGCGCGCGGTCGGCCAGCCGGGCCGCCCCGGCGGGAAGGCGGCGGCGACCGCCGGGGCCAGCTGCGCCGCCGTGAGCCGGACGCGTCGCCCGTCCGCCGGCAGCGGCAGCACGTCGGCCCAGCGCCGGTGCAGCGCGGCGGTCAGCAGCGCGGTCAGCCGTTGCGGTGGATGGAACAGCGCCTCGCCGGCCAGCAGCCAGAAGTCGGCCAGCGGGACCACGTCGGTGCCCAGCTCGGCGGCCCGACGCCGGTAGATGTCGACGCAGAGGCGGCGGTAGAGCGTCGCGCCGGCGGCGGTGAACCAGCGCGCGCTCTCCAGCACCAGGCCGAGCGCGTCGCGGATCCCGTCGAGGCTCGCCTCGCCCACGCCGACCGTGCCGGCGCGCAGGCACTCCTCGTAGACGGGGGTGCGCCCGGCGTACATCGTGCCCGCGCGCCGGGTGGCGGGGACGCCGGCCAGCCGGGTGAACGTGGCCTCCAGCGCGGCCATCGCGGCGGTCAACCCGTCCGGGTCGCCGGCACACGCGGCGAGCGCGTCGCGGGCGGCGCAGAGCTCGTCCAGGGCGGCGAGCGCGGGCGCGCGCACGGCCTCGTCGGTGACCCGGGCCAGCCGGGCCCGCGCGGTCACCTCCGGCCGGGTGTCGTGCGGCGCCACCTCCGGCTGCCAGGCGATCCGGTGGGCCGCGGCCAACGTCTCCAGCACCTCGTGCACCTCCCGCGTCGACCGTGCTCCCGACCCGGGCTCGGCCAGCACCGCCGCCGCGACCTCGGTCGCGTCGCGGACCCCGTCGCAGGCGCGCAGCACCGCCGCCTCGGCGTCGCCGAGCCGCACCGGCGCGGCGAGCGGCACCCGCAGCGTCGTCCCGGCCAGCTCCAGGAAGGGCATGAGCCGGGGTACGAGCCACGGGCGCAGCCGGGACGCGTACGGCGCCAGCACCGCCGCGACCGCCCAGCCCTCCAGGTAGACCGTCCGCTCGGCCAGCAGCGCCGGCGGGTCGGCGGGGTCGACCCGTATGTGCGCGCCCGGCTCGATCCGCGCCCAGCCGACCGGCCCGAAGAAGCCGATGGTGTCGTTCTTGACGCAGTAGCGCTGGAGATAGCTGGTGACCAGCGCCTCGTGCTGGCGGTGCTTGGTGTTGCGGGTCGGGTTGTCGGCACCCCGGCGCAGCAGCGCGTCGACGCCGGTGCGCAGCGCGTGCGGGTTCTGCCAGGCCACCGCCTCACGGAAGCGGGGGTGGGCCGCCACCGCGTGCAGCGCGCCGGTGAGCCGGTCGACCGCCGCCGGGTACGCGGCCGCGTACGCCGCCTCGGCGTGGGCGACGCCGGCCGGGTCCCCGTCGGCCCGGGCCGCCACCACCCGGTCGGCGGCGGCGGCGAGTTCCGCGTCGCCGATCGGGGCCAGCAGGTCCACGGGCAGGCCGGCGCCCCGCAGGCAGACCGTGCGCCACAGCGCCCACCCGTCGGTCAGCCGGGCCAGGTGCGCGGGGCGCTCGCGCCCGTCGCGGTGCGCGACGCGGTCGCGGCGACGCATCGCCGGCCCGGCCTGCCCCCGGCCGGCCTGTGCCGGTCCGCTCGCCGCGTCGATCGCCGCCGCCGTCGCCGCCAGGGTCGGCGCCTGGTAGAACGGGCCCACGCCCAGCTGCACGCCGAACGCCTCGCGGATGCGGAACATCAGCCGGGTGACGGTGAGCGAGTTGCCGCCGAGGGCGAAGAAGCCGCTCTCCCGCCCGATGCTCGCGGGCGGGCGCCCGCCGGGCAGCAGCCGGGACCAGAGTTCGGCCAGCCGGTGCTCGGTCGGCGAGGCGGGCCCGGCGACGTCGGGATCATCCCCGGCGGGTTCGGGCGCCGGCAACGCGGCCCGGTCGACCTTGCCGTACGCGGTCGTCGGCAGCCGGTCGAGGACGACGTACGCGGCCGGCACGAGGTGGGCCGGCAGTCGGGCGGCGACGTGCTCACGCAGGCCCGCCGGAGTCGGCGCCGTCGGGCCGGCCGGCGTGACGTAGCCGACCAGGTGGCGCTCCGGGCCGTCGCCCCGTACGCCCACCGCCGCTGCCGTGACCCGCGGGTGTGCCCGCAGCACCGCCTCCACCTCGCCCGGCTCGACCCGGAACCCCCGGATCTTCACCTGCTCGTCGCGGCGGCCGAGGAACTCCAGCACGCCGTCCGCGCGCCAGCGCACGACGTCACCGGTGCGGTAGAGGCGCCCACCGGGCGTCTGCGGGTCCGGCACGAACGCCCGGGCGGTCGCCGCCGGGTCGCCGAGGTAGCCGCGAGCCAGCCCGTCGCCGCCGGTGTACAGCTCGCCCGCCACGCCGACCGGCACCGGCCGACCGTTTGCGTCGAGCACGTGGACGGTGGTCCACGGCACGGGCCGGCCGATCGGCACCCGGTCGCCCACCGGCCCGGCCCCGCTCATCAGGTGGCAACTGGTCAGCGTGGTGTTCTCGGTCGGCCCGTACGCGTTGACCAGCGGCAGCCCGGCGCGCGCGGTGAGTACGGCGCGCACCGCGCGCGGGTCGGCCACGTCCCCGCCGGTGAGCAGCTGCCGTACGCCCGCCAGCGCGGTGACGTCCTCCTCGGCGAGCTGCCGGAAGAGCCCGGCGGTGAGGAAGGCGACCGTGACCCCGCCGTCGCGGATCAGCGCGGTCAGCCGGTCGAGGTCCACCGGGTCCGGCGGCGCGACCACCGCCGTGGCGCCGGTCAGCAGCGCGCCCCAGATCTCCCAGGTGGACGCGTCGAACGCGATCGGGGCGAACTGGAGCAGCCGCTCGCCGGGCCCGAGAGTGGCGAAGTCCGGGTCGGACACCAGCCGCGCCACACCCCGGTGGGTGATCCCGACCCGCTTGGGCGTCCCGGTGGAGCCGGAGGTGTGCAGGACGCAGGCGAGCTGCGAGGGGTGGATCCGCCCCGGCGGCGGTCCGGCCGGCGCGGGTTCCCCGGGCGGCGCGTCGACGTCCAGCACCCGGACCGGGCCCAGGTCGGGCAGCGCGGCGGCGGCCCCGGCGGTGGTCAGCAGCAGGCGGGTGCCGCTGGCGGCCAGGAGGCCCGCGATCCGGGCGGGTGGGGCGGCCGGGTCCACGGGAAGGTACGCCCCGCCTGCCTTGAGTACGCCCAGCAGGGCCCGGATCAGCGGCTCGCCCCGGGGGAGCAGCACGGCGACGGGGGCCTCCCCGGTCACCCCGTACCCGCGCAGCGTCCCGGCCAGCCGGTCGGCCGCCCGGTCCAGCTCGGCGTACGAGACCGTGCGGTCGGCGAGGACCAGGGCGGTGGCGTCGGGGTCGTCGGCGACCCGGGCCGCGAAGACCTCCGGGATGGACGCGTCGCGGGGGCGGGGCCGGCGGGTGACGTTCCAGGCGGCGCGCAGCGGCGCCTCCCCGGCGGCGCCGAGATCCAGGTCGGCGAGGCGGGCGTCCGGCCGTTCGGCCAGCTCGCGCACGGTGTGGTGCAGTTGCGCGAGGATCCGCCGCGCCGAGGCGGCCAGCAGCCGGTTGTCGTCCCACGTCACGCCCAGGCACAGCGCCGGTTCGTCGAAGGCGTGCACCGTCAGCGGGTAGCCGGGCATGCGGTGGACGCGCGCCGAGCGTCGGGCCGCCTCCGGCCCGCCCTCGGCCAGGGCGGTGGCCAGTCGCTGCCGTTCGAAGACCACGAGGCTGTCCAGCAGCGGCGTGTCGGGTGCCAGGCCCGCCTGGTCGAGGATGGTGTGCAGCGGGGTGAGCTGATGCTCGCGCAGCCGCCGGATCCGGTCCGCCACGTCGGCGAGGAACCGCCGCACCGTCCACCGTGGATCGGGGCGGATCCGCAGCGGCACCGTGTTGAGCAGCAGCCCGAGGATCTCCTCGGCGCCCGGGACGCTGCCGTACCGGCAGGATCTGGTGACCGCGAACGTCACGTCGTCGACCCCGCCGTAGCCGCCGCGCAGCAGCGCCCAGGCCGCGTGGACCACGGCGGCGACGCCGACGCCGATCCCGGCGGCCGAGGCGCGCAGCCGGTCGGAGTCCGCCCGGGTCAGGACGATCTCGTCCGAGGCGGGCACGCCGCGGGCGTCGGGGTCCGCGTCGAGGCGGCCCGGCAGCGCCCGGGGCAGCGGGGCGCCGGCGAGGTGTTCCTTCCAGAACGCGTCGCCGGCGCTCGGGTCGCGCGTGCCCCACCACCGCACGAAGTCCGCGTACGGCGGCCGGGGCGGCGGATCGGACGCGCGGCCGGCCCGGCGCGCGGCGTAGTCGGCGAGGACCTCGTCGAGCAGCATCCGGGTGGAGCGGCCGTCGAGGATCGCGTGGTGGAAGGTGACGACGACGTGGTGGTCGGCCAGCGTGGTGACCCGCAGCAGGGGCGCCCGGCCGACGTCGAGGGGCTCGTGGCGGTCGGCGTCGAGGAAGTCGGCGAGCGCCGCGTCCCGCCACCGCAGGTCCGGCGCCACGGTGGGCAGCACGACTTGCGCCACGCCGTGCTCGCCGTCGACCTCGAAGGCCGTACGCAGCACCGCGTGCCGCCGCGTCGCGGCCTGCCAGGCGGCGCTGAACGCGTCGCGATCCGGCGGGCCGTCCCACCTGATCGTGACCTGCTGGACGTCCACGCCCCCGGCGGGCTGCCGCAGGGTCTGCAGCACCATGCCGCGTTGCACGGCGAGGGCCGGATACCGCTGGAGGCTGTCGTTCATGCGCCCTCGTCCGGTGCGGCGTCAGCCGGTCGCGGCGTGCTCGTCCATCCAGCGCCGCAACGACAGCGGCCGCATGTCCGTCCACACCTCGTCGATGTGGGCGAGGCACTCGGCGCGTGTCCCGGTGGTGCCCTCGCGCCGCCAGCCGGCGGGCAGTTCCCGGTCGTCCCACCAGATCGAGAACTGTTCCTCGTCGTTCACGACCACCGCGTACGTCCGGGTGTCGTCGTCGTCAGCGCTCATCGGACCCCCTTCGCCGGGAAGGATTTCAGCCACGTCGATCGCGTGTCAAGGAATCGGGCGATCTTCCGACGTCAGGCGGAGGTGGGTCGTACGACCGGCTCCGGATCCGGTGTGGACGGCCCTGGCGGCGCGGCGGCGTCGCCGATCCGGGGCGTCCGGGCGACCCAGCGGACGGCCGGCCCGGCGGCGAGCGCGCAGCCCACGAAGATCGCCGCGACGACCCACCAGCCCCAGCCGCCGGTCTGGATCGCCAGGAGCGTCAGGCCCACCGGCGCGAAGACGTCCGCCGTCGAGCTGACGGTCTGCGCCGTGCCGAGGTACACCCCGCGCGACGCGGCGGGCGGCACGTTGGTCTGGAAGAACCAGAGCGCGGCCGAGAACCACAGCTCGGTGGTCGTCACCAGCACCACGACGCCGAGGAGCACCACGACGGTCCACCAGCCGCCGGTCCGGCCCGCGAGCGCGGCCACCGGGCAGGCGATCGCGGTGACCAGGGCGCCCCGGCGGATCAGGCGGGCCGCACCGGGAAGCGAGTCGGCGCCGCGCGCCGCCGGTACCTGCAACGTGATCACCAGCACCGTGTTGAGGGCCAGCATCGCGCCGAGCAACGGCTTGGGGGCGTCGGTGTGGGTGATCGCCCAGAGCGGCAGGATCTCGACCAGGATCACCGCGTGGAACATCATGACGGCGAGGAGCACGGCGGTCGTGACGTACGGCAGGTCCTTCAGCACCGCCCACCGCGACGTGGTGGTCGTCCGGTCGTGCCGCACCACGGGCGCGGCCGGGAGCCGGGTCACGAGGGCGGCGTTGAGCAGCGACAACGCCGAGTTGAGCAGCACCATGGCGACGAGCGCGGCGGGGGAGTCGAACGCCAGCGCGACGGCGCCGAGCCCGGTGCCGAGGGTGAACCCGGCGTTGAGGTACGAGCGCGCGTACGCCATCGTGCGCACCCGGTCCTCGGCCGGCATGGCGTCGGCGGTGTAGATGGTGCGCCCGGCGTTGGCGAAGGAGTCGGTGGCGGCGGCCACCACCATCAGCACCACGAAGCCCACGAAGGACCTCACCAGCGGATAGGCGGCGAACGTCAGCGCCGACCCGAGCGCGCCGAGGGCCCAGGACCGCTGCCCGCCGATCCGGTCGGCCAGCGCGCCCAGGGGCAGGGAGGTGAGCACCCCCGCGAGCCCCGCGATCGAGAAGCCGACCCCGATCTGCCAGGCGCTGAGCCCGAGGACCTCGGTGAAGAACACGATGCTGCCGGTGAGGAAGGTGCCGCTGCCGACGGCCACCATGGCGGACTGGTACGCGATCGCCCGGGGCAGCCCGGGCGGCGGCAGGAGCCGGGACGCGGCGAATCGGTGACCGTCCATGGTGCCGGTCAGGCTACCCGGGCGACCGTCACGCCGCGCCCGCCCGCAGCACGAGCCGGTCGGTGGTCCTCTCCTCGACGTACGCCAGGTCGGCTTCCCAGCCGAGCCCGGGCGAGGCGGGCACCGCGACGAGGCCGTCGGTGCTCACGATCGGACGGGTGGTGACGTCGCGGGCGTAGTACTTGTCGGAGCCGGAGACGTCGGAGGGCAGCGTGAAGCCGGCGAGTGCGCTCAGCGCGACGTTGGCGGCCCGCCCGATGCCGAACTCGTGCATGCCGCCGCACCAGACCGGGACACCATGCTCGCGCGCGAGGTCGTGCGCCCGTACGGCGTGGGTCAGCCCGCCCATCCGCGAGACCTTGACGTTGAGGACGCGTACGGCGCCCAGCCGCAGCGCGGTGACGAGGTCGTCCACCTCCTCGACGGACTCGTCGAGGCAGACGGGGGTGTCGATCCGCTCCTGGAGGGCGGCGTGCGCGACGAGGTCCCGTGGCGCGAACGGCTGCTCGATCATCATCAGGCCCAGGCCGTCGAGCGCCTCCAGGACGGCCCGGTGCCCGGGGACGTCCCGGTAGGCGCCGTTGGCGTCGACGTGCAGCGGCACGTCCGGGTGCGCCGCGCGGACGGCCCGTACGGGCTCGACGTCCCAGCCGGGCGCGATCTTGAGCTTGATCCGGCGGTAGCCCTCGTCGACCCGCAGCCGCACCTGCGCGAGGAGGTCGTCGACGGTGGGTTCGATGCCCAGGGAGACGCCCGCCTCGACGGTGCCGCGCGAGCCACCCAGCGCGTGCGCGAGGGAGACGCCGTTCGCGGTCGACCACAGTGCCCAGGCGGCGATGTCGAAACCGGCGCGGGCGAAGTGGTTGCCGCGTACCTTGCCGAGCGCCGTGGCCAGCTCCGCCGGGTGCGCCCAGTCGGTGCGCAGCACCATCGGCGCGAGGTGGTCCCGGGCGACCGCCCAGCAGCTCTCGACGGTCTCGGCGCAGTAGAACGGCCCGCTCGGCGACGCGATCTCGCCCCACCCGACGGCGCCGTCGGTGTCGGTGAGCGTGACCAGGACGTGCTCCAGCTCGCGCTTGGCGTGGGAGCTGGTCTGGAACCGGCGCACGAGCGGCAGCCGGACCCGGCGCAGCTCCACCACCTCGATCCGCCTCACGACGTCCCCTTCCCGTGCTCGGCGTGGCCCCGGGCCGGCCCGGGGGCGGTCCCCGCGCCGCGCCGCCGGCCGGTCACGGCCGCTCCGCGTAGAGACCGAGCTCGGCGGCGAGGGCGTCGCGCTCGCGCAGGCGGCGACCGGCGCCCTTCGAGCTGGCGATGGTCAGGGTCGCGAGCAGGTGCAGCGCGAGCACCACCGAGGTGGGGGAGTTGGCGTACGAGGCGCTGTCGGCGCCGATGACGATGCGCGCGGCGGCGCTCCCGGCCAACGGCGCGTCCTCGGCGTCGGTGACGAGCACCAGCCGACCGCCGTGGCGGACGTACGCGGCGGCGACGTCGATGGTCTCGCGCCGGTAGCGCGCCATGCAGACGGCCACTAGCAGGTCGCCCTGGCGGATGTCGCCGAGCACGTCGAGGGAACGCAGCGCCGCGCCGTCGACGAGGTGCACGCCGGAGAGCCCGGCGCTGAGGTCGGCGGCGAGCAGGGACGCGAAGCCGAGCGACTTGCCGTGGCCGATCAGGTACCGGCGTCGGGCCGACACGATGAGCGCCGCGGCCCGTTCGATCGCGTCCTGCTCGGCGGCCCACGCCAGGGCCCCGGCGAACTCGGTGCGTTGCTGCTCCAGGACCCGTTGCTTGAGCACCTGCGCCGACCTGCGCTGCACGTTGCGGTCGAAGCGCTCCGCGGGCGTCGATCTCGTCGTGGTCATGCCTCGTCCCGTTCGAACAGGTAGCTGACGCGGCCGGGGGTCCGGTCGCGCCGCACGACGCCGACCAGCCGCCCGCCCGTGGCGAACCGGTCGGCCAGCTCCCGGCGCAGCTGCGTCCGCTCGTCGGGCGCCCGCGCGGCCGTACGGTCGTCGGCGGGCGAGTCCACGGCCGTGTGCCCGGGGGCGGGCGTCGGCGTGCTGCCCCCGGCACGGTCGAGGTCCCAGCGGACCAGGACGCGGTCGCTGCCGCCGTCGTCGTAGAAGTCGGGCAGGAAGCGGATCCCGACGGCGCCCAGCACGTTCAGGTTGAAGTGGGCGTTGCGTAGCGCGTACGGGTCGAAGGTCCACCGCATCGTGTGCGTGCCCACGCGCCGGGCGGCGTCGGCCTGGGCGTGCTTGAGCAGCCGGCCGACGCCGCGCCCCTGGACCCGCGCGTCGACGACGGCGGCCTGCGAGTAGTGGTAGAGCTCGCCGTGCTCCACGCCCGTGAAGCCGTAGCAGAAGCCGACGAGGCAGCCGTCCTCGTCGAAGGCGCCGATCGCGCTTCCGGCGTTCTCGCCCAGCGCGGCCAGGAGGCGGGGGCTGACGGCGTGCTCGGGACCCTCGTAGCCGAAGACGCTCCGGTAGAGCGCCGACGCCGCCGTCCGCTCGGCCAGCCCGGCGAGGTCGCGCGCCACGATCCCGCGGGTGTCACCGGCCATCGCGCCTGCCCCTCCACAAGATAGCGATCGTATATCTGCCAGGCTGCCGTAACATCCGCTCGTTGACAAGGTCTCGGGTCGATCATAGTGTCCGTATGTGTCGTCATCGTCGCATCTCGACCCCGCGCTCGCCGCGCTGCGCCGCTACACGCTGCACGAGTCGCCGACCGGCGACCGGCGGGCGCTGGCCGCGCTGGCCGACGTGCTCGACGCGGACGCCGCTGACGCCGGCTTCCACACCGCCCGGGAGCCGCACCCCGACGGCGACCATCTGGTCTGGACCCTGCCGGCGCGCGGGGTCGCGGGCGATCCGCTGCTGCTGCTGACCCACTACGACACCGTCTGGCCGGTCGGCACGCTGGCGGGCATGCCGTGGTCCGTCGATGGCGACACCGTCCGCGGCCCGGGCGTCTACGACACCAAGGCCGGGCTCGTCGCACTGCTCGCGGCGGCGGCGCGCGTCGTACGGGAGGGCGCCCCGCACCCCGAGATCAGGGTCCTCGTCGTAGCCGACGAGGAGATCGGCTCGCCCACCGCCACCGGGCTGGTCCGGGCCGAGGCGGGCCGGGCCCGCGCGGTGCTCGGCCTGGAGCCGCCGCATCCCGGGGGCGACCTCAAGACCGGCCGGCGTGGCAGCACCCGGGTCCGCATCGAGGTCACCGGCGCCGAGGCGCACGCCGCGCTCGACCCCGACGCCGGGGTCAACGCCATCGACGAACTGGTCGACCAGCTCGTGCGGGTCCGCGCGCTCGTCGCGGGCCGGCCGGTCCTGCTCAACACCGGCACGGTCGCCGGTGGGGGCCGGACCAACGTGGTGGCCGGCGCGGCCCACGCCGACCTCGGCCTGCGCTTCACCGACCCCGGGAACGAGGACGCCGTCCTCGCCGGCCTGGCGGCGCTGCGTCCGGTACGCGAGCGCGCCCTGCTCGCCACCCGGCTGCTGTCGCACCGGCCCACCTGGCAGCCGGACGAGGCGGGGGCGCACCTGCTGGACCGGATCGTGGCCGTCGCCGCCGGCCTCGGTCAGCGCCTCGCCGGTCGCCCGGCCGACGGCGCCGCCGACACCAACACCACGGGCGCGCTGGGCCGTCCCACCGTCGACGGGCTCGCCCCGCCCGGCGGGGGCGCGCACGCCCGGCACGAGTGGGTCTCGGCCGCCGGCCTCGGTGCGCGCGCCGACCTGCTGGCCGCCCTGTTCACCGGCCTGCACACGGCGGGCCCGTCCCACGGGGACGGTGCCTGACCCGGCGCGCTCCCGGGAGCCGGGACGGCGGGCCCGACCCCGGAGCCCGGGGACCGGGACGACGGGCCCGACCCCGGGGTCCGCGCGCGGATCGGCGCGACGTGGCTCGCCGCGTCCTCGGTCAGCGCGACCGGGAACGCCGCGCGCGGGCCAGCGCGACCAGCCCCACGGCGATCAGCGCCAGCCCGAGCGCGCCGGCCGTTACGAGGTAGGTCCCCACGGCGTCGGAGCGGCCGGTCCGGTCGCCGGCGGCGCGGGTCGTCGGTTCGGGCGCGGTGGGCGACGTGGGGGACACGACGGGCGCCGGCAGCGGGTAGCGCAGGACCGTGGGCAGCGTCCCGGGTGGCTGGTCGGCCGTCTCGGACACGGTCAGCAGGGACTGCCCGTCGCGGCTGTAGGTGACCGACTCGCCCTGCGGCTCGTTCGGCAGCGCGATGACCCGTGGCGTTCCGCCGGTCAACGCCGGGACCACGTCGCCGTCGCTGACGTCGAACTCGTACGCGTCGGCGTACGTGCGCAGGACCACCCGGCGTCCGTCCGGCGCGGTGGCGGCACCGGTGACCGCCGTACGGCCGAGCGCCCCGTACGGGTTGCTCGTCGTGGAGGCCGGCAGCCGGGCCTGCCCCACCTTCTCCAGCCTCGCCGTCGTGCCCGGGCGCAGGGGGGCGCTCGGGGCGTACAGCGTGGCCGAGTACTTGGTCACGACCAGCGGCCGGTCGTCGGCGGTCACCAGCAGGGCCTCGGCGTCGTGCGGGCCGTCCGGGTACGCCATGCGGTACAGCACCGGTCGGTCGGCACCCGGCGGCAGCTTCCACACCGCGATCGTCTGCCGGGAGCGGTCGTTGTCGCCGGTGTCCGCCACCCAGACCGTGCCGTCCGCGCCGATGGCCAGGTCCTCCGTGTCGCGCGGGCGCGACGGATAGGACACGGTCCGTACGACGGAGCACCGCTCGTCCAGGAAGAAGATCCGGCGGCGGGCCTCGTCGTCCGCGCCGTCGTTGACCATGACGAACCCGCCGTCCGTGGCGACCATCCCGGAGATCTCGCTCAGCCGGCCGCCGCGCACCTCGCACACCGGCGTCGCGGGTGCCGGCGTCGGCGTCGGATCGGCCACGGCCGGGCCGTGGGCCGTCGTGACGGCCAGGACGACGACCGCCCCCGCCGCGACCCGCAGCCTCCGGGTCCCGTTGCCTCGTCGCCTCACCAGTAGTCCCCTCGGTGCGGTCCCCGCCCGGCAGCGGCGGTTACGCGAACCGGTGTCCCGCTCGTGCCGGACCGGGCGCCGCGTCGTGTGTCGTGACCGGCTGCCGTCCGCGCGGCACCGGTGCGTCGCCGACCCCGGACGCGAGCGACGTCCGGGCGCCTGACCAGGGGGTGAGTGTATGACCCGGGGACAGCACGCACGGCACGGCCCGCCGTCGCGACGCGACCCGGGCCGCCGCCGCGACCGCGCGGGCCGCGACGGGCGCGCCCTCACCGCCCGGCACCGGCCGACCGCCGGCGGCGTACGCTGCCGCGATGACCGCACCGGCCCGCATCCTCGTCTACGGGGTGTACGGCGCCGGCAAGTCCACGCTGGCGGTGCGGCTGGCCGAGCGGCTCGGGCTGCCGTGGCACCCGGTCGACGACCTGCTGTGGCAGCCCGGCTGGGTCGAGGTGCCGGTCGCCGAGCAGCGCAGCCGGATCGAGGCGGTCTGCCGACGCGACCGCTGGATCCTCGACGGCGCGTACCACGGGTGGCGGGACGTGGTGCTGGCGCGCGCCGACCTCGTCGTCGGCCTGGACTATCCGCGCTGGTTCTCCTTCTGGCGGCTGCTGCGGCGCACCGCCCGACGGCTGGTCAGCGGCGAGGAGATCTGCAACGGCAACCGCGAGTCGCTGCGCAGCGTGTTGTCCCGGGACTCCATCCTGCTGTGGCACGCGACCGCCTTCCGCCGGGCCCGGCGGCGGATGCGCGCCTGGCAGACCGATCCCGCCGGCCCGCCGGTGCTGCTGTTCCGCTCCCCGGCGGAGCTGGACCGCTGGTTGGCGGGCCTGACCCGCCGCTGAGGACGCTGCGAGGCCCGCGACCCTGGCCCGCGTAGCCCCGGACGGGCGCCCGGGCGCGGCGGGCGCGATCGCCATCGCACGTCCGGTGCCGCCGATCCGGGCCGACACCGGCTGCCGGAGCCACGCCGGGGGCTGGAGGTGCCCATCGGGCCGACGGTCCCTCCGGCCGGCCCGCGCGGCCACCTGTTGCAGCGGGGTTACGGGTGCTTCTGTCGTTCGATCACGTTCACGCTGCGTGAGGCCGGACTGGCGTGCCACCGGTGTCCATGTTCGGACATTCCTGGGTGGGCATGATTTATGTACCCGCCGATTGCTACGGAAAGTGACAGGATGAAACACGGGGTAGCGCTTCGAGGGGTGTTGGTGTACGTTGATGAAGTCCTATCCGGGAGCCGAACGTAACCACTTTTTTGCAATCACGGGTTGTTGTTCTGTTGACGTCGGGGGGCGTGGCTCCGCAGTATGATGGGTGACGGGGGAAATTGCGTGTATGTTCCTTTTGAGGCCGTGCACTGTCCGGCTTCGTCGACGGCTGGCGCCGCAAAGTCGATCCTGCTGCCCGCTGACCGTGTCACCATTCGAGTGGAATCCGTGAAATAGCCCGATTCGGGCCGCTCGTGGGACGTTCGCGGGCCGGTCCCGGCTCGGGCCGCGCCCCTGGCGATTGTCCCCGGCGTCGTCGGATCCATTCCTGATGCCTTCAATTCACGACACCGACGCCAGTTCCTGCCCTTGTCGCAGGGACGCAGGCGGAACTGTCCGTGTCCATCCGCTGCTCGTAGACTGATGGGGTATGGCTCGTGATCCAGCACAGCAATCCACTCACCGAGGAAGAGGTCGAAGGCTACCGGGAGCGGGGCTTTCTGGTTCAGGAGGCCGTTTTCTCGCCGGCCGAGGTCGAGGTGCTGAAGCGGCACGCTCAGGCCGAGTTCGATCTGGACTCGCCGCGCCGCACCTTCGAGGAGGGCACCGACGTGGTCCGCGGCGTCCACGGCTCCCACCTCTGCGACGAGTTCTTCGCCGACTTCGTACGGGTGCCGCAGTTACTGCTGGTGGCGCGCCAGTTGCTGGCGGCGGACGTCTACGTCCACCAGTTCAAGATAAATGCGAAGCGTGCGTTCAAGGGTGAAGTCTGGGAATGGCACCAGGACTTCATCTATTGGCACCTGGAGGACGGCATGCCGCAGCCCGAGGCGCTGTCGGCGGCGGTCTTCCTCGACGACGTCACGGAATTCAACGGACCGCTCATCTTCATCCCCGGATCGCAGGACGCGGGCATCATCAACGTCGACGCGCGCGAGGAGGGCTGGCAGTCCACCCTCACCGCGGACCTCAAGTACGCACTCACCTCGGAAACCCTCCAGACGTTGGCGAACGAGAACGGTCTCGTGGCGCCCAAGGGGGTGAAGGGGTCGGTTCTGTGGTTCCACTGCAACATCGCGCACGGATCGGCGCCGAACATGTCGCCATTCGACCGGCGACTGCTCCTGGTGACGTACAACAACGTCGACAATGCGCCGGCGGAGGGCGCCGGCAGTCGGCCGGACTGGCTTTCCAACCGCAGTTCGGCGGCGCTGGAGGTCGTCGACGGCGATCCGTTGTCGCGCACGGCGGTCGACGTCGGCGCCTGAATGCCGTCCGCCTGGCCGCGCGCTGTCGACAAATGGCGCGCGGCGGCCCGGTCCATGCCGGGGCGGTGGGCGTAATTGTTTCTCGTCCGGGTCAATCATTGAGGTCAACGGAGTCTGATGTGTTCGGCGAAAACGACGACGCCGCCGGTTATCGAGTGGTGGTCAACCACGAGGAGCAGTACTCGCTCTGGCCGGTCGACCGCGAACTGCCGCTCGGTTGGGTGGCGGAGGGAACGGTCGGCTCGAAGGAGGAGTGCCTCGCGCACGTCGCACGTGTGTGGACGGACATGCGACCGCTCAGCCTACGTCGTCGCGACGAGGACCGGGTTCAGGCCTGACAGGAGGTGGCAGGGTGTCGGCCTTCCAGTCCGCCACGGGCTTCAGACAGAGCAGCTTCGAGGGGGCGCGGTCCGAGATCAGGTTCGCGTACCAGAACGTCCCCTTCTACGGTAAGCACCTCGACGACGCCGGCGTCACGCCGGACGACGTGACCACACCCGAGGATCTGCTGCGGATCCCACCGACGGAGAAGGTGCACTACCGCCGGGACTTTCCGCACGGGGTGCTGGCGCGGGGCAAGACGCTCCAGGAGCCGCTGACCCTCAAGAGCCAGAGCTCCGGCACCGGCGGCGAGCGGCTCACCACCATCACCCACACCTACAGTCTGGCCGACCGGATGCGCGCGACGCTCCAGGCGAACAAGGTGCTCCGGGACGCGTTGGCCGCCTGCCGTCCACACCGCCCCGCCCGGTACGCGGCGCCGAACTGCTCCGACGTCGAGTGCGCCACGCCGTTCACCACCATGGCCGACCGGATGCTGCCGGACGGCACCCTGGTGCTGCCCGTCGCCCACGACCTGCTGGCCACGCCGGCGCACATGGTCGACCAGGCCATCGCCGAGGTGGAGCAGTTCGCCCCCCACTGGTTCTACGCCGACGCGACCCACCTGGCGTTCCTGGTCCGGCAGATGCGCGCCCGGCACCTGCCGCCGCCGCCGGTCACGGCCATCGCGTTGACCTACACGTTGGTCACCGACGTCGCCCGGCGCCAGATCCGGGAGTACTTCGGCGCCGACGTGCCGATGGCGGAGATCGTCTCGATGTCCGAACTGGGCTGGGTCACCGTCGAGTGCCCGATGGGCCGGATGCACATCAACGACACCCGGTTCTTCACCGAGTTCCTGATCGGTGACCGACCGGCCGCACCCGGCCAGCGGGCCGAGTTGGTGATCACCAGCATCGGGGACCGGTTGCTGCCGCACCTGCGTTACCGCACCGGTGACATCTACCAGCTGGGTGACGGTCCGTGCGACTGCGGTAGCGACCTGCCGCTCGCCCGCCACGAGGGCCGCTACCAGTCGATGGTCGTGATCACCCGCGGGAGCCGGCGTGTCCTGGTCAGCCCGCGCGACGTCAACGACGCCGTGGCCGGCGACCTGCCGATCGACGCGTACCGGCTCCATCAGGCAGGCGACGGCTCGCTGCTGTTCGAGTACATCGTCAGCGACGGGGCCGACGCCGGCGCGGCGCTGGAGGGCGAGGTCCGCCGCCGGCTCACCGCGCTGCTCGGCGACGACGAGCCGTTGTCGGTGGAGGCGGTGTCGTACATCCCGTCGCAGCGCTCCGGAAAGTTCGCCTCCTGTACGTCAGATCTGGCCCAGCGGCTCGGCCCGGAAATGGTGCTCGATGAGTGAATCCACGCTCGTGCAGGTGACGGAACCCGGCCTGCCGCCCGTGCCGGCGCGGATCCGCGCCGACTTCCCCCTACTGTCCCGTGACATCGACGGGCACCGGCTGGTCTACCTGGACAGTGCCGCGACGAGTCTGACGCCCCTGCCGGTGGTCGAGGAGATCTCCCGGTTCTACACCGAGGTCGCCGCCAACATCCACCGCGGCAAGCACGTGCTGTCGGAACAGGCCTCGGACGACTTCGAGAACGTCCGCATGAAGGTCGCCCAGTACACGGGCTTCCGCAGCAACGAGGTGGTGTTCACCGCCAACACCACCGCGTCGATGAACCTCGTCGCCAGCGGTCTCCCACTGGACCCCGACGACCTGGTGCTCGTACCGGCCGACGGCCACCACTCCGCGATCCTGCCCTGGCGGGACCGGGCCAGGGTGGCCTGGCTGCCGACCGACGGGCACGGTGTCGTCGACCTCGACAGGTACGCCGAACTGCTGTCGGAGCGGCCGGCGGTGGTGGTCCTCAGCCACTGCTCGAACGTCTCCGGCGCGTATGCCCCGGTCGAGACGATGAGCCGGATGGCCAAGGAGGCCGGCGCCGTCACGGTGCTCGACGCCGCCCAGTCCATCGGGCATCGGCGGCCGAAGCACACGACGATCGACTTCCTGGCGTTCTCCGCGCACAAGATGCTCGGTCCGACCGGGCTGGGCGTGCTCTGCGGCCGGTACGACCAACTGGCGCGGCTGACCCCGCCCGCCCTCGGTGGCGGAGTGGTCGACTGGGTCGACGAGCAGCGGCACGAGCTGCGCAAACTGCCGCACCGGTTCGAGGCCGGCACCCCGCACATCGCCGGGGTCTACGGGCTCGGCGCCGCCATCGACTACCTGTACCGGCTGGGCCTGGACACCGTGGCCGAGCACGACAGGGCACTCGGGCGGGCGCTGGTGGAGCAGGCGTCGACCCGACCGTACGCCCGGATCCTCGGCCCGACCGAGGGTGACCGGGGCGCGATCCTGAGCCTCGCCATCGACGGCCTGCACTCCATGAAGCCGGTCGCGCAGATCCTCAGCGACTCCTACGGGATCATGTGCCGCTCCGGGCACATGTGCGCGCAGCCGTTCGTCGACCGCTTCACCGACGACGAGATCCTGCGCGCCTCCGGATACATCTACAACGACCTCGACGACGTCCACGCGTTCTTCACCGCACTCGACGAGATCGTCGGTGCGCTGGGAGCACGCTCGTGAACGACGTCAGCGGTTGTGCTACCGACACCGGAAAGGCGACGAGACATCACCATGGCTGAGTGGGGCACCTCCTCCCCAGGTCACCTTGTCGACCTGCTGGAGACGACGGCTGAGTCGACCCCCGACCGAACCGCCATCCACTCCCGCGACGGAGCGGTCACCTATCGGGAACTCCACGAGCGGGCGGGCCGGCTGGCCGCCCTGCTGCGTGCCGACGGGATCGGCCCGGGCGACGTCTGCGGCGTCCTGGCCGGGCCCTCGACCGAGGGCGTCGTCGCCATCCTCGCGGTGGTCCGCGCCGGCGCGGCCTACCTGCCGCTGTGCCCGTCGCTGCCCCCGGCACGGATCGACGACGTCGTCGTCCAGGCGCGACCGCGGCTCGTCCTGTCCGCCGAGCCGACGGAGCGGACGCTGACCGGCGACGTGCCGGTGCTGCCCCTGTCGGTGGCCGAGGACCGGGCCCGGGACGTGCCCGCCCCGGCGGCGCCCCCGGCGATCCAGCCGGAGGACGCCGTGATGGTGCTCTTCACCTCCGGCTCGACCGGTACGCCGAAGGGGGTGGTGGTCCCGCACCGCGCGCTGCTCAACCGGATCCTCTGGGGCCAACGGGAGTACCCGGTGGGCGCCGACGACCGGCTGCTGCACCACACCCGCTACATCTACGACTTCTCCGCCTGGGAGGTCTTCGCGCCGCTGGCGTTCGGGGCGACGCTCGTGGTCGGCGACTTCACCGCGTACCCCGACTTCGACGCGATGGCCGAGATCATCCAGAAGCACGACGTCACCATGGTGCACTTCGTACCGTCGGTCATGTCCGGCTTCCTCGGCCGCGACGCGGCACGCCAGTGCACCTCGCTCAGCACGGTCTTCTCCGGCGGGGAGAGCCTGCCCGCCTCGCTCGCCCGGCGCGTCACCGAGACCTACGACGCCACGCTCTACAACCAGTACGGCCCCACCGAGACGTGCATCGACTCGACGTTCTTCCGCTACGACCCGGCGGCGGAGGACGCCGGCGGGGTGCCGATCGGACGCGCGGTCGACGGCACCCGGCTGTACGTCCTCGACGACCGGCTCCGCCCGACGCCCGACGGCGTCGCCGGGGAACTGCACATCGCCGGCGTCGGCCTGGCCACCGGATACCTTGGCCGCCCGGACCTGACCGCCGAGCGGTTCGTGCCCGACCCGTTCGGCGGTGACGGGGAGCGGATGTACCGCACCGGGGACGTGGTGCGGCGCCGACCCGACGGAAACCTCGAGTTCGTCGGGCGGACCGACCGCCAGGTCAACGTACGCGGCGTGCGGGTCGAGCTGGGGGAGGTGGAGGCCGCCCTGACGGCCCACGCCGAGGTGACGCAGGCCGTGGCCCTGGTCACCGACGACGAACGCGCCCACCTGGTCGCCTGGGTGGCGGCCGCGCCGGGCACGGTCGACGGCGGCACGCTGCGCGAGTTCGTGCAGCGGCGGTTGCCGCGCCCGTTCGTACCGGATCAGGTGGTGGTGGGCGACACCCTGCCGCTGCTGCCGACCGGCAAGGTCGACCACGGCGCGGTACGGGACCTGGTGGCCGCCGCCCTGCACCGCACCCCCGGCGCGGACGCCCCTGGGACCGGCGGGCAGGAGGCGGGCGGGGTGGCCGGCGAGGTGGCCGCGCTGTGGCGGGACATCCTGGAGGTCGACCAGGTCGGCCCCGACGACGACTTCTTCGAACTCGGTGGCCACTCGCTGCTCGCCGTCGAGATGGTCAGCGTGCTCAACGAGCGGCTGGGAAGCGCCATCGATCTCGCCGACTTCTTCGAGAGCCCCACCGTGCGTACGTGCGCGACGCTCATCGAAGCAGACGGCGCCAGATGAGGCCGGCTGTCGCGGGAACGAGGCGATGACCGGCAGCAGCGGGCGCGGCCCGGAGCAGCTCGTGGCGTACCTCGCGACGTCGGACGCCGCGCTGGACGAGGCGCAGGTCCGGCGGTTCCTCGCCGGACGGCTACCCGCCCCGCTCATCCCGTCCAGCTTCGTGCTGCTCGACGCGCTCCCGACGACGGCCAGCGGCAAGATCGACCGCCGTGCCCTACCGGCCCCCCGGCCCACCGGCGATGGCGGACGTGGCGCCCCGGTCGGCGCCCTGGAGTCCCGCCTGGCGCAGGTCTGGGGCGAGGTGCTCGGCGTGCCGGCCGAGCAGGTGGGACGCGACGACGACTTCTTCGCGCTCGGCGGGCACTCCCTCGCGGCCATGCGGCTCGCGGGGCGGCTGGGGGAGTTCGCCGGCAGCGCGGTCACCGTCCGGACCGTCTTCGAACATCCGACGCTCGCCCGTCAGGCGGCGCTGATCGGCGACGCGGCCGGGCTGGCGCCCGCCGGGATGCAGCCCCGTTCGGCGCCGGTACCCCGGTCGGGCGGGGACCGCCGTCCGCTCTCCTTCGGGCAGCAGCGGCTCTGGCTGTTCGAGCAGGCGCGTCCCGGCACCGCCGCCTACGTCGTCAACGCGGTGTCCCGCACCGGCCAGGTGCTGGACGAGAAGCGACTGACGGTCGCCGTCGACGACGTGGTGCGGCGGCACGAGGCGCTGCGCAGCCGGTTCGGCGACACGGACGGGGTGCCGTACCAGCAGGTCGAGCCGGATCTGCGGATCCTGCCGACCGCGCACGACGTCCGCGACCCCCGGGCGGGGCGGGCTCTCGGGGCCGCCCGCGCGATCGTCGAGCGAGCGGCGGAGACGCCCTTCTCCCTGCGGCACGGGCCGCTGCTGCGGGTCGACCTGATCCGGGTCGCCGACGACGACACCTGGCTGTCGCTGACCCTGCACCACATCGTCTGCGACGGCTGGTCGCTGGAGCTGCTGGTCCGTGAGCTGGCCGACGCGTACCACCGCACCGACGCGGGCGCGGCGGTGCCGCCGCCGTTGCCCGTGCAGTACGGCGACTACGCCGCCTGGCAACGGGAGCGGCTGGACGGCCCGCGGCTCGACCGGCTGCTCACCCACTGGCGCGGGCTGCTGGCCGACGCGCCGGTCCGGCCCCTCGTCCCCACCGACGCGCCCGACCCGACGCGCGACTACACCGGCGGCACCGTCGACTTCACGATCAGCGCGGCGCTCACCCGACGGCTGCGGTCCGTCTGCCAGGACCACGACGTCACCCTCTACATGCTCCTGCTGACCGGCTTCGCGGCGCTGCTGGCCCGTCGGTCGGGAGAACGCGACATCCTGGTCGGCACGCCGGTGGCCGACCGGGACGCGCGCGAGACCGAGCCGCTCATCGGCTTCCTGGTCAACACGGTGGTCCTACGGATGACCGTCGAGCCCGCGGCACCCCTGCGCGACCTGCTCGCCCACGTCCGTCAGGTCACGCTGGACGCCTTCAACCACAAGGAGCTGCCCTTCGAGCGGCTGGTGGCGGAGCTGAGCCGCGCCGGAGCGACGGAGCCGGCCCTGTTCCAGGCGATGTTCGCCCTCCAGAACGCCGTGCCGGTCGCCGGCGGGCACGACTTCGGCCCGTACGAGGTGACCTCCGGCACCGGCGGCACGGACCTGGTCATGTCGATGGAGGAGGTCGACAGCCACCTCGTCGGCCGCCTCGAGTACGACACCGGCCTGTTCCGGCCCGACTCGATGCGGGTGCTGGTGGACCTCTACCGCGAGATCCTCGCCACCCTGGCGACCGTCCCGGAGGTGGCGACGGCAGACCTGCCGGCGCTCAGCGGCACCGAGTGGCAGGCGCTGGTCCACGACGCGAACGACACCGTGGCGGCGTACCCGCACGACCGGTGCGTCCACCAGCTGATCGAGGAGCGGGCCCGCAGCGCCGGTGACCGGGTCGCCGTCGTCTGTGGGGCCGAGAGCCTCACGTACGCCGAGCTGGACGCCCGGGCCGACGCGCTGGCCCGACGCCTGCTGGCCCGCGGCGCCGGTCCCGACCGGCTCGTCGCCGTCGGCGTGCACCGGGTGGAACTCGTCGTGGCGTTGCTCGCCGTGCTGAAGTCGGGCGCGGCCTACCTGCCGGTGGACCCGAGCCAGCCGGCGTCCCGGGTGGCGGCGGCTCTGCGGCAGGCGCGGCCGGCCCTGGTGATCGGCGACACCGTCGAGGCGCCACCCGGCACCGAGGTGGTGTCACCCGCCGCGGACCCCGCGCACGAGCCGCCGCCCTTCGCCGGCGCGCTGCCGGCCGTGGACCCGGACCACCTGGCGTACGCGCTGTTCACGTCCGGCTCCACCGGCGTCCCCAAGGGCGTGATGGTCAGCCACCGCTCCCTCTGCGCCGAGGTGACCTGGCGCAACGGATACCTCGGGCTGGGCGCCGACGACGCGGTCCTGCAGACGTTCGCGGCCTCGTTCGACCCCTCGGTCTGGGAGATCGTCGGCACCCTGGCGGCCGGGGCCCGGCTGGTCCTGCTCCCGCACGGCGCCGACGACGACCTGCGGGCGGTGGCGGACTCCCTGCGTGCCGGCGGGGTCACCGTGCTCCAGGCGGTGCCGTCGAAGCTGCGCCTGCTGCTGGCGACCGACGCCTTCGCCGGGGCCCGTGGGCTGCGCTGCCTGGTCGCCGGTGGGGAGGCGCTCCCCGCAGACCTCGTCGCCCAGGTCCACGCCGCGGTCCCCGCCGACCTGCACAACCTCTACGGCCCGACCGAGGCGTGCATCGACGCCACCGCCTTCCCGGTGCCCCGGCCCCTACCGGGCAGCGACGCGGCGCCGATCGGCCGGCCGGCCGGGAACACCACCGTGCACCTGCTCGACGAGCGCGGCCGGCCGGTGCCCCCCGGCGCACTCGGGGAGCTGTACATCGGCGGCCTCGGGCTGGCCCGTGGCTACCTGCACCGCCCCGACCTCACGGCCGAGCGGTTCGTGCCCGACCCCTTCAGCGACGAGCCGGGCGCGCGCCTGTACCGCACCGGGGACCTCGCGCGACGCGACCCGGACGGCGACATCCGCTTCGTCGGGCGCCGCGACGACCAGGTCAAGGTCCGCGGCTACCGGGTCGAGCTGGGCGAGATCGAGGCGGTACTCCAGGGGCATCCCGCGGTGCGGCACGCCGTCGTCCTGCTGCACGGGGAACCCGCCGCCGAGCGGCACCTCGTGGCGTACCTGACGGGGGACGCCCCCGACACCGCCGAACTGCGCCGGTACCTGCGCTCCCGGCTGCCGCACTACATGGTGCCCACCGCGTACGTCGTGCTGGCCGCCCTTCCGCTGCTGCCCAGCGGCAAGGTCGACCGGCGGGCGCTGCCCGCGCCGGAGCGGTACGACACCGTGGGGCACGACCGCACGCCGCCGCGTACCCCCACCGAGCGACGCCTCGTCGCGCTGTGGGCGCAGGCGCTGGACGTGCCCGTGGAGCGCATCGGCGTGCACGACAGCTTCTTCGATCTCGGCGGGAACTCGCTGCTGGCGGCGCGGTTGAACGCCCGGATCGCCGGATCTTTCGGAGTCGAGATGCCCCTCGGGCGTCTGTTCGACCACCCCACGCCCGCCGAGTTGGCGACGGCCGTGGAGGAGCAGGTGATCGACCTGGTCAGCGCGTTGTCGGACGACGAGGCCGCGCAGTGGCTGAGCCGACTTGGACCGACCACGGAGGAGGAGTCGTCGTGACGGAACCGTCCAACGCGCGCCGCGAGCTCATGCGCCGGTTGCTTGCCGGCGACAGCACCGGCGAGCAGCCGATCCGGCGCCGACCGGCGGGGACGCAGCCGCTGCCGTTGTCGTTCGGCCAGCAACGGTTGTGGATCCTCGACCAGCTCGACGCGGACGCCGCCGCCTACAACGCGAGCGTGGTCTTCCAGGTCGCCGGCGACCTGGACGCCGACCTGCTCGACCGGGCCGTGCGGACCGTGGTCGCGCGACACGAGATCCTCCGCACCGTGTTCCGCCGGCAGGACGGGCAACCCGTCCAGGTGGTGCGGCCCGACATGCCGGTGCCGATCCGGCACGACGACCTGCGTGCCGTGGCCGAGCCGGGCCGCTCCGAGGCCGCCCGCAAGCTGGCGGCCGACGAGGCGGCGGTGCCGTTCGACCTGGAGCGGGGGCCGCTGCTGCGCCTGCGGCTGATCCGTCTGGACGCCGCGGACTGGCGGCTCTGCCTGACCATGCACCACATCATCTGCGACGGCTGGTCGCTGGACGTCCTCGTCGACGAGCTGTCGGCCGCCTTCTCGGCGCTCGCCGCCGGTGACGCGCCGCGGTTGCCGGAGCTGCCGGTGCAGTACGCGGACTACGCGATCTGGCAGCGGGAGCAGCTGCGGGGGCCCGGCCTCGACCGGCTGCTCGCGCACTGGCGCGGCCGCCTGGCCGGTGCCCCGACGGTGCTCCAGCTCCCCACCGACCGCCCCCGGCCTGCGGTGCAGTCGTTCCGGGGTGCGACGGTTCCGCTCGTGCTGCCCCCGGACGTGGTGCGGCAGATCCAGGCCGTCTGCAAGCAGCGCCAGGTCACCCCGTTCATGCTGCTGCTCGCCGGGTTCAAGGCGCTGCTCGCCCGCTACAGCGGCAGTGCGGACGTCGTCGTCGGCACCCCCGTCGGGCACCGCCGGCACACCGCGCTCGAACCGCTGGTCGGCTTCTTCGTCAACACGCTGGTGCTGCGTACGGCCGTCGCGGGCGGGTCGTCCTTCGCCGACCTGCTCGACGGCGTGCGGGCCACCGCGCTGGACGCGTTCGAACACCAGGACCTGCCGTTCGAGCGGCTGGTCGAGGAGCTGAGCCCCGAACGCGACCTGAGCGTGAACCCGCTGATCCAGGTGCTGTTCGTGCTGCAGAACGCGCCGGCGGGCGCACGCCGGCTCGGCGCGGCCTCGCTGACGGCGACGGATCCGGACACCACGACCGCCAAGTTCGACCTGACGCTGTCGCTGGAGAGCCTCGGCGACGAGATCGTCGGCCGGATCGAGTACAGCACCGACCTGTTCGACCGGTCGAGCGCGCAACGCATCGCCGACAGCTACGTCACCCTCGTCGCGGCAGCGGTCGCCGAGCCGGACCGGCCGGTGGACCGGCTGCCGTTGCTCACCGCCGACCAGGAGCACCGGCTGCTGCGCGGGCACAACGACACCGTCGCCGAGTTCCCCGCCGACACGTGCCTCGCCCAGCTCGTCGAGGCGCAGGTCGCCCGTACGCCGGAGCTGACCGCGGTCAGCTGTGGTGCCGGGTCCCTGACCTACCGGCAGCTCAACGCCCGGGCCAACCAGCTCGCCCGGTTGCTGCTGCGGCACGGCGCCGGGCCGGACCGACTGGTCGGAATCTTCCTGGACAAGTCGCTGCACGCGGCGGTGGCCATCCTGGCCACCCTCAAGGCCGGCGCCGGCTACGTGCCGCTGGACCCGACCTATCCGGCCGAGCGGGTGGGCCACATGCTCACCGACTCGGCGGCCACCGTCGTGGTCACCCGCTCCGCCCTGCTGCCGGCGCTGGCCGAGATCACGACCGAGGTCCGTACCCTCGACATGGACACCCTGGACGACGCCCTCGACGCGCTGCCGGACGGCGACCTGCCGCCCGCCGCGCGCCCGGACGACCTGGCCTACGTGATCTACACGTCCGGGTCGACCGGCCGCCCCAAGGGCGTGATGATGCAGCACCGCGCGCTGGTCAACCTGCTCGCCTGGTACGGGCGCGTACTGCGCCCCCGGGCGCGCATCCTCCAGTTCTCCTCGTTGAGCTTCGACGCCAGCTTCGCCGACCTGTTCTTCACCTGGTACAGCGGCGGTCAGGTGGTGATGATCGGCGACCGGGACGACCTGTCGCCGGCGGGCGTGCTGCGGGCGCTGGCCGAGGAGGGCATCGAACGGGCGGTGCTGCCGGCGGCGATGTTCCACCCCCTCGCCGAGGAGTACGCCCGCCGCCGGCCCGCGCTGCCCCGGCTCCGCGAGTTGGTCTCCAACGCGGAGCAGCTGGAACTGACGCCCATGGTGCGGGAGATGTTCGCGGCGCTGCCCGGGTGCGTGCTGCACAACCACTACGGCCCCTCCGAGACGCACGTCGCCACCGGGCACACCATGCTTCCCGGTGAGGCGTGGCCGTCGCACGTGCCGATCGGGCGGCCGATCTCCAACTCGACCCTGTACATCGTGGACCGGCACCTGCGTCCGGTGCCGCAGGGCGTCGTCGGCGAGGTCTACCTGGGCGGCACGGCGGTGGGGCGCGGCTACCTGCACCGTCCGGACCTGACCGCGCAGCGGTACCTGCCCGATCCGTACGCCACGCAGCCCGGAGGGCGCTGGTACCGGACGGGGGACCTGGCGCGGTACCTGCCCGACGGGGTGGTGGAGTTCCTCGGCCGGGCCGATCAGCAGGCCAAGATCCGGGGCTTCCGGGTGGAGCTGGGCGAGGTCGAGGCCGCCCTGGTGGAGGCACCCGGCGTGCGGCAGGCCGTGACGGCGGTGCACGAGTTCGCACCGGGCGACCGCCGGCTCGTCGCCTACCTCACCGGCGTCAGCGAGGACGGGCCGTCGGTCGGGGAGGTGCGCCGCAGCGTACGGCAGATCCTCCCGGAATACATGGTGCCGTCCTCGTACGTGGTGCTGCCGGAGTTCCCGCTGACCCCCAGCGGGAAGGTCGACCGGCAGTCGTTGCCAGCCCCGGAGCGGTCCCGGCCGGATCTCGGCAGCGTGCCGGTGGCGCCGCGTACCGCCACCGAGCGACTGCTCGCCGGGTTCTGGGCGGAGGTGCTCGACCTCGACGCGCCGCAGATCGGCGTGCACGACGGCTTCTTCGACCTGGGCGGGCATTCCCTGCTGGCCACCCGGCTGATTTCCATGATCAACGACGCGTACGGGACCGAACTCGGGCTCAAGCGGGTGTTCCAGCATCCGACGCCGGCCGGCTTCGCCGCGCTGCTCGCCGACCAGCTGGGGGAGGACGTCGCCGACCTCGTCTCCGCCACGGTGCTGGAGGTCGCTTCGATGAGCGCCGAAGGGGTCGAGCGTGGACTCACCGCTGCCACCGGCGGCGAGGTCGAGGGGGAGAAGCTGCCATGACCACCACAGACCAGGATCGACGACGCGTCCTCGTCGAGCGGCTGCTCGCCGAGCGCGGGGTGACCCGGACGACGAACCGGATCACGCCCCGCCCGGATCCCGCCGCGCCGGTGCCGCTCTCCTTCGCGCAGCAGCGCCTGTGGCTGACCGCGGAGCTCGCGCCGACCACCAGCGCCTACGCGGTGCGTACCATCCTGCGGCTACGGGGCCGCGTCAACGCGGCGACGCTGCGCCGGGCGACCGACGAGGTGGTACGCCGCCACGAGGCGCTGCGTACCGTCATCCGCCGGGTCGACGGCGATCCGGTGCAGGTCGTCCTGCCCGACCTGCCGCCCGTGTTCGCGGTCGACGAGGCCGCCGTGACGGGCCGTTCGGTGTCGGAGGCCGCCGCGCTCTTCGCCGAGGACGCACGGCTTCCCTTCGACCTGGCGAAGGGCCCCCTGCTGCGGCTGCGGCTGGTCCGCCTCGACGACGGGCAGTGGCTGTTCGGGGTCACCACCCACCACATCGTCTGCGACGGCTGGTCGCTGCGGGTGCTGCTCGCGGAGCTGACGTCGTGCTACGACGCGATGCGGCTCGGCCGGGTCCCGGACCTGCCGCCCCTGGAGATCCAGTACGGCGACTACGCCGTCTGGGAACGGCAGCGGCAGCACGGGCGGCACCTCGACCGGCTGCTGGAGCACTGGCGGGCCCGGATGGCGGGGGCGCCCGCCGTCCTGCGCCTGCCCACCGACCGGCCCCGGCCGAGCCGACCCTCCCACCGGGGCGCGACCGTGGCCTTCCCCGTCGAGGCGCCGACGGCGCACCGGCTGCGTGAGGTGGCCCGGCAGCGCGGCGCCACCCCGTTCATGGTGCTGCTGGCGGCCTTCGTGACGGTGCTGGCGCGCTACGCCGACACGGACGACGTGGTGGTCGGCACCCCGGTCGCCAACCGCTCCCGGCGCGAGCTGGAACCGCTGATCGGCCCGTTCGTCAACACGCTGCTGCTGCGTACCCGGGTGCACGACGGGGACACGTTCACCGCCCTGGTGGACGCGGTGCGCACGACCGCGACGGACGCCTACGAGCATCAGGAGCTCGCCTTCGAACGGCTGGTCGAGGAGTTGAGCCCCGAGCGCGACCTCAGCGTCCATCCGCTGTTCCAGGTGATGTTCGCCTACGACGACGGTCAGGCCGCCGCGGACCGCGTCCTGGGCGAGCCGGCGGAGCCGGTGGAGGTCGACGACGACACGGCCAAGTTCGACCTGACGTTGCTCTGCGCCGACGGCCCCGACGGGCTCACCGGGCGCATCGAGTACAGCACGGACCTGTTCGATCCCCCGACCGTCGAGCGGCTGGCCGGCCACTTCCGTGCCCTGCTCGCCGCCGCCGTCACCGCGCCGGAGACCCGACTGCGGGAGCTGCCGATGATGGGCGCGGCGGAGCGGCACCGGGTGCTGCACGAGTGGAACGACACCGACGCGCCGTACCCGCAGGACCGCTGCCTGCACCAGCTCTTCGAGGAGCAGGTGGCCCGTACGCCCGACCGGGTCGCGCTCGTCGACGCGGAGTCGGTCACGTTCGCCGAGCTCGACGCCCGGGCCAACCGGCTCGCCCGTCACCTCGTCGGCCTCGGCGCGGGACCGGACGTGCTGGTCGGCATCTGCCTGGAGCGCGGCGTCGAGATGGTCGTGGCGCTGCTGGCGGTGTTCAAGGCCGGCGCCGCCTACGTGCCGCTGGACCCGGGCTACCCGCAGGAGCGGCTGCGCTTCATCCTCGACGACACCGCCGCCACCCTGCTGGTGACCCGCACCGGGCAGCTGGCGCGGCTGCCCGTCGCGCAGGGCGTCCGGGCGGTCCTGCTCGACCGGGACGCGGAGGCGATCGACCGGCTCGACGGCACCGGGCCGGTCCGCGCCGGCTCACCGGACGACCTGGCCTACGTCACCTACACGTCGGGCTCGACCGGCCGGCCCAAGGGCGTGCTGGGCAGCCAGCGCGGGATGGTGAACTGCGTCTGGTGGCTGCTGCGGCACACCCCGTTCGAGGCCGGTGAGGTGATGGCCCAGCGGGTCTCGCTGAACTTCCTCGACGTCGTGTGGGAGATCCTCGCCCCCCTGCTCAGCGGTGCGCCGGTGGTCGTCTTCCCCAACGACGTGGTGCTCGACGTGGACCGCTTCGTCGACGCGATGGGCGCCGCCCGCATCTCCCGCCTGGTGGTCGTGCCGTCCCTGCTGCGCGAGCTGCTGGCCGGCGTCGACCTGCGCCGCCGCCTGCCCGACCTGCGGTACGTGTTCACCAGCGGCGAGGCGCTGCCGGCGGACCTGGCCGAGCGGTTCGCCACCGTGCTGCCGGGGGTCGTTCTGATGAACCTGTACGGCACCTCCGAGGTCTCCGCGGACGTCAGCCACCACACCCTGGTGCCGGGCGCCGGGCTGTCGAGCGTGCCGATCGGACGCCCCCTGTCCAACATGCGGCTGTACGTCCTGGACCGGCACCGCGATCCCGTGCCGGTCGGCGTGCCGGGCGAGCTGTACGTGGGCGGCATCGGCCTGGCCCGCGGCTACCTGGGGCTGCCCGGGGAGACGGCGGAGCGGTTCCTGCCGGATCCCTTCGGCGTCCTGCCCGGCGGACGGCTGTACCGCACGGGCGACCTGGTGCGCTTCCGGGCCGACGGGGAACTCGACTATCTGGGCCGGACCGACGACCAGGTCAAGATCCGTGGATTCCGTATCGAGCCGGGCGAGATCGAGGCGGCGCTGAACCGGCACCCCGCGGTGGAGCAGAGCGTGGTCGTCGACCGGGAGCAGCCGTCGGGCGGGCGTGCGCTGGTGGCCTTCGTCGTGCCCCGCGACGGGTCGTGCGATGTCGAGAGCCTGCGGCAGCACCTGCGCGACACCCTCCCCGAGCACATGGTGCCGACGCGGATCGGGGTGCTCGACGAGCTGCCGATGACGCCCAGCGGCAAGGTCCGGCGGGCCGCGCTCCCGGTCGAGGTGTCGGCGGCGGACACGCCCCGGCGGGCCGCGCCGGAGGGCACGGTGGAGTGTGCCCTCGCCGCCATGTGGGCCTCGGTTCTCGACCTGCCCGTGGAGCGCATCGGCCGCGACGACAACTTCTTCCACATCGGCGGGCACTCGCTGGTGGCCACCCGGCTGGTCAACATGGTGCGGCAGACGCTCGCCGAGGAGGTGCCCCTGCGCCTGCTGTTCGAGCGACCCACGGTCCGTGGACTCGCCGCGGCCCTCGGCGACCCGGGCGCCGCGCCGGCCGGCGACGCGGAACCGCCCCTGGTCCCGGTCGACCGGGACCAGGACCTGCCGTTGTCCTTCGCGCAGCAGCGCCTGTGGTTCTTCGAGCAGTTACGCCCGACGCTGGGCGCGTACAACGTCCGCTCGGCCTTCGAGCTGCGGGGCCGCGTCGCGCCGGACACGGTGCGGCAGGCCGTGGGCACCATCGTCGAGCGGCACGAGGTGCTGCGCACCCGCTTCCCGACGGTACGGGGCGTGGCGGCGCAGGTCGTCGACCCGGTCGCGGCGCCGCTGGTCGGCGTGGAGGACGTGCGCGGGCTCCCCGCCGCGGAGCAGGACGCCGCCGTGCGTCGCGTCCTCGACGAGGAGTCGGCCACCGGGTTCGACCTCGCCACCGGGCCGCTGCTGCGGGTCCGGTTCGTGCGCCTGAGCGACGAATCAGCGGTCCTGATCATCGTCATGCACCACATCGTGTGCGACGCGTGGTCGTTGCGGGCCTTCGCCCACGAGTTCCTCGTGCTCGCCGACGCGTCGACGCACCAACGGCCGGCACAGCTGCCCGACCTCCCCGTCCAGTACGCCGACTACGCGCAGTGGCAGCGGCGACTGCTCGACGGCACGCGCCTGGAGACCCAGCTCGGCTACTGGCGCGACCGCCTGGGCGGGGCGCCGCCGGTGCTGCCGCTGCGCACCGACCGTCCCCGGCCGGCGCAACAGACCTTCGCCGGCGCCTCCCTCACGTTCCGGGTCCCCGCCGAGCTGGTCCGCGGCGTGGACGAGCTGCGGCGGCGGCACGACGTCACGCTGTACATGGTGATGCTGGCGGCCTTCGACGTGGTCCTGGCCGCGCGCGCGGACACCACCGACGTGATCGTGGGTACGCCGGTGGCCAACCGGACCCGCCCGGAGATCGAGCCGCTGATCGGCTTCTTCGTCAACACCCTCGTGCTGCGTACCCGCCTGGACGGGGACCCGCCCTTCGGGGAGGTGCTCGACCGCGTCCGGCAGACCGCCCTCGGCGCCTACCAGCACCAGGACATCCCGTTCGAGCGGTTGGTCCGGGAGCTGAAGCCGCCGCGTGGCGCCCGGCACACCCCCGTCTTCCAGGTCATGTTCAACCTGATCAACCGTACGGAGGACCAGCTCGAGGTCGGTGACCTGCGGCTGACGCCGATCGGCTCGGACGAGGACGTCGCACGCTACGACCTGTCGTTCATCGTCTGGGAGGGGGCCGAGGAGCTGGAGTGCCAGCTGGTCTACAACGTGGACCTGTTCGACGTCGCGACCGCCGAGGACATCGCCTCGGACGTCCTGCGCGTCCTCCGGCAGGCGTGTGCCGACCCCGACGTCCGGTTGTCGCACCTGCTCCGCGGGATCGGTGGTGCCCGGTGAGGTACCCGACCGACACGACGCGGCTGCTCGACGAGCCCCAGCGCGGGCGCTGGCTGCGCGCCGAGGCGGCGACGCGGGCCGGTGGCGGCGTGAGCACCGTCGGTCTGGCGGTGCGGATCCACGGTCACCTCGACGCCGCCGTCCTGCGCGAGGCCGCCCACCGTACGGTCGCCGCGTACCCGGTGCTCAACACCGCGTACGGGCTGACGGGGGGAGAACCCGCCGACCTCGGGCCGGTCGCCCACAGCCTCGCCTTCGAGGAGCGGGACCTCGGCGTACGGCCAGCGGCGCTCCCCACGGCCCTGGCCCGGGCGCGGCGCGACCTGCTGGCGCCGATCGACCCGGCCGTGGGGCCGAACCTGCGGCTGGGCCTGTCGCGCCTGGCGGCGCACGACCACGTGCTGACGCTGGCGGCGCACCGGGTGGTCGCCGACCGCCGGTCCCTGTCGGTGCTGCTGGGCCGGCTCGGCCAGACCCACCGGGCGCTGCTGTCCGGCGCGCCGGTGCCGGCCCCGCCCGACGGTGGCGCGTACGACGCGGCGTGGTCGGCCGACGGCCGGGCCGAGGAACGGTTGTGGTTCTGGCGTGCCCGGTTGGCCGGGGTACCCGAGCGCACGTCCCTGCCCGCGGACCGGCCGGGGCCGGTCGACGCCGCGCGTGGGGCGCACCGGCTGTCGGTCCCCGCGGCGGCACTCACCTCGCTCCGGCGCTCGTCGCAGGGGGCCGGACCGGGCACCGAACTGCTGGCGCTGTTCGCGGTGCTGCTCGCCCGCTACGCCGGTACGACGCAGGTGACGATGGGGATTCCCGTCGATCTGCGCACCGACCTCGGGCAGGAGGCGGTCGGCCCGTTCGAGGACACCGCCATCCTCTGCCTGGACGTCCCGGCCGCCGCCGCTCTGCCCGAGGTCCTGCGCCTGACCCGCGCGGCCCTCGACGACGTGGAGCGCCACGGCCGCGTGCCGTACGACTGGCTGCTCCCACGGCTGCGGCCCGACCTGCCGATCGAGACGGACCCGTACGTCCAGGTGCGCCACACCCCGGCCCGGCCGGATCCGCTGCCCGCCGTCGCGGGCTGGCGGATCGAGCTGCTCGATGCCGGGAGCACACCGACGGAGGGCGAGCTGAACCTCGTCGCCGGGCAGGAGGGCCGGGGCGTCGCCGAGCTGGTCTACCCCGCCGCGCGGTTCGCGCCGTCCACCGTGGCCCGGATGGCCCGGCACCTCGGCAACCTCGCCACCTCGGCGGCGGCGCACCCGGACCGGCCGGTCACCCGGCTCGACATGCTGTCCGCGGACGAGCGGACCCTGATCCTCACCAGATGGGCTCGGGGCCGTCCGCCGGCGACGGGGGCGGCGCGGATCGCGACGGGTACGCCCGGCGCACCGCGACCCTGCCTGCACGAGCTGGTGGAACGGCACGCCGAGCGCACCCCCGACGCGGTCGCGGTGGTGGACGCCGGCCGGTCCTGGACGTACGCCGGACTCAACGCCGCCGCCAACCGGACGGCGCACCGGCTCATGGCGCTCGGGGTGGGCGCCGAGCGCCCGGTCGGCCTCTGCCTGGAGCGCGGCGCGGAACTCATCGGCGCCGCCCTCGCCACCCTCAAGGCCGGCGGCGCCTTCGTGCCCCTGGACCCGACCCACCCGACACAGCGGCTGCGGCACATCCTCGACGAGACGGCCGTGGCCGCGGTGATCACCGATCGCCGGTCCGCCGAACGGGTGCGGGCGGCGACCTCGGCCGTGATGCTGCTGGTCGACGACGACCCCCCGGCCGCCGTCCCCGGCGAGGTCCCGCCCGGGAACCCGGCCGGCCGGGCGACCCCGGAGAGCCTCGCCTACGTGCTCTACACCTCCGGATCGACCGGGCGCCCCAAGGGCGTCCTGGTCAGCCACGGCGCACTGGTCGGCCGCTGCGGCTGGGAGCACGACCTCGACGGCCCGACCGACCGGCTGGTGATGTTGCAGTCCAGTCACGTCACCTTCGACGCCGCGCTCTGGGAGATCTTCGCCCCGCTGACCGGCGGCGGCACGGTGGTGACCGTGCAGCACGGGCGGGAGGCCGACGCGGCGCACGTGAACGACCTGCTGCGGCGGCACGGGGTGACCGTGGCCGGCTTCACGCCCACGCTCCTCGCGGCCCTGCTCAGCGACGGCGCGTTCGCCGGGGTGTCCCTGCGCCGACTCGTCTCCGGCGGCGAGGTCCTCACCGGCGACCTGGCCGCCCGCGTGCTGTCCGGCGTGGACGCCGACGAGTTCCACAACCTGTACGGCCCCACCGAGACCTGCGTCGACGCGACGGGCCACCGGGTGACCGCGCCGGTGCGTCGGGGAACGGGCGTGCCCATCGGCCGGCCCGTCCCCGGCGCCCGCGCCTACGTCCTCGACCGGCACCTGCAGCCGTCGCCCGCCGGGGTGCCCGGCGAGCTGTTCGTCGGCGGCGCCGGACTGGCCCGTGGCTACCTGGGCGCGCCCGCGTCGACGGCCGAGCGGTTTGTGCCCGATCCGTACGCGGGCACGCCGGGCGCGCGGATGTACCGCACCGGCGACCGCGCCCGGTTCCGGGCCGAGGACGGCGCGCTGGAGTACCTCGGCCGGATCGACGAGCAAATCAAGATCCGCGGCATCCGCGTCGAACTGGGGGAGATCGAAGCGGCCCTCGTCGGCCATCCCGCCGTGACCGCGGCAGCGGTGGTGGTGACCGGCCGGTCGACGGCCGGCGCCCCACCGTCCGCGCCGAATCCCACAGCACCGAACGGAGCACCACGATGACGCAGGGACCGGTCGCCACCACCCCCGCGCCGCTGACCAGACACGGCAACTTCCTGAAGCTGTGGAGCGGCCAGTCGGTCGCGCTGCTCGGGTACGAGATCACCGAGATCGCGCTGCCGCTCGCGGCCATCCTGGTCCTCAACGCCAGCGCCGCCGACATCGGGCTCATCGGCGGCGCCCGCTGGCTGCCGTTCGTCCTGCTGTCGCTGTGGATCGGGGCGTGGTGCGAGCGGCGCCGGCGACTGCCGCTGATGGTCTTCGCCGACCTCAGCCGCGCCGTCCTGCTGCTCGCCGTCGTGGCGGCCGCGCTGACCGACCTGCTGAGCATGCCGCTGCTCGTCGCGGCGGTGTTCCTGTTCGGCGCGCTGACGGTGCTGTTCGACGTCTGCTACGCCACGGTCCTGGTCAGCGTGGTGCCGAACGAGCAACTCGTGGCCGCCAACGGCCGACTCCAGGCGTCGGCGTCCGTGGCCCAGGCGGGTGGGCCGGGGCTGGGTGGCGTACTCGTCCAGTGGCTCACCGCGCCCGTGACGCTGCTCGTCCAGGCCGGTGGCTTCCTGGTATCGGCCGGCTTCCTGTCCCGGATGCGGGTCGCGGAGGAGGTGGCGGACGACGGGACGCGCCCCGGCGCCGTCGCCGCTGTCAGAGGGGGTCTGCGAGCGGTCTTCGGCGACCCGCTCCTGCGGTCACTGGTCTGCGTCGGTGCCGTGTTCAACCTGTTCAGCCAGTGGGTGGTCGCGTTGTTCCCGCTGTTCGCGGTGCGCGACCTGGACCTCAACCCGGGGCTGCTGGGCCTGATCATCTCCGCCGCCGCCGTCGGTGGTCTCGTCGGGGCGATGGTGGCGACCAGGCTGAGCACGATGCTCGGCCCCGGGCCGGCGATCGTGCTGTCCTCGGCGGTGGCGTCGGTCCCGCTGATCCTGGTGGCGTTCACCCCGGACGACAAGGCCGTCGCGGTGGCCTGGTTGATCTCCGTCTTCGCCGTCGCGGGGTTCGGCTGGACCATCGGCGGCATCCTCATCACCAGCATCAGGCAGGCGTACACCCCTCGCGCCGTGCTGGCCCGGGTCAACGCCACCTATCGATTCCTCGCCTCCGGGCTGGTGGCGGTGGGCGTCTTCGCCGGCGGACTCCTCGGGGAGGCCACGACCGTCCGCACGGCGCTCCTGGTCGGCGGGCTCGGGTCGGTGATCGCCGTGATCTGGGCCCTCTCGTCGCCGGTCCGCCGGCTCACCCAACTGCCAACTACGAGCAACTGAAACGGGGAGACACGCAGCATGGTGACACACAGTGTGGCCGCCGCCCTGGCCCGGGCTCGCGCGGCGCAGGCACAGGCCGAGCACTGGTCGCAGGACCGGGTGGACGCCGTCGTCGCGGCGGTGGGCTGGCGGTGCTACGCGCCCGAGCAGGCCCGCGCGCTCTCGACGCTCGCCTACGACGAGACCCGCCTCGGCGACCGCGAGCACCTCTACACCCTGCACCGCCGCAGGGTGCTGGGCACGTTGCAGGACCTGCACGGGGTGACGACGGTCGGCGTGGTCGAGGACCGCCCCGACCTGGGGGTGCAGAAGCTCGCCAAGCCGATCGGCGTGATCGCGGTGGCCAGCCCGAGCACCGCGCCGTGCAGCGGAGTGATCGGCAACGCGTTGCCGATGTTGAAGACGCGCAACGCCGTCGTCTTCAGCCCCAACCCCAGCGCCCGCATCTCGGTCCTGCGCACCGTCGAGGTGATGCGCGCGGCGCTGGCGCAGGTCGGCGCCCCCGTCGACCTGGTGCAGTGCCTGGAACACAGCAACCGGGAGGCGGCCGAGGCGCTCATGCGGGCCGCCGACCTGGTCGTCGCCGTGGGCGGCGGGGGCACGGTGGCCCGGGCCTACATGAGCGGAACGCCCGCGATCAGCGCCGGGGTCGGCAACGCCACCGTGGTCGTGGACGACAGCGCCGACCTGAAGGAGGCCGCCACGAAGATCGTCCACGGTGGTGGCTTCAACAACGGCACCTCGTGTTCCTCCGAGAGCAACGTCCTGGTCGACGCGACCGTCGAGGTTCCGTTCGCGGCGGAACTGGCACGTGCCGGCGCGCATCTCTGCGACGACCAGGAGACGGCCCGCCTCCGGACGTTGCTGTGGAACGGCGACGGCCGGCTCAACCGGGACGTGATCGGACGCTCCGCCGCCACGTTGGCGGCCGAGGCGAAGATCCAGCTTTCGTCGGACTCGACGTCCGTGCTGATCGCCCGGGTCCCCGACGTCGACCTGGCCGACGTCCTGTTCACCGAGAAGCTGGCACCGGTGGTGACCCTCACGCCGTACCGGCACTTCGACGACGCGGTCGCCGCCGTGGCGGCGATCACCGACGCCTGCGGGCGCGGACACAGCTGCGGCATCCACAGCCACCGCCCCGACAGGGTGGCCCGACTCGCCGAGCGGGTCCGGCTCTGCCGCGTGATGGTCAACCAGTCGACCGCGGTCGGCAACAGCGGCAGCTTCGAGAACGGGCTGCCCTTCACCTCAACCGTCGCCAGCGGCAGCTGGGGCGGGTGCGCGCAGTCGGAGAACGTCACCTGGCGCAACTTCGTGAACTACACGTCGGTGTCGCGTCCCGTCCAGCGGCAGCTCCGTACCGAGGAGGAGCTCTTCGGCGGGCACTGGTCCGCCCACGGCCGCTCCGTCGGGCCCGTATGCGACGCCCTGTACGACGACACGCTGGTATGACGGCGCCCTTGCGCCGCGGGAAGGGACGGTTGTGAGCACCGCAGACGTGACCAAGGCGTTCGCCCTGGAGGCGGAACTGTACGACGTGATGCCGGGCCGCCGCGCCCAGACCGACGTGGCGTTCTACCGCGACCTCGTCGAGCGGCACGGTGGCCCGATGCTCGAACTCGCGTGCGGGACCGGCCGGGTGTCGATCCCCTGCGCGAAGGCGGCCGGCGAGGTGGTCGGCGTCGACCTGGCTCCCGCCATGTTGGCGCAGGCGCGCTCCCGGGCGGAGGCGGAGGGGGTCGCCGACGTGGCGTCGTTCGTCGAGGGCGACATGTGCACCGTCCGCCTGGACCGCACGTTCCCCCTCGTGACCATGGGCGGACAGCCGTTGTTCTTCCTGCCCACCGACGAGGCGCTGAAGGCGGCCCTGGAGACCGTCCGGGTGCACCTCGCGCCCGGCGGACGGTGGGCGACGGGGGTGCCGGTGCTGCACTGGGAGGATCTCGCCGCCCAGCAGGACCGCCTGCTGTTCGTCGCCGAGGTCCGCCACCCGCGTACGGGCCAGCGGGTCGCCGTCTGGGACTACACCTCGGTGACCGAGGTGACCCAGGTGGCCACGCGTCGGCGCATCACGGAGATCCTCGACGAGGACGGGCTCGTCCTGGAGCGGCGTCACTCGATGCAGACGCTCCACTACCGCCATCCGGCCGAGTTGCAGCGGCTCATCCGCGACGCCGGATTCGTGTTCGAGGAGATCCATGGCTCCTATCAGGGCGCCCCGTTCGGCCCGAAGGCCAGGCAGATGGTCTGGGTCGCCAGGGCGGCCGACAACTGACGACCCGTCCGACCGTCGGGCGGGTGCAAGCCGATACGAATCGATCGGGGGAGAGACGAGGATGACCGACATCACAGAGAAGCCGGGCACCGTCGGTGACGGCATCCAGGCGCCCAACGCCGGATGGTCGTTCGCGGGCGAGGCCAGCGTCAACTTCGACGCGCACGTGTCCAAGAGCGTGCCCCTGTACGACTCGGGGCACGAACTGGTGGAGGAACTGTCGGACTTCTTCGTCGCCGACGGCAGCGTGGTCTACGACCTGGGCTGTTCGACCGGGGCGTTGACGAGCCGTCTGGCGCAGCGGCACCGCCACCACAACGTGCGGGTCATCGGCGTGGACTGCGAGCCGGACATGGTGGCGGTGGCCCGCCAGCGGTGCCGGCCCTACGACGCGGTCGAGGTGGTCCTGGCGGACCTGGCGCAGCTGTCCCTGGAACGCGCCGACTTCGTCGTGCTCTACTACACGCTGCAGTTCGTGCCGCCCAAGTTCCGCCAGGACGTGCTCAACGAGATCTACTCGGCGTTGAACTGGGGCGGCGCCCTGATGATGTTCGAGAAGGTCCGCGCTCCCGACGCGCGGTTCCAGGACATCGCGACGCAGTTGTACACGGAGTACAAGCTCAGCCGCGGCTACACCGCCGAGGACATCGTGGCGAAGAGCCGCAGCCTCAAGCGCGTCCTTGAACCGTTCTCCACGCAGGGAAACCACGACCTGCTCGCCCGTGCCGGGTTCGTCGACGTCATGACGGTGCAGAAGTACGTCTGCTTCGAGGGATTCCTGGCGATCAAATGAGCGGGGACGACGAAGGAACAGGGGTCGAACACGACCTGCGCGCGCAGAAGGAGATCATCGTCCGGCGGGGCACCATCGACCTCCTGGACGACGAGATCCTCGCGTTGATCAGGCGCCGCCGCGAGGTGTCCGCCGAGATCCAGGCCATCCGGATCTCGGCGGGCGGCTCGCGGATCGCCACCCGGCGGGAGCACGTCGTCGTCAGCCGGTACACCGCCGTTCTCGGCAGTAGGGGAGCGGAACTGGCCGCCGTGATCCTGCGCATCAGCCGGCAGGGCTCGGGAGCGGCCCGATGAACCCGCCGACGGGCGTCCCATCGGCCTCCCGTGACCGCTCCCGACCGGTGTTCCACCCCTGGTCCGCCCAGGGCGCCGCCCGGCAGGTCCGCGTCGACGGCGCCGCCGGCTGCTGGTTCTGGGACCGCGACGGCAACCGCTGGCTGGACCTGCACTCGCAACTCGGCAACCTGCACCTCGGGCACCAGCACCCGGTGCTGGTCGAGGCGGTCGGTGCCCAGGCGGCGCGGCTGTGCACCCTGGCGCCGTCGTACGGGTACGAGGTCCGCGACGAGGCGGCGCGGCTGATCCTCGACACGATGCCGGACGCGATGCGCTCCGTGCTGTTCACCAACGGCGGCGCCGACGCGAACGAGCACGCACTGCGGATGGCACGCCTGGTCACCGGCCGCCCCAAGGTGCTGGCCGCCCACCGGTCATACCACGGGGCGACCGACGGCGCGATGGCGGTCACCGGCGACCCCCGGCGCTGGTCGGCCGAGCCGCCCGGCTCCCGGACGGTGCGGTTCTTCGGGCCCTACCTCTACCGTTCGGAGTTCCACGCCACCACCGCCGAGGAGGAGTGCGAGCGCGCCCTGCGGCACCTGCGCCGGCTGATCGGATACGAGGGGCCGGAGACGGTGGCCGCGATCATCCTGGAACCGGTGGTGGGCAGCAACGGTGTCCTGGTGCCCCCGCCCGGCTACCTGCCCGGCGTCCGCGAGCTGTGCGACGAGTTCGGCATCCTGCTGATCGCCGACGAGGTCATGACGGGGTTCGGCCGGTGCGGTGCCTGGTTCGCCGGTGACCTCCACGACGTCGTGCCGGACCTGCTGACCTTCGCCAAGGGGGTCAACTCCGGCTACGTCCCGATGGGCGGAGTCGCCGTCGGCGAGCGGGTCGCCGCGTACTTCGAGGACCGGCCGTACCCCGGCGGGCTGACCTACTCCGGCCATCCGCTGGCGTGCGCCTCGGCCGTCGCGTCGATCGGCGTCCTGCGCGACGACAAGCTCGTGGAGCGGGCGGAACTGCTGGGCCGTACGGTGCTCGGACCGTCGCTGGCGCGGCTCGCGCAGCGGGTGCCCGTGGTCGGTGAGGTGCGCGGCGTCGGGCTCGCCTGGGCGATCGAGCTGGTCAGCGACCGCGACAGCCGCGAGCCGCTGGCGCCGTACGCGGCTCCCGGGCCGCTCGCACCCCCGATGGCGCAGCTGCTCGCCGCCTGCCGCGAGCGGGGCGTGTGGCCGCTCGTGGCCGCCAACCGGGTGCACCTGCTTCCCCCACTGATCATCACCGAGACCGAGCTCGAGCGCGGGATCGAGGCGGTCGCCGACGCGCTGACCGCCGTGTTCGGCGGGCACCGGCGCGTGACCACAGGACCGACGGGAGTGACGACATGAGCGGCATCACGGGCTGGGTCGACTTCGACCGGCATCCGACCGGCGAGCCCACGGTCACCGACGCGATGATCGCCGCCCTGGTGGACGGCGGGGGAGGAGCCGACCGGTGGGCCGCCGGCCCCGCCCTGTTCGGCGCCGTACGGCCCGGTCCGCACGGCGGACCCACCGCCTCCGGGGCGGCGGGCGGCGGCATCCACTCGGTCTCGGAGGCGGGTACGCCGCTGGCCACGGTGGTCTTCGCCGGCACCCTGCACAACGGCGCCGAGCTGCGGGCGGAGCTGGGGCACGGGTTCACCGGCCCGGACGACGCCGAGACCGTCCTGCGGGCCTACCTGCGGTGGGGCGAGGGATGCGTGGACCGCCTCAACGGCATGTACGCCTTCGCGGTCTGGGACGTCCGGGAGCAGGAACTCCTGCTCGTCCGCGACCGGATGGGCGTCGAGCCGCTCTACTACTTCGACCTGCCGTCGGGCGTGCTGTTCGGGTCGTTGCCGAAGGCGGTCTTCGCGCACCCGCGGGTCCCGCGCCGCGTCGACGCCGACGGCTTCCGGGAGATCGTCTCGGTGGTCAAGACACCCGGGCACGCCATCGTGGCGGGGCTGCGGGAGCTGCCGCCGGGGCACCTGCTGCGGCTGCGCCGGGACGGCCGGTCGCAGCGGTGCTACTGGCGGGTGCCGGCCCACCAGCATCCGGACGACCTGCCCACCACCATCCGCACCGTGCGGGAGTTGCTCGACGACATCGTCGAGCGGCAACTGCGGGCGGACACGGAGGTGTGTTCCCTGCTCTCCGGAGGGCTGGACTCGAGCACCATCTCGGTCCTGGCCGCCCGGACGCGCGCCGCGCAGGGCCGGGCGGCCTTCCGGACCTACTCGGTCGACTTCGTCGGCTACGCCGAGCACTTCCAGGCCAGCCACATGCGTACCACCCCCGACGCGCCGTTCGTGGCCGAGGTGGTCCGGCACGCCCGCACGACCCACGAGGCGATCGTGCTCGACAGCGCGGAGCTGATGGACCCGGGACTGCGGGGGGCGGTCCTGCGGGCCATGGACCTGCCGACCGGGATGGGTGACCTGAGCGCCTCCCTCTACCTGCTGTTCGGCGCCGTCCGGCAGCGGCAGGCGGTGGTGTTGTCCGGCGAGTCGGCGGACGAACTGTTCGGCGGGTACAGCTGGTACCACGACCCGGCCGCCGTGGCGGCGGACACCTTCCCGTGGCTGCCCCGGACCCCGCCGGAGCAAGGCTCGGGCGGCGGCGTCTTCGACCCCGCGTTCTTCGCCTGGCTGGACGTCCCCGGCTACCAGAAGCGCCGGTACCGTGAGGCGTTGGACGAGGTGCCCACGCTGCCCGGCGAACCCGACCAGGACCGGCGCATGCGGGAACTGACCTACCTGAACCTCACCCGGTTCTCGCCCATGATGCTGGACCGCAAGGACCGGATGAGTCGGGCGGCGGGGCTGGAGGTCCGGCTGCCGTTCTGCGACCACCGCCTGATCGAGTACGTGGTCAACGTGCCGTGGGCGATGAAGTCGTTCGACGGCTTCGAGAAGAGCCTGTTGCGCGCGGCCGTCGAGGACGTCCTGCCGCCGGGCGTCCGGCAGCGGCGCAAGAGCCACTTCCCACGCACCCAGGACCCGGCCTACCTCGCCGCGCTGCGCGCCGAGTTCGCGGCGCTGACCGCCCGGCCGGAGGAGCCCGTCGTCCGCCTGCTCAACGCCGACACGGTCCGGCGCATGGTCGCCGCGGACGCGCCCGCCGACAGCCGCGCCACCATGGAGGGGCTGATCGAACTCAATCACTGGCTGACGAGCTACGACATCACCCTGGACGTGTGAGGAGCCGGTGGTGACGGACTCGCAGGGACTGGTCGTTGCCCTGCCGCCGGCCGGCGGCGGTACGGGCATGTTCGCCCCGCTGCGCAAGGCGCTGCCGGACGGCGTCACGGTGGTGGTGCCGGACCTGCCCGGACGGGGCCGACGGATGCGTCAGCCGCCGGGGCAGACCGTCGACGGTCTCGTCGCCGAGCTGGCTGCCGAGTTGGCGCCGCGGCTCGCACGGCAGCCGTACGTGGTCTTCGCGGCGTGCTTCGGCACCGTCATCGCCCTGGAGCTGGTCTGGCACATCATCGACCGGGAACTGCCCCGGCCCCGCGCGCTACTGGTCTCCGGGCGCCATCCCCCGCAGACGGCTCCCGCGTTCGAGCCCCTCGCCGAGCACTCCGACGAGGAGATCCTCGACCGTCTCGGGCAGAGCTGGCCGTCCGGGTCCGCGTGGCACCAGCTGCCCGAGACGTTCCGGGCGCTGATGGTGCGCCAGGTACGCATGGACAACGACCTGGGGCTGGGGCACCGTCACGTCCCGCGCGGACCGTTGCCGATCCCGGTGCGCGCCTACCACGGGATCGACGACCCCGAGCTGACCGTCGAGGACGTCGCAGGGTGGAGCGCGCACACCGCCGAGCCGTCGCCGGTGCGCCTGGTTCCGGGCGGGCACTACTTCTTCATGAACCACGTCGACGAACTGGCCGAAGGGCTCACCGCCGCGCTCGCGTCGCCGCCCCGCTGACGAGCCGCCCCGCCACCGGACCGGGCCGGCGACGCCGGCGGAATCTACGCATGGACGTACGCCATTGCCTTGCTCCTCGTGATCACCTAGGTTTTCACCCGATCGCACCCAGCCGCAGCGAGCACCTCCCCGGCTCTGGCCAGGCAGCGAGACAGCACCCATCGCGCCGCCGACGTGACTTAGGAGCTCACCGTGGCACCGTCTTCCGGTCGAAGAACGTTCCCCTCCCGCTGGCGCACGCCGGTCCGGCTGGTCGCGGCGGTGGCGGCGGGCACCATGCTGCTCGCCGTGGCCCCCGCGCCGGTCGTGGCGGCACCGCTGCCAGCGGGCGACACGACCGGCGCGGGGTCAGCCCGCCCGGCGTCGAGCAAGGCGCAGCCCAAGAGCGGGCTCTGGCTGGTGAAGATGGACGAGCCGTCGGTGGTGGCCGCCTCGCGGGCGAGGCCGGCACGCACCGGCAGGATCGACACCCGGTCCGCGGCGAGCACCTCCTACGCGCAGGAGTTGGCGCGGCAGCAGGACACGCTGGTGGACGAGATGGAGGCGATCCTGGGCCGCTCCGTGCGGGTCGCCCACACCTACCGCAACGTGGTCAACGGCCTGGCGGTCGAGGTCAGCGCGGACGAGGCGGCGCACCTGTCCGCCCTGCCGGGGGTCAGCGCCGTCGTACCTGACGAGGTCCTGGAGTTGACGACCGACACCAGCAACGCGCTGATCCAGTCGCCCGCGGTGTGGGAGGGCCGGACGGCGGAGAACGTCGGCACCCGTGGCGAGGGCGCCATCGTCGGGATCCTGGACTCCGGCATCAACCCCGACCACCCGTCGTTCGCGGCCGTGGACGGCGACGGCTACCGGCACACCAACCCGTACGGTGCGGGCAAGTATGTCGGCGTCTGTGCCCCGACCCACGCCCAGCACAAGGCGATCTGCAACGACAAGCTGATCGGCGCCTGGTCGATGGTCGGCGCCGACGCCCGGGACGACAACGGTCACGGCAGCCACACCGCGTCGACCGCCGCCGGCAACCGGCACGAGGCGACCATGACCGTCGGCACGAGCACGCACAAGGTCACGGTCTCCGGGGTCGCGCCGCGGGCCAACGTCATCTCGTACAAGGTCTGCATGGCCATCGGCTGCCTCTCCTCGGCGACGATCGCCGCCGTGGACCAGGCGATCGCCGACGGCGTGGACGTCCTCAACTACTCGATCTCCGGTCGCGACGATCCCTGGAAGGACCTCGTCGACCAGGCGTTCCTGGAGGCGTACTCGGCCGGCATCTTCGTCGCCGCCTCCGCCGGCAACAGCGGCCCGGGCGCCAGCACCGTCGCGAAGACCGCGCCGTGGAACATGTCCGTCGCCGCGGTCAGCCACGAGCGGGTCATCGCCCACCGGCTCGACGTGACGGGCCCGACCCCCGTCCCGGCGGCGCTCACCGGCATCGCCGCCGTGATCGGGGAGAACTCGCCGAACCCGCCCATCGAGGGTCAGATCCGGTACTCCGGCGCCGTCGACGCGGACAACGTGCAGGCCTGCGTTCCGTTCCCGGCAGCGGCGTTCAGCGGCAAGGTCGCCCTGCTGCCCCGGGGCGGCTGCGACTTCTCCGTGAAGGTCAGGAACGCCACCGCCGCCGGTGCGACCGGCGTGGTCGTGCACAACCAGTACAGCGGCCCGCCGATCACGATGGGCGCGCTCGCCGGGACCAGCATCCCCGCCGTGATGGTCTCCCTCGCCGACGGGCAGCGGTTGCGCGACCACGCGGCCGCCACCGACGGCCCCGTCACCGTGCGCGTCGATCCCGGCAGCGAGGTGCTGCGCAACGGTGACTGGACCGACGTCGTGGCCGACTTCAGCTCGCGCGGACCCAGCAAGTTCGACATGCTCGCGCCCACCGTGGCCGCCCCGGGCCGCAACATCCTCGCCGCCACCATGGCGACGAAGGACAACTCGGCCACGTACGCCTTCATGCAGGGCACGTCCATGTCGTCGCCGCACGTCGCCGGCGCCGGCGCGCTGCTGTCGGCACTGCACCCCGACTGGTCGCCGACGCGGATCCGGTCCGCGCTGGCGGTCACCGCGGACCGCGACGGGGTGGTCAAGGAGGACGGCCGCACGCCGGCCGACGCGTTCGACATCGGCTCCGGCCGGATCAACCTGGCCCAGGCCGCCCGGACCGGCATCGTGCTCGACGAGACCGCCGCGAACTTCGTCGCGGCCAACCCCGACGCCGGTGGCGACCCGCAGACGCTGAACCTGCCGGCCGTCGTCGAGCACCACTGCCTCAAGGTCTGCACCGTCACCCGGACGGTGTCCAGCGTGGCCAAGGTGGCCGCGACCTACCAGGTGGCGCCGCAGGCCCCGACCGGGGCGCGGATCACGGTCGCGCCGACGCAGTTCACCCTGGCGCCCGGCGCCAGCCAGGAACTGACCATCACCCTGGACGTCACCGGGACCGCCCGCAAGAACTGGCTCTTCGGTGCGATCGACCTGACCACCGACGCCCGGCACGCGCCGGACGGGCAGCCGATCGCCCAGGCGCACTTCCCGGTCGCCGTCCTTCCCGCGGCCCCGGACCTGACGGTCGACAGGACCGAGCTCAGCTCCAGCATGGACGTCGCGCAGAACGAGAGCCACACCGTCAGGGTGGGCAACGCCGGCGGCGCCGAACTCACCTGGCGGGCGACCGGCGACGGCGACGAATGCGCCTGGCCGAGCTGGGTCAAGGTGACCCCGGCGCAGGGCGTCCTTGGCGCGTTCAAGAGTCAGGACATCCAGATCACGCTCGACTCGACCGGTCTGGACGACGGTGGCGTGTTCCGGGCCAACCTGTGCCTGGCCAGCAACGACCAGGACCAGCCGACGACGACGATCGCGCTGGAACTGACGGTGGTGCCGGTGCCGAAGATCGAGGTGGCACCCAGGTCGCTCTCCGCGCGGCAGCCGGCCGGGCTGGTCACCAGCCAGAGGTTCGCGGTACGCAACGCCGGGCACGGCGTGCTGGACTGGCGGCTGGACGACCCGGACGCCGGCCCCGACGACGAGCGGATCCGGCTCCTGCGTGACGGCGTCCTGCTGATCCCCAACTCGGGCAGCGCCACCCGTGGGGTGATGGCGTTCGATCCGCAGACCGGCAAGCTGATCGACCCCCAGTTCATCCCGCACTTCAAGTTCGACCCGACCAGCAACCTCTACACGCCGTTCCAGGTCGTCGCGAAGCCGGACGGCAGCGGCTTCCTCATGTCCGACCAGGTCAACTCGGTGGTCACCGAGCACGGCCTGGACGGCAGCTTCCGGCGCGTCTTCGCCCCCGCCGGCGGTGCGGAGGACCCGACGGTCATGGGCAACACCCGGGGCATCGCGCTCTCGCCGCGCGGCACCGTGCTGGTGACGGTCGCCTCCCAGGCGAACGCCCACTCCGTGGTCGAGTTCGACGCCGAGGGCAGGTATCTGGGCACGTTCGTCGCCCCGGGCGCCGACGGGCTCAAGGGGCCGTGGGGGATCCTGTTCCGCGGCGACGACATGCTCGTCTCCGCCAGCGACAGCGACGCCATCCACAGCTTCACGAAGGACGGCTCCCGCGCCAACGCCCGCTTCTTCGAAGGGCTGAGCTGGCCCGGCCAGCTCGCGGAGCTGCCGAACGGCAACGTGCTCGCGGCGAGCTGGGGCAGCGGCTCCACCCCGGGAGTCTGGGAGATGGACCGCGACGGCAAGCTGATCGGCGTCTACACGCCCCCCGGCGGAAGCGGATACCAGGGCGTCCACCCGCTCGGCAACGGCAACATCCTGACCACCAGCTCCAAGGGGGTCCACGAGATCGACCGCTCCGGCCGCCTGGTCGAGGTCGAGAACGACAAGGGGGCGGCCCGCTTCATCACCCACGTACGGCTGCCGGACCTCCAGCCGTGCGTCACGCCCGACGAGGTGCCGTGGCTGACGGCGTCGCGTACGGCGGCCGGCACCGGCGCCGGCAGATCCAGCGAGGTGACCATCTCGATGGACAGCACCGGGCTGGCCGCCGGCACGTACCGGGCCCAGCTCTGCGTGACCAGCGACGACCCCACCACCCCCCTGGTGACGCTGCCGGTGACGCTCGAGGTCACCGACCAGACCTGCACCCAGGTGGTCAGTGGCGAGCGCCGTGGGCCGCTGCTGGTCGGCGCCGGGGTGGCCTGCCTCGCGCCCGGCGCCGCGGTCTCCGGACCGGTGAGCGTCGGCAGGGGCGCGGGGCTGTTCGCGCTCGACGCCAGCGTCGTCGGGCCGGTGACCGCCACCGGGGCCTCGGTGGTGGAGCTGACGCGCAGCCGGATCGAGGGCCCGCTCTCGGTCACCGGCGTCACCGGCCGGGTCCTGATCGCCGGGACGCGGGTGACCGGCCCGGTCGGCGTGGTCGACAGCCGCACCGGCGACACACCGGTCGTGCTCTCCGGCAACCGGATCGACGGGCCGCTGCGGTGCGTGGGCAACCAGCCGCCGCCGGTGGACGGCGGGGTGCCCAACACGGTCGGCGGCCCCGCCGCCGGCCAGTGCCGAGGGTGGTGAGCCGGCCGCCCCGCCCGGCTCGTCGCTGACGTGGCCACCCCCGCCGGTGCGCTCGCCCCCCGCGACCGCACCGGCGGGCCGCCGCTCCTCGGGCGGCCGGGATGGGTGCGTGCGGTGAGTACGCGGGCTCACGTCCCGGAGCCCCGACTCCGCCAGGCTGTACGCCATGACCCCGTCGACATCCGCCGCCCGCCCCCGGTACGCCCTGGTGCTCCTGACGGCGCTCTGGGTGGTGGCCTGCCTGGCGTTGCTGTGGTGGTTGTTCACCATCGGCATGGAGGGATGGGCCGACCACCACTCGAACGGTGACGCGCGGGCGGCGGAGATCGGGCGTCGCTCCGCCCGGGCACTGCTGCTCCTGACGGTGGTGGCGGCGGGCGGAGCGGCCGTCATCGCGCTGGTGGCGTTCGGCTGCCGGTACCGCCGCACCGCACTGGTCTACGCGTTCCTGGCCGTCGTGATCACGGCGGCGCTGACGCCGGCGGTGGCGGACGCGGCGCGCTCGCTGAGGCCGCCGGCCGCGCCCGTCCCGGCGCCGACGACCTGCCAGGAGCACAGCGGCGGCGACAGCCGCTGCCCGGGCGGCTGAGCGCTCCGGGTGGGCGGGCCCGCCGCGCGCCCGATCGGGGCCGGGCAGTCGACAGATCGGCATGTGGCTATGTATCGTCACTGCCTCGACCGGCGCACCCCGACCAGCAGGGAGCACGTGATGGACCAGCTCGACCCGCCCGCCTGCTGTGGCGACGGCCCGCCGGTCACCGGCATCGACCGCCGGGCGGTGCTGCTCGGCGCCGCCCTCGGCGCGGGCGCCCTGGCCGGGCTGGCCGTCCCCGGCCGCGCGTACGCCGCGCCCGCCATCTACAACCCCTTCTCCGGCTACCCCGTCACCGGCACCTGGCAGGACCACCTGAACCGGGGCTCGCTCGGCGGCGTCGACTTCGGCATGCCGGTCGGCACCCGCCTGCCCGCCTGCGGCGCGGGCACCGTGCAGAACATCCCGTACAACGGCACGGGTGGGCACACCGTCACCATCCAGCACGCGGACGGGTACCGCAGCCAGTACATGCACCTGTCGCAGTTCCTGCTCGGCAACGGCGCGGCCGTGTCCAGCGGCACCGTCGTCGGTCTCTCCGGCGGCGCGGCCGGCGCGCCCGGCTCGGGATCCTCCACCGGGCCGCACGTCCACTGGCACATGATCAATCCGGCCGGCGTACGCATCAACCCGCTGGCCTACATCGGGCAGAACCCCGTGCCCGGGCGGCTGCCCAAGACCTCCACCGAGTACGACGGCATTCCCGGCACCATCTGCTACCAGCGCATGCAGAACTGGCTGCGGCTCACCGCCGGATACGTCGGCCCGATCGACGGCGTGCCGGGGCCGAACACGTACGCCGCCCTCCAGCGGGCCATGCGGGCCTACGGCTACACCGGACCGATCGACGGCCAGCCCGGCCCGAACACCTGGCGCGCCGTGCAGCGCCTGGCCTCCGGCCACGGCTACACCGGCCCGATCGACGGGGTGATGGGCCCCAACTCGTGGCGCGGCTTCGCCCGCTTCCTCAACCAGGACAGGTGGGACTGAGCGCCCGTCGGGCGCACAGGACCGCCGACGAGGGCCGCCCCCCGATGCTGCGGAGGACGGCCCTCGTCGACGTACGAACGCGTCAGGCGACCGAGGCGGGGAACCTCTCCCACACCCGGTGGGCGGCCAGCAGCCGCTGCACGGCGGCGAAGACCTCGGCCCCCGAGCCACCCGCGACGACGCCCGGCGTGCCGGCGACCCCGGCCTGGCTCAGCACGTCGACGCCGGCGCCCCACGCGCCGATCGCCTTCGCGTGCCGCCAGCACTCGTCGACCAGCAGCAGCACCCGCGGATCCACGGTGGCGGAGTCGGCCGCGCCCGCCTTGGCGTCGCGTGCCGGCGACGCGTCCGGTGCGGGCGCCGGCGCCCCGGCAAGCAGGAGCACGTCGAACTCGACCGAGCGGCCGGTGGCGAAGGTGCGCTGCACGGGCAGGTCGCCCACGCGGCCGCCGTGCGGGGCGATGAGGAGCGGCACCATGTCGGCGGCGAATACCGCCCGGCGTACCTCGTCGACGTCGTCGAGCCCGGCGCGGGGGTCGACGACGATCCCCACCGTGCGACCGTCGGCCGGCCACTGCCTGCCGACCTGCGACAGCGCGGGGCTGGGCGCGGCGTCGGCGAGCGGCACGGTCGGCTCCGGCGCGGGCAGGCCCAGCCCGGTGGCGACCTCCGCGCACAGCACCGGGTCGATGTTGGCGAGGCACTGGAGCTGGCGCTCCCGGATCGCCTGGTGGTAGCACTTGCCCAGCTCGAAGGTGTAGGCGCGGACGATGTGCTCCTTCTCGACCGGCGACATGCTCAGCCAGAACAGGCGGACCTGGCTGTAGTGGTCGTCGAACGAGACCGGGTTGGCGCGCACCTTGGGCGCCTGCGTCACCTGCACCGGCACGTCGACGAACGCGCCGTCGGTGTCCCCGGCGGGGAAGGGGTTGCCGCCGTCGAGCGAGTTCGGCCGGTACGGCGCGACCCCGGCGTGCACGGCCTGCTGGTGGAAGCCGTCGCGCAGCATGTCGTTGACCGGGGCGTGCGGGCGGTTGATCGGGATCTGCGAGAAGTTCGGCCCGCCCAGTCGGGTGAGCTGCGTGTCGACGTAGGAGAACAGCCGGCCCTGCAACAGCGGGTCGTTCGTGACGTCGATGCCCGGCGGCAGGTGGCCGACGTGGAAGGCGACCTGCTCGGTCTCGGCGAAGAAGTTCGTCGGCGTCCGGTTGAGCGTGAGCTTCCCGACCGGCTGCACCGGCGCCAGCTCCTCCGGCACGATCTTCGTCGGGTCGAGCAGGTCGATCCCGGCGAAGGTCTCCTCGGGCGTGTCGGGAAAGACCTGGAGGCCCAGCTCCCACTCGGGGAAGGCGCCGGCCTCGATGGCGTCGTACAGGTCCCGGCGGTGGAAGTCCGGGTCCATGCCGCCGAGCAGCTGCGCCTCCTCCCAGGTCAGGGAGTGCACGCCGAGCTTGGGCTTCCAGTGGAACTTGACCAGCGCCGTCTCGCCGGCGGCGTTGACCAGCCGGAACGTGTGGACGCCGAAGCCCTCCATCATCCGGTAGGAGCGCGGGATGCCGCGGTCGGACATGTTCCACATGGTGTGGTGCTGCGCCTCGGTGTGCAGGGAGACGAAGTCCCAGAAGGTGTCGTGCGCGCTCTGGGCCTGCGGGATCTCCCGGTCGGGGTGCGGCTTGCCGGCGTGGATGATGTCCGGGAACTTGATGGCGTCCTGGATGAAGAAGACCGGCATGTTGTTGGCGACCAGGTCGAAGGTGCCCTCGTCGGTGTAGAACTTCGTCGCGAAGCCACGGGTGTCGCGGACCGTGTCGGCGGAGCCGCGCGAGCCGAGGACGGTCGAGAACCGGACGAAGACGTTGGTCGTCCTGCCCTTGGCCAGGAAGCCGGCCTTCGTCACGCCCTCGGCCGTGCCGTACGCCTCGAAGAGGCCGTGCGCGCCGGCCCCACGCGCGTGCACGGCGCGCTCGGGGATGCGTTCGTGGTCGAAGTGGGTGATCTTCTCGCGCAGGTGGTGGTCCTGGAGCAGGACCGGACCGCGCGGGCCGGCCTTCAGCGAGTGGTCCGTGTCGCGCAGCCGCGCGCCCTGCGCCGTCGTGAGGAAGGCGCCCTGCTGGCCGTTCGCCGTCGTCGGCGCGCCGGTCGTCGCGCCCGTCGGCGTACGGGTCTCGGGCGCGCCCTGTTCCGTCTTGGGCGGCAACGGCTCGCGTGGCGTCGTCGGCTCCTCGACCGTCGGCGGGGCGCTACCCGGCGCGCCCGGCACGTCCGGGCTCAGCGCGTCGGCCACCTTTCCGGCTGCGGTTCCCACGACGTCCCTGACCGCCTTGGCGGGCTTGCTGACATCCATCTGACGAGTTCCTCCGTGAAAGCGGCGTTGAGCAGGCGTCTTGGCCCGTACCCCCAGCCGGGCCGGGGAAACGGGGACGCGTACGGCATCCACGTGCACCGCGAGGGCCACGCGCCCGTGGCGCATCGCTTCCGGCCCCTCCACGAGATCGTCGCCGCGCCGCTCGCGGCCGCGCCCGGGACCCGCTTTCCGCGAGCTGGTCGTCGCGCGGCTGTGACGCGTCGATGCCGTCCGCCGGCGGGGCGGACGGCATCGGCCGTGGCGGTCAGCAGCGCGGCACGCCGGGGATGAAGCCGTCGTGACCGGTCAGGACGAAGGCGTCTGAGACGTACCGGTTGGTGCCGATCCGGTCCCAGACGTTGGTGGTGCCGTAGGGGCCGGTCACCGTGGTGCCGACGGCCTGGCAGTAGATGCTGACGGCCGCGCCGTCGGCGACGGAACCCACGACGCTGTAGCCGGTGCCGGGGCCGGAGCGCACGTTGAGGCTCACCCCCTCGGTGTTCACCGTGCCGGAGCCGACGCCGCTCTGCTGGTTGACCAGCTGCATGTAGTAGGTCCAGTTCCAGTGGGGGCCCGGGTCGGTGTGGGTGGCGCCGGGGACCTCGTGGTGACCGATGATGTGCGCCCGGTCCTTCGGAATGCCGTACTTGTTGGCGAGGCTGCGGGTCAGGGTCGCCGACGCCCGGTACATCGCGTCGGTGAACCAGGCCGCGTTGTCGACGTACCCCTCGTGCTCGATGCCGATGGACTGGGTGTTGTAGGTCCAGTTGCCGGCGTGCCAGGCGATGTCCTTCTCCCGCACCGACTGGGTCACCGCCCCGTCGGAGGAGCGGAACGTGTAGTGTGCGCTGGCCTTGGCGGCCGGGTTCTGGAACCAGCTGATCGAGCCGGCGTAGCTGCCCTGCGTGACGTGGATGACGATGTACCGCACCGGGTGGCTGGTGGGTCGGCTCGCCACCGTGTAGTTGCTGGTGCTGGCCGGTGCCCAGGCGGCCGGCCCGTAGTCGGTGCTGAGGATGCCGACCTCGTCCGAGGCGCCCGGCAGGTCCCGCTCCGGCGCCACCGGGCGGCCCTGGACGCTGCCCACCCCGGCGGGACCGGTGTCGAAGCCGGTGCCGAGCAGGTCGTAGACGGCGTCCGCGTAGAGCCGGGCGAGCGCCGGGCTGGCCGCCCCGCCGTAGCGGGCGACCGGGGCGTACCACTCGTCGACGTCGTCGCGCTCGGCCCCGTCCAGGCCGGCCCGGTCGGCGTAGGAGCGCAGGACGGCAGCCGCCCCGGTGATGTTCGCGGCGGGGTCGGCGCGCAGCGCGCCACGGCTGAGCCCGGTCAGCCGCGCCGCCTCGTCCAGGGTGCGCAGCTTGGGGTTGCTGACCAGGTGCATCATGCCGTAGCCGCCCGCCGCGCTGGGGGCGCCGCCGTGCCCGTCCAAGCGGGTCTCGGCGTATCCGAGGGCGACGAGCAGGTCGCGGGGGACGTCGTAGCGGCCGGCGGCGGTGTCGAAGGCGGCGGCCAGCCGGGCGGCGGCCGGTGGGCCCGCCTCCGGGGCGGCCGACACCGGCGCGGCGGCCATGGCTGATCCGCCGGACAGGACCAGGGTCGCGGCCAACGTGGCGCCGAGCAGCCCACGCCTGCGTCGCGCGACGGGTCGAGCAGTCATCTGCACCCCTCCCGATATTCGTCGACATCGATTGAAGTCGACGGGTGGCGGTACCGTACACCGCGACGCGAGTCGATGTAAATCCCTTCCGCCCTCGATGGCGGCGATGACGGAAACCTTCATCAGTGGGGCGGGCGATCCCGCCCTCGGTCGGCGGCGTGCGGGGTGCTGGGCGCGCGGCGCGACCGGCGTCACGAACCGCCGAGGCGGGGCATGACCGGCCGGACCTCGACCGGGGCGCCCGGCCGCCCGCCCGCCCGCGAGCGGTACTCCGGCACGCCCACGCAGGTGAAGAGCAGGGCCGCGAGGTCGTCCGGCTCGGCCAGCAGACCCGGGACCGCCGCATCGAGGAAGGTCATGCCGGAGGCGCCCGCGCCGAGGGCGTACGCCGCGAGGTGCAGCCGGCCCTCGACGAGCCCGGCGGCGAGCTGGGCGTCGCGGTAGCCGCGGTCGTCGAGCGCCGACAGCGGCGCGGCGGCCACGACGACGTAGGCCGCGTCGCCGGCGAGCGCCTGGTCCAGGCAGACCCGCAGCAGCTCGTCGCGCAGGTCGCCGGCGCGCAGCGGCGCCGACAGGTCGGGCCACCGGTAGAGGCCGGGCGCCACGCCGTCGACCCCGTGCACGGCGACCCAGTGCGGCACCGGCACGCCGCGCAGGGCCGCGGCCAGGGGCCATTCCAGCAGGGCGCGCGGCAGCGTCCGGGACCTGTCCATCCGCCGTTGTGAGCCGCGCCGGCGGACGACCTCGTCGAGCGGGTCGGACGGCGGGAACGTCGACAGTGGCTCCGCCGACGGCCAGGGCGCGCCGAGCACGTCCCGCTCGCCCGCGCGCTGCGCGGCGGTGCACAGCGGCAGCTCGACCGGGGGCAGCTCGCCGGGGAGCGCCGGCCCGGTGGGCCGGATCGCCGGTTCGCCGTCGCCGAACGACAGCAGGGCCAGCGGGTACTCGTGCACCCCGTCCGCGCCGACGAGCGCGCGCACGGTGGCGTCCGGGAAGAGCGACCGCAGCCGGGGCGCCAGGCCGGCGCTCGCGGCCGCCGCCGACAGCTGGGACAGCAGCGTGCCGGCGTCCCAGTAGAGGTGACGCCAGCCGCGCTCGGCGTAGCGCCAACCCGTGCGCCAGGGCACGCCCGTGACCACCAGCGTCGTGACCGCCCCGGCCGCGGCGGGCGCCACCCGGACGAGCGCGTGCCGCCGCGCGTCGTACCAGTGCACGCCGTCGGGCACCCCCGCGACGCCCCGGGTGCTGGCGTAGACCTCCAGCGGGAACCGCGCCCCCGCCGAGCCGGCGGCGCGGTAGAGGACGGGGCGGCCGTTGCGCTCGGCGGTGCGCACGACGCCGGCGCCGAGGAAGAGGACGCGGCCGAGCTGCGCGGCGTCGAGGGGCCGGGCGGGGGACGCGACGCCGGCCAGCACGGCGGTCGCGGGGACACCGGGATCGGGCAGGTCGCGGGGCAGGGCGAGGACGGCGGGGCCGTCCGGGTAGCCCTTCATGGGCGGCGGCAGGGTCGCGGGGTCGTTCGGGACGAGGTCGTGGCGTACGCGGGGATCGTCCACGGGCACGTCCCACTCGCGGCCCGGCTCGTAGGACGTCAGCCGGTGCAGCAGCCCGGCGCCGGTGTCGAGGTCCATCCGGTCATCCTGCCAGCGTGCGACGCCCCACGGGGACCGCGCGGCCGGGGCGCCGCCGCCGGTCAGGCGCTCTCCATCTCGGCGGCGAACTCGCTGAGCGCGATCCGGTTCGGCAGGCCCGTCTTGCCCAACAGGCTGGACACGTGCCGCTCCACCGTGCGCGGGGACAGGTGCAGCCGGGCGGCGATCTCCCGGTTGCTCAGCCGCCCGACCAGCAGCCGCAGCACCTCGTACTCCCGCACCGTCACGCCCACCGACCGCAGCTCGGCGGGGATGTCGCCCGCGCCGGAGCGGCGCTGCGTCAGCCGTACGCCCGCCCGGCGCAGCAGGGCCCGGCAGGCGCTGGCCACGGCCGGCACGTCGCTCGAGTGGAAGTGCTCCTCGGCGGCGCGCAGCCACTGCACGGGCGTTCCCCAGCCGTCGGCGAGGGCGGCCTCGCAGACCAGCCGCAGGGCGAGGTGCCGGCTCATCGCGTACGGCGCCCCGGCCCGCATCGCCTCGGCTGCCGCCTGCGCCGCCGCCTCCGGTCGACCGGAGCGGCCGAGCAGCACCGCCTTCGCGAAGAGCGCGAACTGCAGGTCCCAGCGCAGCCTGCTCGCCGAGTCGCCCTGCACCGCCTCGTAGGCCGGCCAGCCGGCCTCACCCGACATGACCTGGAGCAGCAGGTGCAGGCCGTGCCGGCCGGAGAGGTGGAAGACCGTCGGGCTCTGCGCCTCGGCGTCGAACGCGCGGGCCAGCTCGTCGAGGGCGCGGGGCCGGTCCTCCTCCAGCAGCGCGCAGAAGGCCCGGGCCAGACCGTGTACGCGGGTGGCGTGCAGGGCCTGGTCGCCGCTCCACCGGCGGAACTCGGCCAGCGCGTGCTCCATCTCCCGGCGGCGCCCCCGGTGCGCGGCCAGTACGGCGCTGACCAGCAGCACGTACTGGGTCGTCTCCAGCAGCTTCAGCCGGGTGGTGGCGGCCAGCACCTGCTGGACGAGGGCGGCCGCCGTGTCGAAGTCGCCCCGCAGCACCGCGTGCAGGGCGAGGCTCGCCTCCGCCTGGTGGCGGGCGGTCACCGCGCCGGCCTGGGTGGCCCGCTCCCGGGCCTGTTCGAGGCGGTCCAGGCGCGCGTCGCGCAGCGCGTCGTCGTTGCCGAGGCGGATCAGCGCGTGGATCTCCCAGATCGGCAGCCGGTGCTGCGCGGCGATCGCCAGGGCCCGTTCCAGGCACCGGGTCGCCTCCGCCGGGTCGCGGTGCCGGACCAGCGCGCCGAGCAGCTGCCAGGCCTGGCAGGCCACCACGGGCAGCGGGACGGTCTCGGCGACGGTGGCGGCCCGGCGGGCCAGCGCCTCGGCGGTGGCGAGCTGGTCCTGGCCGGCGGTGTCCAGCACCAGGTGGGCGGCGACCACGTCGACCGGGGCGGTGTCCTCGGCGGCGGCGTCCGGGCCGAGCAGGGCCCGCGCCTGCTCCACCTGGGCCAGCCCCTCGGCCGACCGGCCGGCGACCGTCGCCGCCCAGGCCAGCCGGGTGTGCAGCTGCGCCCGCCGGCGCGGGTCGACGCCACCGATCTGGTCGAGGGTGCTGACCGAGGCGAGCGCCCGCTCGACCAGCCCCGCCTCCGCCAGGGCGTGCAGCAGGGCTTCGAGGGCCGCCGCGCGCGCCATGGGATCGTCGCCGAGCAGGCCGATCGCGCGGTCCAGCAGGGCTACCGCCGTGGTGGCGCCGCCCTGGGCGATCGCCCGCCGGCCCGCCTCGGTGAACAGCCGGCCGGCCGTCTCCGGGTTGTCGGCCTCCAGGTGCAGGGTGGCCGACACCTGGCACCACTCCCCGGGCAGCCCGGGGTAGACCGCCTCCACCGCCTCGGCCATCCGCTGGGCGAGCCAGGCCCGGTCGCCGGGACCGAGGAGGGTGAGCAGCGCCTCCCGGGTGAGCCGGTGCCGGAAGGCGTACCAGTCGGTGAGCTGGTCGTCGACCGTGACCAGCCGCGCCGCGACGTCACCGCACAGGTGCTCCAGCACGCCCCGGTCGCTCAGCCCGGTGGCCGCCTGCACCACGGCCAGCGGGAAACGCTGCCCCAGCAGCGCACCCATCGAGAGCAGCTCCCGGGCCCGGGGGTCGAGCTGCTCGACCCCCTGCGCCATGCCCCTCGCCAGGGTGCTCGGCAGGCCGGCGGGCAGCTCCTCGGACATCCGCCAGCCCTCGGGGCCGCCGATCAGCAGGTCGCCGTCGACCATGCCGGCGACGAGTTCCTCGATCAGGAAGGGGTTGCCGGCACTGCCCGTCGAGACGAGGGCGTGCGCGGCCGCCGGCACCCGCTGCGGGTCGGCGTCGAGGCACGCGCCGACCATCTGCCGCAGCTCGTCGTCGTCGAGCCGGCCCAGCTCGATGAGCTCGCACTGACCGCGTTGGGCGGCCGACCGGGCGATGGTCGACGCCGCGCAGGGCTCCGCCCGGATGGCTCCCAGCAGCAAGGTTGGTTGCAGGGCGAGGTTGTCGATGAGGTACTCCAGCACCGTCAACGTCTCCGTGTCGGCGTCCTGGAGGTCGTCCAGCAGCATCAGGCAACCCCGCCCCGCGCCGGCCACCCCGGTCAGCCGGAGGACGGCCTCGGCGAGGATCACCAGGGACGCGTTCTCCTGATCGGCCGGCGGTCGCCCCCAGTCGGGCACGAGCCGGCCGAGGATCGGGCCGTACGGGCCGAGCGCGCCGGGATCGACCGGCCCGGAGCGCAGCAGCGACAGCAGCGCCTCGGTCAGGGGCCGCAGCGGCACCGCCGTGCCGATCGTGCTGCCCCGGCCGCGCATCACCCGCATGCCCGACGCGGTGGCCAGCTCGGCGACCCTCGACGCGAGGCGGGACTTGCCGACGCCGCTCTCGCCGACCACGAACACCGCGCCGCCGCGGCCCGCCCGCGCCGATTCGAGGCTTTTGCGCACCGCGCTGAGCTCGACGTCCCGACCGATGAACTTCGAGGAGCGGTACACACTGCGCACGCTATCCGAGGCGGCAGGCCACAGCCCAACGCGGTGCCGACGACGCCGGCTCCCGGGCGGCTATCCGATCGTCACAGCAGGCTCTCGGGGCAGCAGGTCGTCAGGGGCGCGGCGTCCGCCGCCGCGGCGCCACCGTCACCGACGAGACCGCCGATCACCATGCCCACGGGTACGACCAGGCTGGCGAGGGCCGCCGCGCGGATGCCGAACGTCACGACGGGCTGCAACCACATCGCTCCTGCCGGGTCGTCGATCGGCGCCGAGGGGTCGATCTCGTCGGCACGGTACGAGGGGAGCTGGTTCTCGGACAACTGTCATTCCTCCTGTGGTGCTTCGTAGGGTGCTTCCGGAAGCTTGCCGCTCCACTCGAAGATCGTCGTCGCTCGTCGGGCGGTCCTCAACCCGAGGAGCACGGTTCAGGGGTCGGTTCCAGCAGCAGCACCGACGGCACCGGCCCGGCCCCGTGGAGCCGCAGCAGCCCGTACCCGATGCCGGCGAGGCCGTCGACCAGACCGGGGGTGGGCACGTTGCCCGGCGTACCGCAGCGAGCCCCGTGGCGGTCGACGGCGGCGAGGACCCGACCGGCGAGTCGGCGCGTCGCGGACCCCTCGCCGTCGAGGACGCGGGTCGCCTCGGCGACGCCCAGCTCGCCGTGGCAGAGGCTGAGGTCGTCGAGCAGCGGCCGGTCGGTGAGCAGGCGCAGCGCGTCGGCGTCGAGCGGACCCGTGTCGGGGGCGAGGGCGTGGTGGGCGAGGGCCAGGCCGGCCGCGCCACGACACCAGCCGTACCCCGCCGGATCGCCTGCACCAGGGGTGCCGGCCCCCCGCAGCGCGCGCCGGCCGGCCCGCGCGTACCGGGCGCCGCCGGTGCGGGCGTAGCGGCCCAGCGCCCAGCCGATGCCGGCCAGCCCGCCGGCGAAGCCGGCCTCCGCCGGCAGCTCGTCGCGCTCGACCGCGTCGACGAGCCGGTCGGCCCAGTCGCGGGCGAGCGACGCCGCCGGCGCGTGGTCCAGCTCGGCGTGCACCGCGTGCATGGCGGCGAGGCAGCCCGCGCCACCGTCGGCCCAGGCGAGGGCCGAGCATCCCGCGCTGGCGGCGGCGGCCAGGTCCACCGCCGCGCGGGCCTGCCCGGCGAGCCCGGGGTCGGCCAGCAGGGTGGACAGCCGGGCGAGCCCGTACGCGATGCCGCCGAGGCCGTACAGCCCGCCGGGGCCGATGGCGGCCACCAGGTCCGGGCGCGCGCCGAGCAGGCGGAACAGCCCCGGCACCCCGGCGACGGCCCGGCGGGCCAGCTCGGCGTAGCGGGCGACGCCGGTCACCTCGGCGAGCTGGCCGAGGAAGAGCGCGACCCCGAGGTGGCCGTTGGCGAGCCCGGCCCCCATCGGCAGGACGAGCCACTGCCGGTCGTCGACCAGCTCCAGGCCGAGCCAGTTGACCCGGCCGGCGCCGGGGACGCCGCGGGCCTGGATCTCGTCGGCCAGCGCGCACGCGGCGGCGAGCAGGCGCTCCGGCGAGGCGGCGGCGTCCGCGACCGGCCGGGACGTCGGCGTGCCGGCGTGCCGGTCCCTGGCGGGATGACGGGTCGCCAGCGTCGCCGCGACGATCCACTCCTGCTGCCGCCGGTCGGCCTCGCCCAGCGCGGCGATCTTGTCCAGCGCGGTGTCGAGCCCGCGGCGGGCCAGCGGTACGGGCAGCGGCTCGCCGCTCCCGGCCACCCGGACGGTCCGGCTGCCCGGCGTGCCCTCGAACAGCGGTACGTCGCCCGCCCACAGCGCGGCGACCTCGTGCCGTGGGAGCTGGGCGAGGAACGGGTGCCCGGCGGCGCTGGACCAGAGGACGCCGAACGCGCGGTCGCGCTCCAGCGCGTCGCCGAGCACGTCCGGGTGCGTGGTCTCGGTGAGCAGACCGTGGTACGCCGAGGTGGGGCGGGCCACCAGCCGCACCGGGACGTCGGCGCAGGAGCTGGCCAGCTCGGTGAACTCGCGACGGTGGGCCCGGATCGTGTCGTACGCCAGCCGGAACCCCGCCCGCAGGGCCGGCTCGTGGGCACCGGGGTCGACCACGGCGTCGCCGACGCGGGGCCGGTTGCGCCCGCCGACGAAGCCGACGGCCCGGCGGGTCAGCCGCATCCGGTCGGTGCCCGGGTCGGCCCAGTCGAGGGCGCTGACGGGGGCGGTCGCGCCGTGGTCGCCGCCGACGCCGGAGAGGTCCATCGCCCCCTGGTCGCCCACGACGATCACCGGTATCAGGCCGGTGCGGTGCACCGAGGCGGCCAGCAGGTCGGCGGCCGGGTCGCCGGTGCCCGCCGCCTCGCCCAGCGCGGGGTGGAAGAGCGTCTCGGTGTCCACCACGACCGGGGTGTCACCGGCGGCGATCAGGTTCTCGTAGTGCATGTCCGTGGCGTGCAGGGCGTGCAGCAGCGCGACCAGGGCGCCCTGCCGGCGGTAGAAGTCGTCCGCCTGCTCGGGGTGGCTCAGTGCCGTCGCGTCGACGTGCGCCGACCAGCCGTAGCCGGGGCGGGTCAGGGCGGCGACCCCGCGCAGCCCGAGCCCCGGCGCCCGCCGCTCCAGCCAGTCGACGAACGCGGTGAAGTGGACCTGGGAGGCCAGCTCGCGCGGCTTGTAGACGACGCTCCGGCCGTCGGCGAAGCACAGCACCGTGGTCGTCCGGCCGCCGGTGTGCGCGTCGCCCAGGTTGCTGCGGAACGCGACCAGCGGGCCGGGGTCGGCGCCGCCGAGCAGGGCCGCCACCAACTCGTCGCGGTCGGCGAGGAAGCGGGTCAGCAGTTCCAGCCCGGCCCGGGCGGCCGTGGTGGCGGCCTGCGCCAGCAGGCGGGCGAGCACCGGACGGCGCTCGACCAGCTCGGCCAGCCCGGCGGGGTCGCGGAGCTGCGCCACGAAGTCGGCGAAGCGGGCCCGGCCGTCGGCGCCGGCGAGCAGGCCGGCCGCGCGGCGCCGGTGCAGCTCCGAGACCAGCGTGCGGGCCGCGACGGCGAGCAGGCGGTCTTCCAGCGCGGTGGCGAACCGGTCGGTGAGGGGGTTCAGGTCGACCGTCTGCCGCGTCGCGATCCGGCCGGCGCCGGCGCGGAACCGGTCGGCGGCGACGTCGACGAACGGCCGCAGGGGCGCGGCGAGGGCGGCCCGCCAGTCCGCCGGGTCGGCCTGCGGCCGGGGCGCCGCCGCGGCGGCCAACGCCGCCTCGACGGCCTGCGCCCACGGCGGGCGGGTCATCCTGGCGGCGAGCGCGGCCGGGTCCTCGGCCAGCAGCCCGCGCAGCCCCGACTCGTCCAGGCCCACCTCGGCCAGCCGCGCCGCCAGGCCCGGCCCGTGCCCGGCCCGCCACCGGGCCAGCCTCCGCTCGACGTCCGGGCCGATGGCATCATCGGCGGCAGCCTGGCCGCCCGCGCCGGTCGTGCCGTGTGCGCCGTCGCTGCCGGGGCCGCCGGTCGTGGCGCGTGCTGCGTCACTGCCGGACCCGCCCGTCGTGGCGTCCGTCGGCGCGTCGGCGGGCGGCCGGCCCGGTGCGCCGACGGCCCGGCCGGGCACGCGTTCGTGCAGCGCGAGCCCCGGCGCCCACCAGTGCGGAGCCAGCCGTACGCCGGAAGAGGCGTGCTCGGTGGCGCCGGCCGGGGGAGTCGAGGTCACCGTTGCAAGGTGCCAGAGCGGGGCGCGGAGTTCATGCGTGGAAACTACCCACATTCATGCTCCGGTGCTGGCCGGGACGGTGGGTGCGAACCCGCCGTGCCCCGGGACGGCCGGACGGGCCGTGCCGGCCGGTGTATCCGCACCCGGCCGCGACAGCCCCATCCTAGTCACGATCGGTGATCAATTGAACGGCCAGCGTGACATCGGCGGGAAATTGGGTGCCGCTCACGCATGTGGACGGGGCCGGTGCCGATGAGTCTTCGGACGACTGTCTACCCGGGGCGGCGCGATGAACGGAGCCAGGGATGGAGTTTCGGGTACTGGGGCCGGTGGGGGCCTGGCGGGGTGACGCCGAAGTGGCACTGGACGGCGCGAAGCAGCGGACCGTGCTCGCGGCGCTGCTGCTCGCCGAGGGGCGTACGGTGCCGGACACCCGGCTGTGCGAGCTGCTCTGGGGGGAGCGCCCGCCGGCCACCTTCGCCGCCCAGCTCTACAACTACGTCTCGCGGCTGCGCAAGTACCTCGGCGCCGAGGTGGACATCGTCCGGCAGTGGTCGGGGTACCAGCTCCGCATCGGCGCCGCCCAGCTCGACCTCGACGAGTTCGAGCGCCTCGCCGAGACCGGGCGTGAGGCCCTGCGCGACGGCCGGTACGCCGAGGCCGCCGAGCGGCTGCACGCCGCCCTGTCGCTGTGGCGCGGCCCCGCTCTGTCCAACGTGACCGAGCACTTCGCGGCGGCCGAGACGCACCGGATGGCGGAGCTGCGGATGGCGGTCCTGGAGAGCCGGATCGAGGCCGACCTGCGGCTGGGCCGGCACGTGCGGCTGGTACCCGAGATCACCCAGCTCGTCGCCGAGCACCCGCTGCACGAGGGGCTGCGGGGCCACCTGATGACCGCCCTGCTGCACTGCGACCGGCAGGCCGACGCGCTGGCCGTCTACCACGAGGGCCGCCGGGTGCTGGCCGACGAACTGGGCGTGGACCCGGGGCCGCTGCTCGCCGAGGCGTACCAGTCGATCCTCGCCGACCCCCCGGCCCCGGCGGTCGTCGCGGAGCCGAGCTGGCACGGCGTACGGCCCGCGATGCTGCCGCCCGGCGTCGGTGACTTCGCCGGCCGGGAGGAGGAGCTGAGCGGGCTGCTGCGGGTGCTGACGGCCGAGCCGACGGACCGCCCGCCGGTCGCCGTGGTCACCGGGATGGCCGGCGTCGGCAAGAGCACGCTGGCCCTGCACGCGGCCCACCTCACCCGCGGCGCCTTCCCCGACGGCCAGCTCTACGCCGACCTCGGCCGCGCGAGCGGCAACGCCGTCGAGCCGTACGACGTGCTCGGCTGGTTCCTGCGCAGCCTCGGCCACGCCGAGGCGGCGATCCCGAAGGGCCTCGACGAGCGGGTCCGGCTCTACCGCAGCCAGCTCGCCGGCCGGCGGCTGCTGGTCATGCTCGACGGCACGGCGGACTACGCGCAGGTCTGCCCGCTGCTGCCCGGCGACCCGGGCTGCCAGGTCATCGTCACCAGCCGGCTGCGGATGCCGGAGCTGGCCGGCGCCACGTCGATCGAGGTCGGCACCCTGGACCGGCGGCAGGCGCTCGCGCTGCTCGGGCGGATCATCGGGGCGCAGCGGATCGCCGAGGAGGCCGACGCGGCCGAGCGGATCGTCGAGCTGTGCGGTCGGCTCTCGCTCGGCGTCCGGGTCGCCGGATCGCGACTGCTGGCGCGCCCGCACTGGTCGCTCGGGTACCTGGCGGACCGGCTCGCCGACGAGCGGTACCGGCTGGACGAGCTCCGGCTGGGCTCGATGGACGTCCGGGAACGGCTGGACAGCAGCTACCACCAACTCGCCGACCTGGGCCAGCTCGCCCTGCGCCGGCTGGCGCTGCTGCGCACGCCGGCCTTCCCGAGCTGGTGCACGGCGGAGGTGCTGGGGGTGTCCCGGCACGCTGGCGAGGAGGTGGGGGAGCACCTGGTCGACGCCCGGCTGCTGGAGATCGTCGAGTCCGACGGCGGCCGACGGCAGCGGTTCCGCTTCCACGACCTCGTGCGCGTCTTCGCCCGGGAGAAGGCCGACCAGGCCGACCGGGTGCTGGTGGCCGGCGCCGGGGCGCTGAGCGCGGTGGGAAGCTGAGCCGGCGGCGGTGTAGAGAGAGGCCCTGCGCCGGGAGCACCCGGAGGCCGCCGGGGTACGTGCCCCTGCTGGTCGCCTGCCAGACGCAGCTCGTAGGGGTCGTGCGGGGTGACCGGCCGGCGAACGAGGTGCTCTTCCCGGGCGGCTCGGCCGAGCTGGTCTCCGCGATCTACCGGGACAACGTCCAGCTCGACTTCCACAACCGGCTCTGCGCCGCGCTCGTGCAGCAGCACGTCCGGCAGTTCCTCCGGCGCTATCCGCGCTCCTTCGCCCAGGCCATGGAGCTGCGCCCGAGGACCAGGGCTTCGAGCCCGGCTCGATGCAGGCGGTCCTGGCCAGCAACGTCCTGCACGCCACGCTGCGGATCTCCGCCGCGCTGCGGCACTGCCACGCGCTGCTCAAGCCGGGCGGCGTCCTGGTGGTCGACGAGATGACCAGCCGCCTCGACCACGACACGCTGACGTTCGGCCTGGCCGAGGGGTGGTGGCGGCACGCGGACGACGAGCCGAGGGTGCCGGCGTCGCCGTTGCTCGACGTGGCGGGGTGGCGGGCCGCGCTGGGCCGGGCGGGCTTCGTCGACGTACGGGCGCACTCCGTGCCCGGCCTCGCCGACGGCGAGCAGGTGCAGACGGTGTTCGTGGCGACCGCCACGGGCGCCTGCGGGACGTCCGGCTGACGCTCCGCCCCGTCCGCGCAGGCCCCCGACCGGGGTCACGTCCGCCGAGCGGCGCGGCCGGGACCCCGGTGGCGCCCCGCGCGACCCCTGCCGGGCGCCGGTGTCGGGACGTAAACCCGGTAGGTCTTTACCGGCACCCCTAAAAGTTCCGGCAGGATCTTTCATTCCTAAATATTCGGTGATATCAATCTCGCACTCGATCCCTCTACCCCCGGAGTGCGACGTGCGGAGAACCCGTCTCGTTTCCCTCGCCCTGAGCCTGGCCACGGCTCTCGGCGTCAGCCTCACCATGGCAGCCCCCGCCCAGGCCGCCGCCACCGACCGCTACGTGGCGCTCGGTGACTCGTACGCCTCGGGCGTGGGCGCCGGCAGCTACACCAGCGAGAGCGGCTCCTGCCAGCGCAGCACCAAGGCCTACCCGGCGCTGTACGCGGCCAACATCAAGCCCGCGTCGTACCGCTCGGTCGCCTGCTCCGGTGCCACCACCACCAGCGTGATCAACACGCAGCTGTCGGCGCTCAGCTCCACCACCACGCTGGTCAGCGTCACGGTCGGCGGCAACGACGTCGGGTTCGCCAGCATCATGTCCACCTGCGTGCTCCAGGGCACCACCCAGTGCGTGGCCGCCGTGCAGGCCGCCGAGGACAAGGCCCGTGCCCAGCTGCCCGGCCTGCTGCGCAACGTCTACAACGGCATCAAGACCCGGGCCCCCAACGCCCGCGTGGTGGTCGTCGGCTACCCGGTCTTCTACCAGCTCGGCACGGTCTGCGTCGGCCTGAGCGCCACCTCGCGGGCGAAGATCAACGAGGGCATCAACCTGGTGGACGACATCACCCGCAGTGCCGCCGTCGCCGCCGGCTTCAAGTTCGCCGACGTGCGTGCGCAGTTCGTCGGGCACCAGCTGTGCAGCTACGGCGACAAGTGGCTGCACGCCCTCAACTTCGCCACCCTGGGCGTCTCGTACCACCCGACCGCGGCCGGCCAGTCCGGCGGCTACTACCCGGTCTTCCGCTCCGTCGCGGGCTGACCGACGCGTTCTCCGTCCGGGCGGAGCCGGTCCCGCCCCCCTCGGGGCCGGGACCGCCCGGGCGGGAGGACGGGGCACGGACGCCCGCGTGGCGACCGTGCCCCGTCCGACCATCCGCACCACGACGCCGGACGGGACCGTACGACCCTGCCGGGCCGCCCCGGTCAGCAGCGGTTGACGGTGGAGTTGCTCAGCCGCACGTTGCTGATGGTCAGGTTGTCCGCGCAGGGGTTCTCCACGATCCGGCTGTTCACCAGGGTGAAGTTGCGCAGCGTGATGTCCCGGTTGCCGGGGAACTCGGTGCGCTCGGCCAGCCGCACCTCGCCGCCGCCGCTGATCGTGCCGCCGCCGGCCGCGATGTCCACCCCCTGGCAGTTCTCGATCAGGATCGCGTTGTTGCCGGTGTCGGCGATGTCCACCCGGTCGATGGCGGCGCCGCCGGACTCGGAGACGCAGAAGATCCCCCGGCCGCCGCCGCGCGCCCGGACGGTGCCCACCCGGACGTTCGTCGGGTAGTCGGAGCCCACCCGCCCGTTGCGGTTGGCCATCCGGAAGGCGGCGTACCCGGTGCCGGCGCCGGCGTTCTCGGCGTCGACGGTGGTGACGGTGGCGTTGATGGTCTGGTTGAGCAGCAGACCCGACTCGCCCACGTTGCGCGCCGTGACGGTGCCGATGGTCAGCCCGTCCACGCCGTACGTCTCGACCGCGTGCGAGCTGGCGCCGGAGACGTACGCGGTGTCGATCCGGACGTTGCGGCTCCACTGGCTGGTGTCCCCGCGGTTGTCGATGCGGATCCCGAGCCCGCCGCCGAGCCGCATGTCGATCCGGCCCAGCACGACGTCCGTGACGTTGCGCAGGAAGATCCCGTAGAGCGGGGTGCCGGTGACGGTGAGGTGCCCGACCTCGACCTGGCGGGTGCCGCGGGAGTAGATCGGCGCCTGGTCGCCGCTGCCCGAGCCGGTGACGTTGATGGTGCCGCACACGTCGATCGCGGTGTAGCTGGGCAGGGAGATCCGCGAGCCGGCGCTCATCGAGCCGGAGCCCCGTACGACCACACGCTGCTTGTTGGTCCGCCCGGCGCCGAGGCTGTTCACGGCTGCCTGGACGGCGGCGCGCATGTCGCTGCCGGTGTACACGGTGGTGCCGCCGTTGCGGGCGGTCCAGGTGCCGCCGCTGAGCACCGCCTCGGCCTGGTACGCGCCGCTGCCGCAGCCGGTGCCGCCGGAGCCGACAGCGATCAACTGCCACTGCTGGTTGGCGCCGTCGAGATCCTGGTACTGCGAGATCATCGCGCCGTCGGCCGTGGACCACTGCCAGACGTCGAGCGCCTTGTTCGAGTGCCGGTTGACCAGGCGGACGTACCCGCCGGCGGAGTCGGCGAGCCGGAAGTGCTGACGGGTGTTGCCGCCGACGGCGGTGTTCTGGACGAGCTGGACCCCGTCCTCGGCGTTGGGCAGTTCCAGCACCTTGCCGCTGTGCGCCGAGCGGATCTGGTGGTAGCCGCCGCCCACGTCGACGAAGCGCCACTGCTGCACGGCCAGGTCGTTGCGGGCGTACTGGTTGACCGGCGCGCCGTCGGCGGTGGACCAGCCCCACAGGTCCATGGCCTTGCCGCTGTGCCGGTTGACGAGCACGTAGCTGGCGGCGGGGTCGACGGTGGCCGCAGCGGCGGGCTGCGGTCCGACCGCCACGGCGGCGCCGACGATCGCCAGTGCGGCCGTGACCCCCAGGGCGAGGCGACGGCGGCCGGGGTGTCGGGGGGAGTCGGGTGGTGTCATGGGGCTCCTTCGGACAGCGCTGTGGGGGGAGGATCGCGGACGCGTCCCCGTGGGGCGGCTAGTGATCCATGGACGTCGATGTCGAGGACATGGTAAGCGCTTTCCCGGTCTGGCGTGAAGGACCGGGAGCCGCCGGTCGCGGGGGCGGGTACGCTCCCGACGGGCGGGTCGACGCCAACGCGGGCGGTCCGAGGGACCGTCGTCGCCGCCCCGGACGACGTGGTGAGGAGACCCTGTGACCGGCACCGGCACGATCGCTGTCCACGGCGACGACGGGTTGAGCCCCGGCGCGGCGGTGTCGCCGCCGATCGTGCAGAGCGCCACCTTCAGCGCCGAGTCGGACGAGCAGTTCGCCGCCCTCGCCACCGAGACGCGGGGCCACGGCTTCTACACCCGCTACGGCAACCCGAACCACGCGCAGGTCGCCGCCGTGGTCGCCGAGCTGGAGGGCGTGCAGGCGGGCATGGTCACCGCCTCCGGCATGGGCGCGATCAGCACGATCGCCCTGGCCCTGCTCTCCGCCGGGGACCACGTCGTCGTGCAGCGCAGCACGTACGGCGGCACGACGTCCCTGGTCACCGGCCTGCTAGCCCGGTTCGGGGTGGCCTTCACCCAGGTGGACCAGACCGACAACGAGGCGTTCGCGCGGGCGCTGCGCCCGCAGACCCGGCTGGTCCTCGTGGAGACCCCGAGCAACCCCCTGCTCGAACTGACCGACCTGGCGGCGGTCATCGAGCTGGCGCACGCCAACGACGCGCTGGTGGCCGTCGACAACACCTTCGCCACCCCGGTCAACCAGCGGCCGGCGGACTTCGGCGCCGACCTGGTGTGGCACAGCGGGACGAAGTACCTCGGCGGGCACTCCGACCTGTCCGCGGGGGTGATCGTCGGCTCCGCCGACCTGGTCGACCGGGTCTGGCAGACCGCCATCGTCACCGGCAGCACGCTCGGCCCGATCGACGCCTGGCTGCTGCTGCGCGGCATCCGCACGCTGTCGCTGCGCGTGGAGCGGCACAACGCCAACGCGCTGGCCCTGGCTCGGGCGGTCGAGGGCCACCCGACCGTGCGGCGGGTGCGCTACCCGGGGCTGCCGACGCATCCCCAGCACGAGCTGGCCGGGCGGCAGATGACGGGCTTCGGCGGCGTGCTCGGCGTGGAGTTGCACGACGGGCGGGCGGCGGCGGCGCTGCTCGACGGGCTCCGCCTGGCCAAGCGGGCGGCCAGCCTGGGCAGCGTCAGCACCCTCGTGGTGCACCCGCGCTCGATGTGGGCCGGGATCGTGGACGCCGAGCAGTTGGCCGCCGCCGGCATCGCCGAGGGCCTCGTGCGGGTCTCCACCGGCATCGAGGACACCGAGGACCTCGTCGCCGACTTCCTGGCGGCCCTCGACGCGGCGGACCGGCCGCGCTAGCCCGCTCTCGGCCGCCGTGGCACGCCGGGCCGGAGTAGCGCCCCGGCCGCGGTGGCGCGCAGGGTGCGGCCCCGGCCGGCCGCGTCGCTCAGCGGTCGGGGCTGCCGGCCGGCGCCATCACGCGCAGCGCGTTGGCGTCCAGGCCGATGCGGATGGGCGTACGGCCGCACAGCTCACCGTCGACCTCGACGCGCGCCGGCCGGTCGGTCTCCAGCCACAGCTCCCCGACGGCGAGGAACGGCTCGTCGCCGACGGAGCGCCGGTGCCCGGTCGCCGCGTTGCGGGCGGTGGCGCGCACCAGGCCACGCCGGTCCGCGCCACCGACCGGGTACGCGACCAGCAGCCGGTCGTCGGCGTCGGCGTCGGCGGCGATCGGGCGTCCGGCGTGGAAGCCGCCGTTGGCCACGTACACCTGGTGGGTGACGAACTCGTGCCGGGCGTCCCCGGCGCGCACGGTGACGCGCAGCGGGCGGTGCCGGGCCAGCAGCGCCAGGGCGGTGAGCGGGTACGCCAGCCGCCCGATGACCCGCTTCAGGCGCGGCGGCGTGCGGAGCATGATGTCGGCGGAGAGGCCGACGCCGACGTGGTTGGTGAACCGCATGTCGCCGGCGAGGCCGAGGTCGACGTCGATCACCGTGCCGTCGGCCAGCACGTCGACGGCCCGGTCGAGTTCCAGCGGCACGCCGACGGTGCGCGCGAAGTTGTTGGTGGTGCCCAGCGGCAGCAGGCCGAGCGCCATGTCGCGGTGGGCGAGCAGCCGCGCGGCGGTGCTGAGGGTGCCGTCCCCGCCGCCGGCCACCAGCAGGTCCGGCCCGAGGTCGACGGCCGCGGCGAGGGCGCGTTCGAGGTGGCCGGGCTGCTCGACGGGATGGTCGCCGAGCAGGTGGAAGCCGGCCGCCGTCAGCCGTGCCCGGGCCTGCTCGTGCAGTTGGCGGCCCCGGCGGGAGTGGGCGTTGACGACGAGGGCGGCCCGCCGGTCCCGCCGGATGGCCGCGCCCAGTTCCTGCTTCGTCCGCATGGGCCCCGACCCTATCGGCATCCCGGGCGCCGACACGACGACAGCAGCTGCCGGCCGACCGTCGACGCGGGGCACCCGGGCGGGCCCGTGGCCGGTGCCCGCCGGTGGGTCCGGTGCCCGGTCGACGGCCTGACCACACGCGGTCGTCAGGGTGGTTGGCCGGGGGCGGGGTCGTACGGTCGCACCGGGCGGCCGAGCGGATCGGGGTGGCGGGCGGAGCTGGCGCGCGCGACCAGCCGGGGCGTCCGGACGCGCAACCGGTCCGTCTGCTGTCCAAGGTCTTCCCGGACGGCCCGCTCACCCGGCAGGACCTGGTCCGCGGCACCGGGTTGAGCCTCCCCGTCGACGACCGGCGTCGGGGACGCCGTGACGGCCGCGTGGCGGTGACCAGGGGCCGGTGCCGCCGGGATGGGCCACATCACTTCACTTGATAAAACATTGCAGGTTCTGCAAGATCGCTTGTAGTGTCCCCGCGTGACTTCCGCCAGCACCGAGCCCACTCCCGGGCGGCGCGACCGCAAGAAGCGCCGGACCCGGGCCGCGCTGACCGAGGCGGCGCTGCGCCTGGTGGCCGAGCGCGGCCTGGCCCAGGTGACGGTGGAGGAGATCAGTGAGGCGGCCGACGTCTCCCCGCGTACGTTCTTCAACTACTTCGCCTGCAAGGACGACGCCCTGGTCGGTGACCAGGCGGGCGACGCCGCCCGCCTGGTGGCCCGGCTGGCCGCGGTGCCGCCCGAGGTGCCCGTGCTGACCGCGCTGCGCACCGCCCTCGACGACGTCATCGACGAGGTGCGCGCCGAGCGCGAGCTGTGGTGCCTGCGGATGGACGTGGTGGCGCGCAACCCCGCGCTGCTGCCGCGCCTGGTGGCCGGCAACGCCGAGACGGAGCGGGCCATCGTCGAGGTCGTCGCGGCGCGGGTCGGCGTCGACCCCGACCACGGCTACCCCGCGCTGGTCACCGCCGTGACGGGCGCCGTGCTGCGCATCGCGATGACCCGCTGGGCCGCCCACCCCGACCAGCCGGATCTGGCCGACCTCGTCGACGAGGCCTTCGCCGCCCTCGCCGCGGGGCTGCCGCAACCCGATCGGCCCTGACCCGCAAGCCCCTTCCGGGAAGGTGCCCGGGAGGCCGAGAAACCCGTACCCGGTAAGGAAGGTCAATGACCGCCACCGTGCCCGCCGAGACCACCAAGGTCGGCGCCGGCCGCATGTCCCGCCGCGAGGTGCTCCAGGCACTCTCGGGCCTGATGGTCGGCATGTTCGTGTCGATCCTCGCCTCCACGGTCGTGGCGAACGCGCTGCCGCGCATCATCGCCGACCTCAACGGCACCCAGACCGTCTACACCTGGATCGTCACCACCGAACTGCTGGCCATGACGGCGACCGTGCCGCTGTGGGGCAAGATGGCCGACCTCTACAGCAAGAAACTGCTGATCCAGCTCTCCCTCGGCCTCTTCGTGATCGGCTCGCTGATCGCCGGCCTGACCCCGAACGTCGAGGTGCTGCTGGTCAGCCGGGTCGTGCAGGGCATCGGCGCCGGCGGCATGACCGCCCTGGCCACCATCGTGATGGCGGCCATGATCCCGCCCCGCGAGCTGGGCCGCTACGCCGGCATCTTCGGCGCCGTCTTCGGCGTCGGCACCATCGCCGGCCCGCTGATCGGCGGCGTGCTGGTGGACACCTCCTGGCTCGGCTGGCGCTGGTGCTTCCTGATCGGCGTCCCGTTCTCCCTGCTCTCCATCTTCCTGCTCCAGCGCACCCTGCACCTGCCGGCGACCCGCCGCAAGGTGAAGATCGACTGGCTCGGCGCGCTGCTCATCACCGCAGGTGTCTCCACCGTCCTGGTCTGGTCGTCGTTGGCCGGCAACAAGTTCGCCTGGGCCTCGGGCTGGACGGCGCTCATGGTCGGTGGCGGCCTCGCCCTGCTGGCGCTGGCCGTCTGGGTGGAGTCGCGCGCGGCGGAGCCGATCGTGCCGCTGGAGATCTTCCGTAACCGGACGGTCTCGCTGACCACCGTCGCCAGCATCCTGGTCGGCGTGGCGATGTTCGGCGGCACCGTGTTCCTGTCCCAGTACTTCCAGCTCTCGCTGGGCAAGTCGCCGACGGTGGCGGGGCTGATGAGCCTGCCGATGATCCTGGGCCTGCTGGTCTCGTCGACGGTGGCCGGTCAGCTCATCACCAAGTACGGCCGCTGGAAGCGTTACCTGGTGACCGGCGCCGCCGTGATGGTCGTCGGCATGCTGCTGCTGGCCACCATCGACGCCGAGACCAGCGTCGTGCTGCTCAGCGTCTACATGGCGGTGCTCGGCATCGGCGTCGGCATGCTCATGCAGAACCTGGTGCTCGCGGCGCAGAACGACGTGCCGGCGCACGAGTTGGGCGCGGCCACCTCCGTGCTGACCTTCTTCCGCAGCATGGGCGGCACGATCGGCGTCAGCGCGCTCGGCGCGGTGCTGGCGAACCGGGTCGCCACGCTGAGCGCGGAGAAGCTCGGCCCGCTGGCCGGCGGTGCCCCGGGCGGGGAGGGCTCCACCGAGGTGCCCGACCTGTCCGCCCTGCCCGAGCCGGTGCTGAGGATCATCCAGGACGTGTACGGGACCGCCACCGGCGAGCTGTTCCTGGTGGCCACCCCCTTCGCGGTGCTGGCCCTGGTGGTGGTGCTGTTCATCCGGGAGAAGCCGCTGCACACCCTCAGTGGTGATGAGCGGCGGGCCCGGGAAGAGGCGGCCGCCGCCGTACCCGGCGCGCACTGAGTCACCCGATCGGGGGCGGTCCGGCCGTGCCGGGCCGCCCCCGCCCCTGCCCGCCGGTCGATCCGTTCCACCCCGCCGACCGCCGTCAGGCCGGCGGGGACCCCGGCGCGGGGACCGCCGGCGGCCGGCGTTCCGGCGCGGCGAGCGGCACCGGCCGGCGTACGGGCGGCCAGGCCGCCGGGATGCGCTCCAGCACCCCGCCGGCGAAGACGTCGCGCAGGCCGAGCGGCTTGAGGTGGACGTACCCGATGTGGCAGTCGCAGACCGCGTTGCCGCACGGCCGCGGCCGCAGGGCCGTGCGCCACGACCCGTCGTAGAGGTTGCCGATCGGCTCGTCGATGAAGTGGCAGCGGCGCACCGTGCCGTCGCCGCGCACCGAGATCGCCGTCTCGCCCGCATGGCACGGACGGTCGAGCGACACGTGCGGGCGCGCGCTGTAGCCGAACAGCGGATCCAGCTCCGTCCAGGTCGCCTCCTCGGCGGCGTCGTAGCGCCGGCCCTCGGCGGCGTTGACCCACAGGTAGACCTCGGCGGGCAGGGCGGCCCGCAGCGCCCGCGCCTCGGCGAGGTGCTCCGGCAGGCCGACCACCCCCACCGAGTAGCGCACGCCCAGCTCGGTCAGCCGGGCACACCGGCTCAGGAAGCGGTCCCGGTCGACCTGGCCGGGGTGGTAGGTGCTCCACAGGGCGACGGCGCGCGGGTCCGCGTCGGCCAGCCAGTCCACCCGGGCGGCGAGGTTGGTCTGGATGACCACCCGCTCGACGTGCGGCAGGTGCGACAGCGACACCATCGCGTCGCGGTACCAGTTGCGGGTCAGCCCCTCGCCCCACGGGGTGAACAGCACCGACAGCCGTACGTCGCCGGTGGCCGCCACCCAGCCGGCGAACCGCGCGAGCGCCGCCCGGTCGGCGCGCAGCAGCTCCGGCGGGTCACGCCGCTTGGCGAACGGGCAGTACGGGCAGTCGTAGTTGCAGCTCGCCAGGGGCCCCCGGTAGAGGATCGCGAGGTTCACCTCGGCACGTACCCGGTCATCGCGTCGCGGACCCGGGCCGAGGTCAGCCACGGGCCGATCGCGTCGGAGCGGGCCAGCCCGGCCGGCGTCAGCCGCAGCCCGCCGTCGCCGGCCCAGCCCCGCTCGGCCAGCCGGCCCAGCTCGGGAAAGTCGTCGCCCGGAAGCGCGCCGAAGCGGGCCCGGTAGGCCGCCGCGTCGACCCCCTCGGCGCGCAGCAACGACTTGAGCAGCCACCGGCGGCGCTGCTCCGCGCCGTCGAGGGCGAACCCGAACTCGGCGAAGCGGAAGTCGTCGGCCGGGCGGGCCAGGTAGTCGTCGAGCACCGCGCGCACCTGCGACACCCCGACCGCGTAGTCGAACGAGTAGTGCAGGGACGTGGTGTAGGAGCGGGCGCCGCAGCCCAGGCCCACCATGCCGTCGTCCTGGCAGCAGTAGTCCGGCCCGTCGGGGGTGGGCGCGTCGGAGCGGCGGAACTGGCGCATCGACTCCTGCCGGTAGCCGGCCGCGCCCAGCGTCGCCACCGCCTGCTCGTAGAGGGCGAGCCGCTGGGCGTCCCAGTCCGCCCGGGCGTGCGCCCGCCGCCCGAGCCCGGTCAGCGGGCGCACGTACAGCGGGTAGAGGTACAGCTCCTCCGGGCGCCACGCCAGGGCCGCGTCGAGGCTCTGCCGCCAGGTGTCGGCGCTCTGCCCGTCGATGCCGTAGATCAGGTCGATGTTGAGCACGGGGATGCGGGCGTCGCGGATCGCGGCCAGGGCCGCCTCCACCTCCGCGCGCCGCTGCGGGCGGCCGGCGGCCCGGGCCTCGGCGTCGAGGAAGCTCTGCACGCCGATGCTCACCCGGGTGGTGCCGTGCGCGGCGAGCACCGCGAGCCGCTCCGGCGTCGCGGTCGCCGGCGAGGTCTCCACCGACAGCGGTACGCCCGGCAGCCGGGCCCCCATCGCGGTGGCGACGGCGAACAGCTCGGTCAGCTCGTCGGCGGTCAGGTAGGTGGGGGTGCCACCGCCGAGCGCCGCGCGGGCGTAGCCGGCGGCGTCGCCCAGCGCGTCGGCGACCCGGCCTGCCTGCCGGCGCAGCTGCCGCAGGTACGCCGTCACCTGCTCGGCGGGCGCGTTGGCGCGGGTGAACAGGTTGCAGAACCCGCAGCGCATCTCGCAGAACGGCAGGTGCACGTAGAGGAAGAGCGCCTCGCGCGCCTCGGCCCGCCACACGTCCGCCAGCAGCGGGCGCGGGCGCAGCGGCCGGTAGGAGGTCTTGTGCGGGTACGCGTAGAGGTACTGCTGGTACGGCGAGCCGTCGAGGCCCGTGTCGGTGCTGGTCACCATTCCCCCGGTCGCAGGACGAAGTGGGCGTACGGGACCGTCCACACCACGTCGTGGCCGATCCGGTGGCCGGTGTGGCCGTCCTCGCCGTACGCGGTGCCGTGGTCGGAGCAGACGATCGCGAACACCGGCCGGCCCCGCCCGGTGAGCAGGGCGAAGAGCCGGTCGATCCGGCCGTCGACGTACTCCAGGGCGGCGGCGTGGCTGGCCAGGTCGTCGACCTGCGCGCCGGGCAGGTGGTGCCGGTTGGGCTGGTGCAGGGCGGCGACGTTGAGGAACGTGAACAGCGGCTGCCGCGCCGGCACCCGGGGCAGCACCTCGGCCAGCCGGTCGAGTTGGGCGTCCAGGCAGGTGGGGGAGGTGACCCCGAACCCGGGCTCCCAGTGCGCCTCGGCGAACAGGCCCGGCAGCACCGCCCCGAGCGGGCTGCGCCGGTTGAAGAACCCGACGCCGCCCAGGCAGAGCGTGTGGTAGCCGACGTCGGCGAGCGCCGTGGGCAGGTCGGGGGCGTCGAACACCCAGGTGTCGGCGCCGGCCGTCTCGCTGCCGGGGAACGCCGCCGCGTACAGCCGCTCGTGCCGGCCCGGGGTGACCGGGGTGGGCAGGAAACCGGCGAAGAACGCGTGGTGCGCGGCGTAGGTGAAGCTGGCGGGGGAGTGCCGGCGCTCCCACCGCCCGCCGGGCAGGGCCCGCGCCAGGTGCGGCGTGCGCCCGCGCGCGGCCAGGTCGGCGGCGACGTCGTGGCGCAGCGTGTCGAGGGTGAGCAGGAGCAGGTCGTGGCTGCCGATCAGACTGCGCACGTGAGCACCTCCCGCCCCGCCGACGGCTCCCGCACCGCAGCGTCCCCGCGCGACGGCCCGGCCGCCGACAGCCAGCGCGTCCACCGGCCGTCGGTCAGGGCGCGCACCTGCTCGGCGTACGTGTCCCGGCCGTCGGCGAGCACCCCCGGCAGCAGGTCGCCGAAGGCGTTGACCTCGGCCACCGCGTGCCGCCGCCAGCCGAGCAGGAACATCAGGTCGATGCCGACCTGGAGGGTGCGGGGGAAACACCGGGCCACCCGCTCGCAGGTCTCCATCGCCGCCGCCCACGCCGCCGGCCCGGCCGCCGCGCGCAGCTCGGCGAGGTCCCCGCGCGCGTTGCCCAGGTGCAGGTTGGTCAGCGGCCCCCGGGCGGCGCGCACCACGGCGTGGGTGGGCCGCCCCGCGACCGCCACCACCCGCAGGTCGACCACCCGGTCGCCGAGCCCCGCCTTGGGCAGCCACCGCTCCACGTGCAGGCCGTCGGCGGCGATCCGGTCGACGATGGCGGCGACCTCGGCCTCGTCGGTGTAGCGGCGCGGGCGCAGCGAGTTGAACAGCCCGTCCGGGGTCGCCTCGACCGTGGTGACCGCCTGCACCCGCCCCCTGGCCACGGCCAGCGCGACGACCCCGGCGGCCGACGAGCCGTGTGCGGGCTTGACGAACACGCGGCTCCAGCGGGCCGCCGCCATCGCCGACCGCAGCTGCGCCCACCCGTGCACCGGAGGCAGCGCGGCCGGCACCGGCACCCCGGCGGCCGACAGCCGGGCGTGGCAGCGCCGCTTGTCGCACAGCACCGCGACGTCCGCCGGGTCGTTGAGCAGTTCCGCGCCGCCGGCGGCGACCCGGTCCAGGCCCCGCAGCAGCCCGGCGTACGTGTCGGCCAGGCCGACCAGCTCGCCGTGCCGCGCCGGCGAGGCGGACCGGCGCAGCAGCCGGTCCACCTCGGCGTCCTCCCCGGGCGAGTCGATCCGCACCACCGCGTCGGCCCCGGGCGACGCCGCGCCGGTCAGCACGTCGGCCCAGGGCAGCACCTGCGGCCGGGGCAGGCCGGCGGCGAGGACCGCCCGGGTGAACAGGGCGACCCGACGGTTGCCGGGGTTGCCGACGACGGTCAGGCGCATGTCACTCCGACACCGCCGTGTAGCGGTAGCTCTCGCCGTCGTACTCGTCGGGCTCCTGCGGGTCGGACACGTCCACCCGGACGCCCGGCAGCGCGGCGACCAGCGACGCGGCCGTCTCCTCCGCCAGGTAGTGGTGGGACAGGTCCAGCTCCGCCAGGTGGGTCAGCGGCTGCCCGGCCAGGAGGGCCGCGGCGCCCTCGTCGCCGAGCGTGCCCATCGACAGGTCCAGCCGTCGCAGCCGGGGCACCACCGGCGCCGACGCCAGCGCCCGGGCGAGGTCGTCGGCGATCTCCGAGTTGCACAGGCCGAGCCGGCACAGCTGCGGGAACCGTTCCCCGGCCAGCAGCGGGGCGAGGTCGGTGACCTGCGCGTCGCCGCCGTAGTCGGAGGTGCCGAGCCACAGCTCCAGGTCGGTCAGCGCGGGCAGGTCGGAGTCGAGCACCGCGCCGACGAACTCCCGGGGCAGCCCACCGCTCTCCACCACCAGCTCGCGCAGCCGCGCGTGCCGCACGGGGGAGAAGGCGAAGGCCTCGCCGCCGCGCACCCGCAGCACCTCCAGCCGCGGGTACGCCGTCAGCAGCGCGCTGACGTCGCCCACCCTCATCCAGGAGACCTCGCACTCCTCGACGGTGATGTCACCGAGGAACAGGGCGCGCAGGGCGGGCAGGCGCGGCGCCGCCGCGCAGAGTTGCGCGATCGGGGCGCGGTGGAACGCCGCGTAGCCCCAGGAGCCGACGACCAGGGACTCCACGGACGGCCCGGCCTGCGCGACGAACCGGTCGAACGCGTCGCGGAACTCCTCCGAGAGCGCGTTCTCCGTGGTCTCCTCGTCGAAGTGCCAGTGGGCGATCCGCCACGAGACCGGGCCGTCCACCGTGGGCAGCGGCCCGTCGGCGGGGACGTCCACCACCGGACGGCCGGCGAAGTGGCGCGCGTGGGAACCGAAGGCCATCGCCGCTCACTCCCCGACGGCCGTGTAGCGGTGCGGCGTACCGTCGAAGTCCTCGGCGACCTGCGGGTCCGAGAGGTCCACCCGCACGCCCGGCAGGGCGGCGGCCACCGCCGCGGCCATCTCCTCGGAGAGGAAGTGGTGCTCCAGGTCGAGCCGGGTCAACCGGGTCAGCGGCTGCCCGGCCAGCAGCGCCTTCGCGCCCTCGTCGGTCAGCGTCCCCATCGACAGGTCGAGCGCCTCCAACCGGGGGACGACCGGTGCGGTCGCGACGGCCGCCGCCACGGCGTCGGCGATCTCCGCGTTGCAGAGCCCGAGGTGCCGCAGGGCGGGCAGGCCGGCGCCGGAGAGCACCCCCGCCAGGTCCTCGGCGCTCGCGTCGCCGCCGTAGTCCCTGCGGCCGAGCCACAGGTCCAGCCGGTGCAGGGCCGGCAGCTCGCAGGCGCCGACGGCGCGGACCACCCCGGCCGGCAGCCCGCCCGACTCGAAGCGCAGCTCGCGCAGCCCGGCGTGGCGGACCGGCTCCAGCCGCAGGCCCTGCGCGCCGCGCACCCAGAGCACCCCCAGCGACGGGTACGCCGCGAGCAGCGGGGTGATGTCGCCGTGGGTGAGCCAGGAGATCTCGCACTGCTCGTAGGTCAGGTCGGCGAGGAAGACCGCCCGCAGCCCGGTCCACTCCCCGGCGGCCTCGACCAGCGTCTCGACCGGCAGTGGCCGCTCGTAGGCCTCGCCCCACTCGCCGATCACCAGGGCGCGTACGGCGTCGGGCGGCACCTGCTCCCGCAGCGCCCGTACGAGGCCGGCGAACTCCTCGGGCTCCGCGTCGTGCTCCTCGACCTCCAACCGCCAGGCGACCGCCGAGGGATCGTCGGGAAGGCTCATCCCCGGGGTGAAGGGCACTACCGGTAATCCGACGAACGACGACACGTGCGAGCTGATCACGCCTACCTCCGGTCCGACTGGTGCAGCGGCGGCGCGACGGTAACAGGTCCGGCCGACAGGATGATCAGTGAGCCGGCCGGCCGGCGGGCGGCGCGGTCGCCGGCCGGGACCGGGCGGCGGTCGCCGGGAGCCGCCCGGGTCCCCGGCGCGGACCGGCGGTCGGTCACAGCCCGAAGAAGTCCAGGTAGGCGTCGATCTGGTGGGCGAGCATCGGCTCGCCCGGATGCGCCCGCAGCCCCCGGGCCCGCGCCTGGGCCAGCAGAAGCGTCTCCGCCGGCGTCATGATGATGTCGGCGACCACCGCGTGCGCCGGCAGCTCCGCCACCGCGAACGGTGGCGGGTCGTCGGGGCGCAGCCCCAGGGGCGTGGCGTTGACCGCGAGGTCGGCGTCGGCCAGTCGCGGTCGCGCCGTCGCGCCGACCCGGCCGGGGTACGCGGCGGACAGCCGCCGCCGCAGCGTCTCCAGCCGGTCCGGGTCGGTGTCGCTGAGGTGCAGGTGCGCCACGCCGGCGTCGAGCAGGGCCACCGCGATGGCGCTGCCCGCCCCGCCCGCGCCCACCACGCACGCCCGGCGGCCCCGGGGGTGGTGCCCGGCCCCGGCCAGCCCGCGGACGAACCCGTCGCCGTCGAAGGTGTCGGCGGTCCACGTCCCGTCGGGCTCGCGCCGCAGCGCGTTGGCGCTGCCCGCGAGGCGGGCGCGGTCGCTGGCGCGGTCGGCGAGGTCGAGCGCGGCGGCCTTGTGTGGCACGGTGACGAGCATCCCGTCCAGGTTGGCCACCCGTTGCAACCCCCGCACCACCTGGGTGAGGTCGGCCGGCGGCGCGTGGACCGGGACGAGCACCGCGTCGGTGCCGCGCCGGGCCAGCACCGGGTTGAGCAGCCCGGGGGCGCGCACCTGGGCGATCGGGTCGCCGAGCAGCGCGTACACCCTCGTGGCGCCGCCAATCTCGGTCATCAGGGCGCCTCCGCGGGCAGGGGTCGTCCGGCGCGGCCGGAGGGGGCGGTGCCGACCCTAACCGACGGCCGCACCCGCCCCGACACGGCCCGACCACGCGGCGGCCCGGCCACGCGGTACGGGGCGTGGCCGGGCCGCCGGCACGGATCAGGAGGTGGTGGAGGCCGGCGCGGGGAGGGCGTCGAGCCGGCGGGACAGGGTGAGCAGGGAGTACCCGATCAGGGCGAGCACCACCCCGAGGCCCATCGCCAGGGCGGCGACCCCGAAGGAGACGACGGAGGTGAACAGGGAGGCGCGCAGGAACGAGCCGTTCATGACGGTCTGCCGGGTGGGGTCCTCCCGGCCGAGTTCGGCGTACGTCTTGCCGCCGCTGGCCTCCAGCGAGTGCTTCTCGATGACCTCGGCCTCCGCGTACGCGGTGAGCGGGCCGTCGATCTTCTCGCCGGCGAACCAGTCCGCGTCGGCGGAGACGGTGATGCGTTCGTCGGCGAGCTGGCTCTGCACGGTGAACCAGGTGGCGGCCCCGCCGATCAGCATGACCAGGCCGGCGACGATGACCAGGACGGACAGCAGCCGGACGGTGGAGCCGACCGCTCGGGACTTCGCAGTGGTATCGCTCATGGTGTCTCCTCTCCCGCGCCCCTGGGCAGGTGCCCCGGGCGCGGATGTGTTTCCCGTGGAAGTGGGCCACAGTATCGGCAATCCGGCGACCGGCCGCATCCGTCGCCCCGGGCCTTTGTCGCCCGGGGACTGGTGATTTCACCGATGCGCCGCCGCCGGCACCACCCAAGACTGATGCATGTCGATATGCCCCGTCCCGTAGGGAGTGCCCGACGTGTCATCACCAACCACCACCGTCCGTCCCCGTCCCGCCGTCCGCCTCGCCGGGCTGGCCGTGGCCGCCGTCCTGGCCACGGCGGGCGCGTTCGCCGCGCCGCCGGCCGCCCAGGCCGCCGCCAACCCGTACGAGCGCGGTCCCGCCCCGACCGTCGCCCTGCTGGAGGCCAGCCGCGGCCCGTTCGCCACCGCGTCGCAGAGCGTCTCGTCGCTCAGCGTCACCGGCTTCGGCGGCGGCGTCATCTACTACCCGACCAGCACCGCCGAGGGCACCTTTGGCGCCGTCGCCATCTCGCCCGGCTACACGGCGGCCTGGTCCAGCATCGACTGGCTTGGGCCGCGGATCGCCTCGCACGGGTTCGTGGTGATCGGCATCGAGACCAACACCCGCCTCGACCAGCCGGACAGCCGGGGCCGGCAGCTGCTCGCGGCGCTCGACTACCTGACGCAGCGCAGCTCGGTGCGCGGCCGGATCGACGCCAGTCGGCTCGCCGTGTCCGGCCACTCGATGGGTGGCGGCGGCAGCCTGGAGGCGGCGGTCGCCCGGCCGTCGTTGCAGGCCGCCGTGCCGCTGGCGCCGTGGAACCTGGACAAGACCTGGTCCGACGTCCGGGTGCCGACCCTGATCATCGGCGGGGAGAGCGACAGCATCGCGCCGGTCTCGTCGCACTCGGAGCCGTTCTACAACAGCATCCCGGCCTCGTCGGAGAAGGCGTACCTGGAGCTCAACGGGGCGAGCCACTTCTTCCCGCAGACGGTCAACACGCCCACCGCCCGCCAGGCGGTGGCCTGGTTGAAGCGGTTCGTCGACGACGACACCCGCTACGAGCAGTTCCTCTGCCCGGGCCCGAGCGGCTCGGCCGTCCAGGAGTACCGCAACACCTGCCCGAGCGCCTGACGCGGTGCGGGGCGGTCGCCGTCGGCGGTCGCCCCGCGGCGCGTGGCTGCCCTTCCGGTGCAGAAACCGTCGGTCGCCGTCCGGCTCGGACGGCGACCGACGAGCGTGCGCGGCCAGGGTATCGAAGGTATTGACGGCCCACCTCAGAAACGTACACTCCCAGTGTAAATACTGGCGGCTGCCGGGGGGACGGGTGATGGAGCAAGGGCTCGCACTGCACCACATCGGGGTCCGCTTCGGCGGCCTCACCGCCCTCGACGACGTCTCGCTGCGGGTGCCGCCCGGCCGGGTGGTCGGCGTGATCGGCCCCAACGGCGCCGGCAAGACCACCCTGTTCAACGTGGTCTGCGGCTTCGTCACGCCGGACGACGGGACGCTGACCCTCGACGGTCGGCCGCTGCGCCCGCGCCCGCACCGGCTGACCCGCCTCGGCGTCGCCCGCACGTTGCAGGGCACCGGGCTCTTCGCCGGGCTCACCGTGCTGGAGAACGTGATGACCGGGGCCACCCACACGGCCCGCGCCGGTTTCCTCGCCGCCCTGCTGGGCCTGCCCCGCAGTGACCGCGACGAGCGCCGGCTGCGCCGGCACGCCCTCGACGTCCTCGACACCCTGGGCATCGCCGGGCACGCCGACGCCGTGCCGGGCACGCTGCCCTTCGCCGTACGCCAGCGGGTCGCCCTGGCCCGCGCGCTGGCCGCGCGGCCCCGGCTGCTCCTGCTCGACGAGCCCGCCGGGGGCCTGGGCGCCGACGACATCGCCGAGCTGGCGGAGCTGGTCCGGGGGCTGCCCCGGCGCGAGGCCGATCCCTGCGCGGTGCTGCTGGTGGAGCACCACATGGACCTCGTGATGTCCGTCTGCGACGAGATCGTGGTGCTCGACTTCGGCCGGGTGATCGCCGCCGGCACCCCCGACGAGATACGCGACGACCCGGCGGTCGCCGACGCCTACCTCGGCGCCGCCGTCGACGAGGCCGCGGCATGAGCGGCGAGGCCCTGCTCGAGGTACGCGGCCTGACGGCCGGCTACGGCGGCGCGCCGGTGCTGCACGGCATCGACCTCACCGTGCCGAAGGGCGCCATCGCGGCGGTCGTCGGCGCCAACGGGGCCGGCAAGACCACCCTGCTGCGCGCCCTCTCCGGCATGCTGCGCCCGACCGCCGGGCGGGTCGTCCTGGCCGGGGAGGACCTGCGCGGCGTCGCGGTGGAGCAGCTCGTGCGCCGCGGCATGGCCCACGTGCCGGAGGGACGCGGGGTGGTCGGCGAGCTGACGGTCGACGAGAACCTGCGCCTCGGCGGGCTGTGGCGGCGCGACCGGGCCGACGCCGCCCGCGCCCTCGACGAGGTCTACCAGCTCTTCGCGCCGCTGGCCCGACGGCGACGACATCACGGGCACCAGCTCTCCGGCGGCGAACGGCAGATGCTCGCCCTCGGCCGGGCGCTGGTCGGCCGGCCCCGCCTGCTGCTGCTCGACGAGCCGTCGCTCGGCCTGGCGCCGCGGGTGGTCGCCCAGACCATGGCACTGCTGCGCCGGCTGCGCGACGACACCGGGCTGACCGTGCTGCTGGTCGAGCAGAACGTACGCAGCGCCCTCTCGATCGCCGACGAGGGCGTGGTGATGTCCCTGGGCCGCGTCGTCACCACCGCCCCGGCCGCGCGGCTGCGCGACGACGCCGACCTACGGCACGCCTACCTCGGTTTCTGAACCCCTCGTCCCCGCAAGGAGGACCGTTGGACCGCTTCGTCTTCCTCACCCTCGACGGACTGTCCAGGGGCGCGGTCCTCGCCGCGTTCGCCCTGGCGCTGGTGCTCATCTGGCGGGCGGCCCGGATCGTCAACTTCGCCCAGGGCGCGATGGCCGTCGCGACCGCGTACGTCGCCTACAGCGTCTCCGCCGCGACCGGCTCCTACTGGCTGGGGTTCCTGGCCGCGCTGGCCGCCGGGCTGCTGCTCGGCGCGGCGGTGGACCTGGTCGTCATGCGCTTCGTCGACCACGCGTCGCCGCTCAACCCGGTGATCGTCGCGCTCGGGCTGGTGCTGCTGATCCAGGCCGTCCTCGGCATGGTGTACGGCAGCGAGTTCCTGCCCGCCGGCACGCCCTTCTCCCGCAATCCGCTGACCGTGGGTGGCGTCGCCGTCCTGTCGCCGTACGACCTGTTCGTCTTCGCGGCGGTCGCGGTGGTGGTCGTGGGGCTCGCCTGGACCTTCACCCGCACGGCGGTGGGCCTGCGGATGCGCGCGGCGGCGTTCGCCCCCGAGGTGTCCCGCCTGCTCGGGGTGAACGTGGGCGGCATGCTCACCCTCGGCTGGGCGCTGGCCTCCGGGGTCGGCGCGCTGGCCGGCATGCTGGTCATCCCCACCGAGCTGGGCCTGCACCCGCACGCGATGGACCTCGTCTTCGTCTCGGCGTTCACCGCCGCCGTGGTGGGTGGGCTGGACAGTCCACCGGGGGCGGTGGTCGGCGGCCTCGCGGTCGGCCTGCTGCTGTCCTACGTCAGCGGCTACGCCGGCAGCGACCTCACCCCGCTCGCGGTGCTGGTGCTGCTGCTGGCGGTGCTGCTGGTCCGGCCCGGCGGGCTGTTCGCCCCGGTCGCGGCGAGGCGGGTGTGAGCGCCACCCGGGCGGCGACCCCGCCGGGCACGCGGGCGCGGGTCGACGGCGCCGGTCCGGCCGGGGCGCGCCGTGGCTCGACCCTGCGGCGTCACGCCGGCCTCGCGGCCGTCGCCATGCTGCTGCTGGTGGCCGTGAGCTACGGGCTGGAGCCGTTCCGCAACTTCCAGCTCGCCACCGTGGCCGCCTACCTGTGCGCCACCGCCGGGCTGACCGTCCTCACCGGGCTCAACGGGCAGCTCTCCCTGGGACACGGCGCGTTGATGGCCACCGGCGCGTACACCGTGGCCCTGTGCCAGAACGCGTTCGCCGACGCCGGGATGACCGGCGGCTGGCTGCTCCCGGTCTCGCTGGGCGCGGCCGTCCTGGCCGCCCTCGCGGTGGGCGCCGTGGTGGGGGTGGCCGCCGCCCGGCTGCGCGGGCCCTACCTGGCCGGCGTCACCCTGGCCGTCGCGGTCGTGGTGCCGGCGCTGGCCGTCACCTTCGACGGCGTGTTCAACGGCGAGCAGGGGCTGGCGGTGCCGGTCGAGCCCCCGCCGACGTTCCTCGGCCAGTACTTCCCCTACGAGCGCTGGCAGCTCTGGGTCACCGCGGCGGCCACCCTGCTGGCCCTGCTGCTGCTGGCCAACCTCGTCCGCAGCCGGTACGGCCGCACCTTCCGGGCGGTACGCGACGACGAGGTCGCCGCCCGCCTCGCCGGCATCCACGTCGCCCGCACCCAGGTGCTCGCCTTCGTGGTCAGCGCGGCCGGCGCCGGGCTGGGCGGCGCCCTGCTCGCGGTCCTCGCGCAGAGCGTGTCGCCCGGGGCGTTCTCGCTGACGCTGTCGCTGTTCCTGCTGATGGCGGTCGTCATCGGCGGGCTGGGCAGCCTGGCCGGCGCGGCGTGGGGGGCCGTCCTGCTGGTCGCCCTGCCCGACCTGACGCACACCCTCACCGATCAGCTCACCCTGTCGCCGGCGCTCGCGCAGCGGGTCGAGGGCAACCTGCCCCTGGCCATCTTCGGGCTCACCCTCGTCGTCGTCATGATCGCCGCTCCCGGCGGCGTGCAGGGCCTGCTGTCCCGGCTGGCCCGGGCCGTCTCCGCGCGCCGGCCGGGCCGACGGCGGCCCTGAGCCGTCCCGGCCCGCCGGGAGCCCGCACCCGTCCCACCCGAGCACCCGCCCCACCACCAACCGGACCGAGGAAAGGTCGGTATCTGACATGACACGAACGGCACGGCGCGGCCTCGCGCTCGCCACCGCCATCACCCTGCTCGTCGCCTCCGCCGCCTGCACCGGGGACGACGGTGGCGGCGGGGGCACGGTTCCCGGCGTCACGGACACCGAGATCGTGGTCGGCACGCACATGCCGCTCACCGGTCCCGCCTCCGCCGGCTACTCCAAGATCGCCCCGGCCACGAAGGCGTACTTCGACCACGTCAACGCCAACGGCGGCGTGCACGGCCGCAAGATCACGTACAAGATCATGGACGACGGCTACAACCCGGCGAACACGCAGCAGGTGGTCCGCCAGCTCGTCCTCCAGGACAAGGTCTTCGCGATCCTCAACGGGCTGGGCACGCCGACCCACACCGGCGTGCTCGACTTCCTCAAGAGCAACCGGGTGCCCGACCTCTTCGTCGCCTCGGGCAGCCGCAGCTGGGACCAGCCCGACCGCTATCCGGGCACGTTCGGCTTCAACCCCGACTACACGGTGGAGGGCAAGATCCTGGCCCACCACGTGAAGACCAGCCTGCCGGGGCGCAAGGTCTGCTTCCTCGGCCAGGACGACGACTTCGGCCGCGACAGCCTCGTCGGAGTGGAGAAGGTGCTCGGCGCCGGCGCGGTGGCGGCGAAGCAGACGTACGTCACCAGCAACACCAACGTGGCGCCCCAGATCGGCGCGTTCAAGGCGGCCGGCTGCCAGGTGGTCATCCTCGCCACCGTGCCCGGCTTCACCGCCCTGGCCGTCGGCACCGCCGCCCGGCTGAACTTCAAGCCGCAGTGGTTGGTCTCCAACGTCGGCGCCGACCACCCGACGCTGGCCAAGCAGCTCGGCGCCGCGGCGGGCCTGCTCGAGGGCATGGTCGGCGCCAACTACCTGCCGATGCAGAACGACGCCGCCGACCCGTGGATCCAGCTCTTCACCAAGGTGAACAAGGAGTACAACGGCGACGCGCCGTTCGACGGCAACACCGTCTACGGCATGGCGGTCGGCTACCTCTTCGTGCAGGTGCTCCTCGCCGCCGGCAAGGACCTCACCCGCGAGGCGGTCACCGAGGCCGTCGCCAAGGGCGGCTACCAGGGACCGGGCCTGGCCCCGCTGCGCTACTCCGACACCGACCACTCCGGCTACGGCGGGCAGCGGCTGACCCGGGTGAGCGGCGGGACGCAGGCCTACTTCGGGCCCACGTACGAGACGGACGAGGGCGACGGGCCGGTACGCGAGCACCCCGCCGCGCCGGTGGCGCCGCCGGCCAACGGGGTGCCGACGGCCTCCTGAACCGGTCGCACCGGGCGGTTCCGACCAGGCCCGCAGCGGTGAGCCCGGTGACCGTGGCGTGGCGTGTCGGCTTCCCGGCCCGCCACGCCACGGTCGGGGTCAGCTCAGCCGCTCGATCACCATCGCCATGCCCTGGCCGCCGCCGACGCACATGGTCTCCAGCCCGATCTCCCGGTCGTGCCAGCGCAGTGAGTTGATCAGCGTGGTGGTGATCCGGGCGCCGGTCATGCCGAACGGGTGGCCCACCGCGATCGCGCCCCCGTTGACGTTGAGCCGGTCCCAGTCGACGCCCAGCTCCCGGGCGCTGGGCAGCACCTGCGCGGCGAACGCCTCGTTGATCTCGACGAGGTCGACGTCCCCGACGGACATGCCGGCGCGCCGCAGCGCCTGCCGGGACGCCTCCACCGGCCCGAGCCCCATGATCTCGGGGGAGAGGGCGCTCAGGCCGGTGGAGACGATCCGGGCCAGCGGGGCGACGCCCAGCTCCCGCGCCCGTACGTCGGACATCACCACGAGCGCGGCGGCGCCGTCGTTGAGCGGGCAGCAGTTGCCGGCGGTGACCGTGCCGTCGGGCCGGAACACCGGCGGCAGCGCCGCCACCGCCTCCAGGGTCACCCCGGCGCGCGGCCCGTCGTCGGCGGCCACCACCGCCCCGCCGGGCACCGTGACCGGGGTGATCTCGCGGGCCCAGAAGCCGTCGGCGATCGCCTTCTCGGCCAGCAGTTGCGACCGTACGGCGAACTCGTCCTGGCTCAGCCGGGACACCCCGCGCAGGTGGGCCACGTTCTCGGCGGTCTGCCCCATCGCGACGTAGACGTCCGGCAACTCGCCGTCCTCGCGCGGGTCGTGCCAGCCCGACAGCTCGCCGGCCGCCCGGCTCGCCGTTCGCGCCAGGGCCGGCGCGAAGGCGGGGTTGGTGGTGCCGGGGTGCCCGTCGGCGCGGCCCCGGTCGTAGCGGGAGACGCACTCGACGCCGACGGAGAGGAAGGCGTGACCCTCGCCCGCGCGGATGGCGTGCAGGGCCATCCGGGTGGTCTGCAACGACGACGAGCAGTAGCGGTTGACCGTCGTGCCGGGCAGGTGGTCCAGCCCGAGCAGGGTGCCGACGGCCCGGGCGAGGTTGTGGCCCTGCTCGCCCGCCGGCTGTCCGCAGCCGAGCATCAGGTCGTCGATCTCGCGCGGATCGAGCGCCGGCACCTGGTCGAGGGCGGCGCGTACGACGGTGGCGGCCAGGTCGTCGGCGCGCAGGTCGCGCAGGGAGCCCTTGTGCGCGCGCCCGATGGGCGACCGGGCGGCGGCGACGATGACGGCTTCGGGCATGACGGCGTCCTCTCCGGGATTCAACTATCTGCATCGACAGTGCGGTTAGGCGTGGAGGCTGTCAATGGAATGTGACGCTTCCATCGACGTTCCGTCGTTGACGGCGGTCCGCAGCCCTCCTACTATCTGCATCGTGAATGCAGATTCGGGGCGACTCGCGGGCCGGGTCGCCCTCGTCACGGGCGCCAGTCGCGGCATCGGCCTGGCCATCGCCCACCGGCTCGTGGCGGAGGGCGCCCGCGTGGGGCTGACCGCGCGACACCCGCAGGCCCTGGCCGAGGCGGTCGAGGCGCTCGGTGGGCCCGCCCGCGCCGTGGCCGTACCCGGCCGGGCCGACGATCCCGGGCACCGCCGGGCGGCGGTCGACGCCGTGGCCGAGGCGTTCGGGCCGATCGACGTGCTGGTCAACAACGTCGGGATCAACCCGGCGTACGGGCCGCTGGTCGACCTGGACCTGACGGCGGCCCGCAAGATCCTCGACGTCAACCTGGTCGGCATGCTCGGCTGGGTGCAGCAGGTCGCCGTGGGAATGGGCGGGCGCGGTGGCTGCGTCGTCAACGTCTCCTCGATCGCCGGGCGCGTCCCGTCGCCCGGCATCGCCTTCTACGGGGTGAGCAAGGCCGCCGTCGACCACCTCACCGCGTGCCTGGCCGTCGAGCTCGCCCCGAAGGTCCGCGTCAACGCGGTCGCGCCCGCCGTGGTGAAGACCCGCTTCGCGGCGGCGCTGCACGAGGGCCGGGAGGAGGAGGTCGCCGGGGCGTACCCGCTGGGGCGCCTCGGGCTGCCCCGCGACGTGGCCAGCGCGGTCGCCTTCCTCGCCTCCGACGACGCGTCGTGGATCACCGGGCAGACCCTCGTCCTCGACGGCGGGGTCAGCCTCGCCGGCCGGCCCGCCGGATGACCGCGCCGGGCCGGGGCCGGGCGGCCGGCGCGTCGCCCGTGGCTAGACTCGGCGCGGCGGTGCGGGCGACGTGAGGGCGATGAGGAGGCGGGCGACGATGGGCGGTGCCGAGGCGCCGGTCCGGGTCGACGGCCGGACCGCCCGGGCCGAACGCACCCGGGCGGCGATCGTCGAGGCGCACCTGGCGCTCATCTCCGAGGGCGACCTGCGGCCGACCGGCGAGCGCATCGCCGAGCGGGCCGGCATCTCGCTGCGGACGCTCTGGACCAACTTCAAGGACATGGAGACGCTCTTCGAGGCCAGTGGCGCGGAGCTGCTCCGGCAGCAGGACGCCGCCTACCGGCCGATCTCGCCGGCGCTGCCGCTGGCCCGGCGGGTCGACGCGTACTGCCGGCAGCGGGCCCGGCTGCTCCAGCTCATCGCGCCGTCCGCCCGTGCCGCCCAGATGCGCGAGCCGGTCTCGGGGCAGCTGCGTCGCAACCGCCTCAAGCACATCGAGCGGGTCCGCGAAGAGGTCGAGCACCTCTTCGCCGCCGAGCTGGAGCAGGCCGGCCCGCACCGGGCGCAGGTGGTCCACGCAATTGTGGCCGCGAGCATGTGGCCCGCCTGGTCGATGCTGCGCGACGGGCTGGGGCTGGGCGTGGACCAGGCCCGCGCGGTGATGGCCCGCACGGTCGCCGCGCTGCTGGCCGACATCGGCGCGCGCTGACGCGCGAGCGGGGTGGTCGGGCTTTCCATCGGGCTACCGATAGGTGACACTCGATGCATGGTTACTGCATCGTCAGTGCAATTAACCGTGTTGCGTGGCCGGACCGAGGAGCGCGCCGCCATCCGGCGGCTGCTGGGCGACCTGCCCACCGGCGGGGGAGCGCTGCTGCTCCAGGGCGAGCCGGGATCCGGCCGGAGCGCGCTCGTCGACTACGCGCACCGGCACGCCGAGGGCTGCGCCGTCCTGGCCGGCACGGGGCTCCCCGAGGAGGCCGACCTGCCGTACGCCGGGCTGCAACGGCTGCTGGACCCGGTGCTCGACCGCGCCCCGGCGCTGCCGGAGCACCAGCGGCGGGTGCTGCTGCGGGCGGTGGCGGGCGCGGGCTGCCCCGCCCACCGCCGCCTGGCGCTCTCCCTGGCCGTGCTCGGCCTGCTGGCCGCCGCCGCGCGGGAGACCCCCCTGCTGTGCACGATGGACGACGTGGACCGGGGCGACCAGCCCACGGCGGACGTGCTGGCGTTCGTCGCCCGCCGCCTGCACCGCTCGCGGGTGGCCGTCCTGCTCACCACCGTCGCGGACGTGCCGCTCGGCGGGATCGCCCGCCACCGGCTGCGCCCGCTCGACGACCGGGACAGCGCCGCTCTGCTCACCGACCGGCTGGGCGGCCGCCCACCCGCGCCACCCGTGGCCGCCGCGCTCGGTGCGGCTGCCGGCGGCAACCCGCAGGCCCTTCTCGACCTGGCCGGGGTGCTCACCCCCGGGCAGTGCCGCGGGGAGGAACCCGTGCCCGAGACGCCCCCGCCCGACGGCAGGCTGGGCCGCGCCTACCGGGCCCGCGTGGAGCGGCTGCCCGCCGACACCCGCCGCGTCCTGCTGCTCGCCGCGCTCGACGAGGACGGGGAGCCGGCCACCCTGGTCCGGGCGGCCCGCGCCGCCGGCACGGCGGTCGAGGCGCTCGCCCCGGCCGAACTCGCGGGCCTGGTCCGCGTCGAGCCGCGACGGGTCACCTTTCCGCAGCCCCTCGTCCGCACCGTCGTCCGGGCCGCCGCGCCGCTGGCCGAGCGGCGTGCGGCGCACCTGCTGCTCGTCGGCGTGCTGGACGGGACGCGGCACCGGCTGCGCCGGGCGGGACACCTCGCCGCCGCGGCCCCGGGCCCCGACCCCGCCCTGGCCGCCGAGTTGGAGCAGGCGGCGGCCGAGTACGCACGCGGGGGAGCGGTGGCCGCGGCGGCGCTGCACCGGGCCGCCGAACTCAGCGACGATCCGGTGCGCGCCGCCGCCCGGCTGGTGGCCGCCGCCCGGTACGCCTGGTCGGCCGGTCGGGCGCACCGGGCCCGACTGCTGCTGGGCGAACTGCCTCCGGCCGCGGAAGTCGCCGTCGCGGGCCGGGCCGAGGAGGCCGCCGTGGCGGGCCGGGCCGACCTGCTGCGCGGGGAACTGGAACTGCGCACCGGCCGACCCGGGCTCGCGCTCACCACGCTGCTGTCCGCCGCCGACACCCTGTCCGCCGCCGATCGCGAGTGCACCGGCACGGGTGGCGCGGACGGCGATCGCGCGCTGGCCCTCGGGGCGTTGGTGCGGGCGGGCGAGGCCGTCTGCTTCGCCGGCGACCAGTACCGCTACGCCGAGGTCGCGCGCCGGGCGGAGCTGTTGCGCCGCCCCGACGACCCGCCCGCGACCGAGCTGCTGAGCGCCTACGTCGCCGGAACGGCGGCGACCCTGCGCGGCGACCACGAGCAGGCCGGCCCGGCCCTGCGTCGGGCGGTCGTCCTCGGTGGACAGCTGACCGGGGCGGCGTCGACCCCCGCCGCCCTGACCTGCGCGGCGGCGGCCGGGCTGCTGGTGGCCGTGGACGGCGCGGCGCACCGGCTCGCCGAGCGCGCCGTCGAGCTGGCCCGCGAGCGGGGCGAGGTGTCCGCACTGCCGCGCGCGCTGGAGCTGCGGGCGGCCGCGGAGTACTGGCTGGGCCGGCACGACGCCGCGACGGACAGCTCCCGGGAGGGGCTGCGCATCGCCCGGGACACCGGCCAGGAGAACTGGGCCGGCGTACACCTGGGGATGTTGGCAGTGCTGGCAGCCGTGCGGGCCGATCGCGACACCGCCCTGCACCGGATCCGGGAGATCGGCGAGGACGCGGGCGCGCACAGCCGGCCGCGCGCCCTCGCGCAGTGGGCGCTGGCCGTGCTCGACCTGGTCGACAACCGGCCGGCCGCCGCCGCCGCGCGACTGGCCGGGCTGGCCTGTCCGGGTACGGGCCGGGGGCAGGTGCTGGTCCTGGTGATGGCCACCCCGTACCTCGTGGAGGCGGCCGCCGCCGTCGCGGACCGCCCGGTCGCCGGCGCCGCCCTCGCCGTCTTCGACCGGTGGGCCAGCAGTACGGCGAGCCCGTCGCGCCGGGCCCTCTCCGCGCGTTGCCACGGGCTGCTCGCGCCCCGGGGCAGCGCCGAGGCGGAGCGCGAGTTCCGCACCGCCCTGCGGCTGCACCCGACGGACGCCGACGCGTTCGAGCGGGCCCGCACCGAGCTGCTCCTCGGCCGGGAACTGCGCCGCAGCCGCCGACCGCGCGCGGCCCGCGAGCACCTGCACGCCGCGCGGGAGGCGTTCACGCTGCTCGGGGCGGCCAGCTGGGCGGAGCAGGCCACCACGGAGCTGCGGGCGGCCGGCGAGTCGGTCGGCCCCCCGGAGGAGTCGGCGGCGCGACTGCTGACCGGTCAGCAGCTCCGCATCGCGCAACTGGTCGCCGAGGGCGCCACCAACCGGGAGATCGCCGCCCGGATGTTCCTGTCCACCCGCACCGTCGACCACCACCTGCGCAACATCTTCCACCGCCTCAACATCCGCTCCCGCACCGAACTGGCCCGCGCCCTCTCCTGACCCGCCCCGCCCGCGTCGATCATGGACTTGTGCTGGGCGGTCAGTGCCACTTCGCGGCTTTCGTCAGGCACCACAACTGCATGATCGACGCCGGTGGGGGTGGGAGCGAGGGGCCCGGGCAGGGTTAGGGGAGGACCACGGTGCGGGCGCCCTCGCCGCGGGACATGCGGGCGAAGGCCTCCGGGGCGCCGTCGAGGGTGGTGCGGTCGGTGATCAGGTAGCCGAGGTCGAGGGTGCCGTCGAGCACGGCGCGGGCGAGTTCGGGCACGTCCCGGTCCGGGTCGGAGGAGCCGTAGACCGAGGAGCGCAGCGTCCGGGCCGAGTGGAAGATGTCCAGCGCGCCCAGCCCGACGATGTCGTCCTTGGCACCCATGCCGACGACGGTGACCTGGCCGCCCCGGCGGGTCGCCCGCCAGGCGGTGCGGATGGTGGCCGCCCGCCCGACGCACTCCAGCGCGTGGTCGACGCCGCGACCTTCGGTGCGCCCCCGGATCGCCCGGTTGAGCGACTCGTCGGCGAGCAGGAAGTCGGTGGCCCCGGCCGCGGTGGCCAGCGCCGCCTTGGTCGGGGAGACGTCGACGGCGAGCACCGGGTCGGCGCCGGCGGCCCGCGCGGCGGAGACCACCGACAGGCCCACCCCGCCGAGGCCGATCACGGCCACCGACTCGCCGGCGGACACCTTCGCCGTACGGCGGACCGCGCCGACGCCGGTGAGCACGGCGCAGCCGAGCAGCGCCGCCGCCTCGAAGGGCAGCTCCGCCGGGACTCCGATGACGGCGTCCTGCGGCACCACCACCTCCTCGGCGAGGGCGCCGAGGCCGAGCGTGACGTGCAGGGGCTCGCCGGACGACGTCCGCCCCCGGGGGGCCGAGGGCGCTCCGGTGCGTTCGCACAGCCACGGCTCGTCCCGCCGGCAGTACCAGCAGTCGCGGCAGGGCGGGGCCCAGTTCAGCACCACGTGCGCGCCCGGCGCGACCCGCGTGACCCCCTCGCCGACCTCGACCACCACCCCCGCCGCCTCGTGCCCCAGCACCAGCGGGTACGGCGGCGCGAGCGTGCCGTCGACCATGGACAGGTCGGAGTGGCAGACGCCGGCGGCCCGGACGCTCACCCGTACCTCGTGCGGACCCAGGGCGGGCAGCTCGATCTCCTCCACCCGCAGCGGGGCACCGACGGCCCGTACGACCAGCGCCCTCATCGCTGGATGGCCTTGACCTGGAGGAACTCCTCGAGCCCGTGCCGGCCCAGCTCCCGGCCGAGGCCGGACTGCTTGTAGCCGCCGAACGGGGCGAGCGGGTTGAAGGGGGCGCCGTTGACGTCGACGGCGCCCGTACGCATCCGCCGGGCCACCCGCAGCGCCCGCTCCTCGTCGGCCGACCAGACCGCGCCGGCCAGCCCGTAGCGGGAGTTGTTGGCGATGGCCACCGCCTCGTCCTCGTCGTCGAACCCGATGACCGCGAGCACCGGGCCGAAGACCTCCTCCTGGGCCAGGGCGCTGTCGGGGTCGACGTCGGCGATCACCGTCGGGGCGACGAAGAACCCCCGGTCCGGCACCGGCGCGTCGGGCCCGCCGCACACCAGTCGGCCCCCGTCGGCCAGCCCTCGGGCGACGTGCCCGAGGACCCGTTCCCGCTGCGCCGCGGAGACCAGCGGGCCGAGCCGGGTGGCCGGGTCGAACGGGTCGCCCAGCCGGTAGCCGGCCGCGACCTTGGCGGCCAGGTCGAGGGCCTCGTCGTAGCGGTCGCGGTGCACCAGCAGCCGGGTCCAGGCGGTGCAGGTCTGCCCGGAGTTGAGGAAGGCGTTGCCGACCCCCACCTTCACGGCCGTGCCCAGGTCGGCGTCGTCGAGGACGAGGTTGGCCGACTTGCCGCCGAGTTCCAGGGCGACCCGGGCGATCCGGTCGGCGGCGAGGTGGGAGATCCGCCGGCCGGTGGCCGTCGAGCCGGTGAAGGAGACCATGTCGACGTCGGGGTGCGCGGCGATGGCCTCGCCGACGACCGGGCCGGTGCCGGTGACCAGGTTGACCACCCCGGGCGGGAGACCGGCCTCGTGGATCGCGTCGAAGAGCAGGTACGCCGTCAGCGGGGTCAGCTCGCTCGGCTTGAGCACCACCGTGCAGCCGGCGGCCAGGGCGGGGGCCAGCTTCGCGACGACCTGGTGCAGCGGGTAGTTCCAGGGGGTGATCGCCCCGACCACGCCGACCGGTTCCCGGACCACCAGCGAGTTGCCGACGGTCTCGTCGGCCGGGGGGCGGGCGGCCAGCTCGACGTAGCTGTGCAGGACCGTCAGCGGCAGGCCGGCCTGGACCCGGGTGGCCACCTTCAGCGGGGTGCCCAGCTCCAGGGCGACGGTGCGGGCGACCTCGTCGGCCCGGGCGGAGAGCGCGGCGTGCAGCCGGTCCAGGCGGGCGGCCCGCGCGGCGGGCGCGGTGTCGGCCCAGCCGGGGAAGGCGGCCCGGGCCGCCGCGACGGCGCGGTCGATGTCGGCGGCGGTGCCGGCCGGGACGGCGGCGATGACCTCCTCGGTCGCCGGGTTCCGCACCGCGACGGTCTCCCCGGCGCCGGCGGCGACCCACTGTCCGTCGAGGTAGAAGTCGGTCCGTGCGAGATCCATCGTGCCCCTCACGTACGTCGGCCAAAACTAGCAGTGCAAGTTTTGACTCTAGTACGCGTCGCCGGCCGGCGGGAGGGGTGGCAGCGGCCCGATGTGCTCCTCGTAGGTGCGCGACAGCCCGTGGATCAGCGCGTCCAGGCCCAGCGCGAAGGCGCCCTCGTCCACCTGCTGCTGATGCTCGGCCAGTCGGTGGGCCTGGGTCAGGTGCGGGTACTGCTCCGCGTACAGCCCCGGGTCCTCGACGAAGCCCCGGGCGAACGAGCCCAGCGCCGAGCCGGCCACGAAGTAGCGCATGAGCGCGCCGATGTGGGTCGCCCGGGCCGGCGGCCACCCGGCGGCGACCAGTCCGCCGTAGACGGCGTCGGCCATGGTCAGCGCCGCCGGCCGGCGCCCCGGGCCCCGGGCCAGGTACGGCACGATGTTCGGGTGCGCCGCCAGCGCGGCCCGGTAGGAGTGCCCCCACCGGCGCAGCGCCTCGCGCCAGTCGACGGTGCCGAAGAACGACACGTCCACCTGGCCGGTGACGCTGTCGGCCACCGCGTCGAGGATCTCGTCCTTGGTGGCGAAGTGGTTGTAGAGCGACGGCCCGCGTACCCCGAGCTCGGCGGCGAGCCGGCGGGTGGAGAAGCCCTCCAACCCCTCGGCGTCGATCAGCGCGGCGGCGGTCTCGACGATCCGCTGCCGGCTGAGCAGCGCCTGCCGCGGCCGGGGCATCCGGTCCTCCTTCGCTCGGGTCGTCCCTCGCAGACTCTGCCACAACCGGGTCTGGACGGAATTAAACTTGCACCGCTAGTTTAAGGCTCATGGATCTGGAACTCTCCGCCGAGCAGGCGGCGGTCCGCCGGCTCGCCGCGGACTTCGTCGACCGCGAGGTGGTGCCGCACGCGGCCACCTGGGACCGCCGGGAGTCCGTCGACCCCGACATCGTCGGCAAGCTCGGCGAGCTGGGCTTCCTGGGTCTCACCATCGGCGAGGACGACGGCGGGTCCGGCGGCGACCACCTCTCCTACTGCCTGGTGCTGGAGGAACTCGGCCGCGGCGACTCCGCCGTACGCGGCATCGTCTCGGTCTCCCTCGGCCTGGTCGCCAAGTCCGTCGCCGCGCACGGGACCCCGGCCCAGCGGGAGCAGTGGCTGCCCCGGCTCTGCTCCGGCGCGGCGCTCGGCTGCTTCGCGCTGACCGAGCCGGACAGCGGCTCCGACGCCGCCGCGCTGACCACCCGGGCGGTGCGCGACGGCACCGACTGGCTGATCACCGGCGCGAAGATGTTCATCACCAACGGCACCACGGCCGACGTCGCGCTGGTCTTCGCCCGCACCGGCGGCCCCGGGCACCGGGGCATCAGCGCGTTCCTGGTGCCCACCGACGCGCCGGGCCTGACCCGGCGGGAGATCCACGGCAAGCTGGGGCTGCGCGGGCAGGCCACCGGTGAGCTGCGCTTCGACGGCGTACGGGTGCCGGACTCGGCGCGCCTGGGCGACGAGGGCGCCGGCTTCCGGCTCGCCCTCGCCACCCTGGCCAAGGGCCGGATGTCCGTGGCCGCCGGCTGCGTCGGCATCGCCCAGGGCTGCCTGGACGCGGCCGTCGGCTACGCCGGGCAGCGCACCCAGTTCGGCAAGCCCATCGCCGCCCACCAGCTCGTGCAGCAACTGCTCGCCGCCATCGCCGTCGACACCGACGCCGCGCGCCTGCTCGTGTGGCGGGTGGCCGACCTGATCGACCGGGGCGAGCCGTTCGCCACCGAGGCGTCGATGGCCAAGCTCTTCGCCAGCGAGGCCGCCGTGCGCGCGGCCAACAACGCGGTGCAGGTCTTCGGCGGCTACGGCTACATCGACGAGTACCCGGTCGGCAAGTACCTGCGCGACGCCCGCGTCGCCACCCTCTACGAGGGCACCAGCCAGATCCAGCAGCTGCTCATCGGACGCGCGCTCACCGGCGTCAACGCCTTCTAGAAGCCAGGGAGAAACCGTGACCAGATTCGCCGACCGGGTCGCCGTCGTCACCGGCGCCGCGCAGGGCATCGGCGCGGCAACCGCGCACCGGCTGGCCGCCGAGGGCGCGGCGGTCGCCGTGGTCGACCTCGACGCGGCGCGCGCCCGGGCCGTCGCCGACGAGATCGCCGCCGCCGGTGGCCGGGCCGTCGGCATCGGCTGCGACGTGACCGACGCCGCGGCGGTCGCCGCCATGACCGACCAGGTCCTCCAGGCGTACGGCGGGCTGCACGTGCTCGTCAACAACGCCGGGATCACCCGCGACAACCTGCTGTTCAAGATGCCGCTGCCCGAGTGGGAGGCGGTGCTGACCACCAACCTGACGAGCATGTTCCTGTGCTGCCAGGCGGCGCAGGAACACATGGTGGCGGCCCGCTACGGCCGGATCGTCAACCTCAGCAGCCGCTCCGCGCTCGGCAATCGGGGCCAGGTCAACTACGCGGCGGCCAAGGCGGGCGTGCAGGGCCTCACCGCCACCCTCGCCGTCGAGCTGGGCCCGTTCAACGTCACCGTCAACGCGGTCGCCCCCGGCTACGTGGCCACCGCGATGACCGCCGCCACCGCCGAGCGGGTGGGCAGCAGCCCCGAGGCGCACCAGCGGGCGGTCGCCGAGCACACCCCGCTGCGCCGGGTCGCCCAGCCCGCCGAGATCGCCTCGGTGATCGCCTTCCTGGCCAGCGACGACGCCTCGTACGTCAGCGGTCAGACCCTGTACGTCAACGGCGGCGCGCGCTGAGGCGCGTACCACCGCACCCGACCCCGGAGGGGACATGGACTTCGCGCTCTCGGACACCGAACGGGCCATCCGCGACACGGCCCGCGACTTCATCACCAGGGAGGTCATGCCGCTGGAGCAGGAGCTGCTGCGGCGCGAACGCGCCCACCGGCCCGGGCTGGAACCCGACGAGCTGCGCGAGTTGCAGCTCAAGGCGCGCGCCTTCGGCTTCTGGGGGCTGGCCACCCCCGAGGCGTACGGCGGCATGGACCTGCCGGCCGTCACCCAGTCGCTGATCTGGACCGAGCTGGGCCGCTCGTACGTGCCGTTCCGCTTCGGCGGCGAGGCCGACAACATCCTGTTCCGGGCCAACGAGGATCAGCAGCGGGAGTTCCTGATCCCGACGATCGAGGGGGAGCGGCGCAGCTGCTTCGCGATCACCGAGCCGGGCGCCGGGAGCGACGCCGCCAACATCCGGCTCAGCGCCCGCCGCGACGGCGACGACTGGGTGCTCAACGGCGAGAAGACCTTCATCACCGGCGGCAACGAGGCCGACTTCGCCATCGTCATCGCGGTCACCGACCGGGAGAAGGGGGCCCGCAACGGCGGTGCCACGGCCTTCCTGGTGGACCGGGCGATGGGCTGGCGCTCGGAGTTCATCCAGACCATGGGCGAGGGTGGGCCGGCGGCGCTGGTCTTCGACGACGTACGGGTGCCGCAGCGCAACATCCTCGGCGAGCCGGGCCAGGGGTTCGCCCTCGCGATGGAGTGGATCGGCAAGGGGCGCTACACCATCCCCTCGCACGCGGTCGGCATCGCCGAGCGCGCGCTGCGGATGGCGATCGACTACGCCACCACCCGCCAGACGTTCGGCCGGCCGATCGGCGACAACCAGGCGATCCAGTGGATGATCGCGGACTCCGAGACCGAGCTGGAGGCGGCCCGCTGGCTCATCCTGCGGGCGGCCTGGACGGTGGACCAGGGCATGGACCCGCGGCACGCCTCCTCGATGGCGAAGCTCTACGGCGCCGGCATGGTCAACCGCGTGGTCGACCGGGTGCTCCAGATCCACGGCGGCATGGGCTACACCCGGGAGCTGCCCGTCGAACGCTGGTACCGGCAGGTGCGGCTCTACCGCATCTTCGAGGGCACCGACGAGATGCAGCGGCTCATCATCGCGCGGGACCTGCTGCGCGGCTACACCCGGCTGGGAGGGCACCTGGCATGAGGACCTTCGACTCCCTCGACGAGCTGGCCGCGGCGGTCGGGCAGACCCTCGGCCCGGGGCCGTGGCAGCGGATCGACCAGGGGCGCGTCGACCTGTTCGCCGACGCCACCGACGACCACCAGTGGATCCACCTCGACCCGCAGCGGGCCGCCACCGGCCCGTACGGCGGCACGATCGCCCACGGCTACCTCACGCTGTCCCTGCTGCCGGCGCTGGTGGGCCGGCTCTACCGGGTGCGGGGCGTGCGGATGGGGGTCAACTACGGCCTGAACCGGGTGCGGTTCCCCGCCCCCGTACGGGTCGGCACGGCGGTCCGGGCCGTCGCCACCATCGCCGAGGTGTCCCCGGTGGCGGGCGGGGTGCAGCTGGTCACCGCCGTGACCGTGGAGTGCGACGCGGGTGGCAAGCCGGTCTGCGTCGCCGAGACGGTGAGTCGGCTCTACGGGCAGCCGCCGTCCCCCTGAGTGCCGGCGGCGCCGGCCGCGCGTGGCGGGAGCCACACCGTTCGCGCCTCCTTCGGGAGTTTCTGTCGCTTTTATCCATCGGCCGTTCGGTTGATATGGCGGCGGCCGTTGGTCTAGGGTGGTGGCACTGCGGTCGTCGGTTCCCGGCGCCGCCGCATCGGTAGGACAGGGAAGGGCAGCATGATCACCACGACGACCGCGCCGACCGCCAGCACCGACGCCGCCACCACGGTATCCGGTGACGAGACCCGCGCGAGCGAGCTGACCGCCGCCCTCGCCGCCCTGCCGGAGGGGCACCCCGACCGGCCGGCGCTGCGGGCACGGGTGATCGAGGCGTGGCTGCCGCTGGCCCACCACCTCGCCTTCCGCTACAGCGGGCGCGGTGAGCCCAACGGGGACCTGGCCCAGACCGCGGCGCTCGGGCTGATCAAGGCCGTGGACCGGTTCGACGCCTCCCGGGGCGTCGACTTCGCCGGCTTCGCCATCCCGACGATCCTCGGTGAGATCAAGCGCCACTTCCGCGACCGCACCTGGAACATCCGGGTCCCGCGTCGCCTCCAGGAGCTGCGGCTGCGCATCTCCGAGGCCAACGGCACCCTCACCCAGACGCTCAACCGCGCGCCGACGGTCGCCGACATCGCCACCCACCTCGGCGTCACCGAGGAAGAGGTCCTGGAAGGGCTCGAGGGCGCGCGTGCCTACAACGCCGTCTCCCTGTCCACCCCCATCGGCGACGGCGACAGCGCCACCGAGCTCGGCGACACCCTGGGCGCCGAGGACGGCGAGTTCGAGCTGGCCGAGCTGCGCGTCGCCCTCGGCCCGGCGCTGGCCACCCTCGACGAGCGCGAGCAGAAGATCCTCACCCTGCGCTTCTACGGCAACCTGACCCAGAGCGAGATCGCGGCGCAGGTCGGCGTCTCCCAGATGCACGTCTCCCGCCTGCTCGCCCGCGCGCTGGTCAAGCTGCGCGGCCAGCTCGAGATGAGCCACTGACGAATCGCGGGGTCGGCCCCGCCGGCACCCGCTCGAGAACGGCCTCCACGTCCGCCCCGCCGCACCCGGCGGGGCGGACGTCGCCGTCTGCGCCGCGTCGCCGTGACCCACCCCCGTCTTCCAGGATGCCGTGTCGGGCCCCGTACCACCGCGTCCGTGCGGTGTCGGGCGGCGTGCCCTGTGGCGGTCGGGGCGGCGGTGCCACCATCGGATGATGGTGGATGTCGATATATTTCGGCGCGGGGCGCAGGCGCGGGCCGGGGTGCTGACGCAGCGGTTGCGCCGGTTGGTGACCTGCGAGTCGCCGCCGGGCGCGGGCCCGGAGCTGGCCGCCTGCGCCGACCTGCTCCAGGCGTGGGGGGACGCCGCGCTGGGCCGGCGGGGGCGTCGCGTGGTCCTCGACGGGCTGCCGCACCTGCTCTGGTCGGCCCCTGACCAGCGCGTGCTGCTGCTGGGTCACTACGACACGGTGTGGCCGGCCGGAACCATCTCCGAATGGCCCTTCACGCTGACCGGGAGCACCGCGACGGGGCCCGGGGTCTGCGACATGAAGGCCGGGATCGTGCAGATGCTCACCGCGCTGGAACTGCTGCCGGACACCTCGCGGGTCGGGCTGCTGCTCACCTGCGACGAGGAGAGCGGTTCGGTCACCTCCCGCCCGCTGATCGAGGAGCAGGCCCGGCGTTCCGGTGCGGTGCTGGTCGGCGAGCCGAGCACCGAGGGCGGCGACCTGAAGGTCGCCCGTAAGGGCGGCTCCGTCTACCGGATCACGGTCGGCGGCCGGGCGGCCCACGCCGGCGTCGAACCGCACCGGGGCGTCAACGCCGGGGTCGAACTCGCCCACCACGTCCTCGCGGTGCAGGCCTTCGCCGTGGGGGAGACGAGCGTCACCCCGACGGTGCTCTCCGCCGGCACGATGACGAACGTGGTGCCCGAGTCCGCGGTCCTCTGCGTCGACGTGCGGGCCTGGACCCGCGAGGAGTTGCACCGGGTGGACCGGCTGGTCCGCGAGCTGACCCCCCGGCTGCCCGACGCGCGGTTGACCGTCAGCGGCGGGATCAACCGGTATCCGCTGCCGGCCGCCGTATCGACGCCCCTGCTGCGGATCGCGCAGTCGGCGGCGGCGGACCTGGGGCTGCCGGCCGTGCGCGGCGTCGCCGCCCCGGGCGCCTCCGACGCCAACTTCACCGGCGCCCTCGGCGTACCGACCCTGGACGGCCTGGGCGGGGTGGGCGGCCTGCCGCACGCGCGCGGCGAGTACGTCGACGTCGCGCGGATGCCGGAGCGCACCGCGCTGCTGGCCGCCCTGACGGCCCGGATCCTCGCCGCGCCGCCGGCCGGGCCCGCCGTCTCCCCGGAGCCGGGGACGAGCGCGGCGCTCGGCGGGCCCCGACCGCTCGACGCGGTACCGGCCGGGCAGGGCTCGTCGACGGACGGGTGAGGGCCGGGGGCCCGCGAGCGAGGCCGGCAAGTCCGCACGGTTGCGTAAACGCGCCCCGCGCCGCTGGGCGATGCTGGATCCGTCGATCGCACGGGGAGGCGCTCATGGCTGAAACGACCGGTGACCTGGAATCCGACTCGCAGACCTCGGGCGACATGGTGCGCACCGCACGCACCTTCGCCGACCGGATGGCCGCCAGGCGCTCCATCCGGCACTTCTCGCCACGGCCGGTGCCGTTGGAGGTGGTCGAGGAGGCGATCCGCGCGGCGGCGACCGCGCCGAGCGGCGCCAACCTGCAACCGTGGCGGTTCGTCGTGGTCACCGACGCGGCCCGCAAGCGCCGGCTGCGGGAGGCCGCCGAGGCCGAGGAGCGCGAGTTCTACGCCCGGCGCGCGTCGGCGCAGTGGCTGGAGGCGCTCGCCCCGATCGGTACGGACTGGCACAAGCCCTTCCTGGAGGTGGCGCCGGTCGTGATCGTGGTGTTCGAGGTGCACCAGGGCCCCCGCACCCCGAAGCCCTACTACGTCAAGGAATCCGTGGGCATCGCCGTCGGCGTGCTGATCACGGCACTGCACCACGCCGGCCTGGCCACCCTGACGCACACGCCGAGCCCGATGCGCTTCCTCAACGAGGTGTGCGAACGGCCGCCGGAGGAACGTCCGTACCTGGTCATGCCGGTCGGCTACCCGGCGCCCGACGCGACGGTGCCGGACCTGGTCCGCAAGCCGCTGCCGGAGGTGCTGATCCGGCGGTGACGGCCGGACCGGCGGCACCGCACGGCGGGAGAAGACGCCCGGCGGACCCGGGCCACATAGTGGAGGCACGTCGCCGGACGGGCGTACGACGGCCCCGTGCCGGACCGGATGAGTGAGTCATCCGTCCCGAGCGGCGAGCGGACATCCACCGGCAGCCTGCGACCACCGTGGCGGCTCGCGGTGCCGCGCACTCCTCGTCTGGCCCCTCAGGAAGGACAGAGACGTGACCGCCTCCCCGAACGTGATAGCCGCCCTGACGGCGGACGGCGAAGAGTTCGACAGCCTCGTCGCCGGCCTCGACGCCGACGGCTGGGCGCTGCCGACGCCCGCCCCCGGCTGGACGATCAGCCACCAGGTGGCCCACCTCGCCGCCACGTTCCGCCTCGCCGGGCTCGCCGCCGGCGCCCCGGCCCGGTTCACCGCGATGCTCTCGCAGCTCGGCGCCGACTTCGACGCCAACGTGCAGCAGGCGTTGGCCGAATTCCTGGCCGACCCGCCGGAGGTGCTGCTGACCCGGTGGCGGGCCGAGCGCGACAAGGCGATCGAGGCCCTCGCCGCCGTACCGCCGAAGCAGATGGTGCCCTGGCTGGTCAATCCGCTGCCGCCCGCGGTCCTCGCCAGCGCCGGGATGATGGAGCTGTTTGGGCACGGTCAGGACATCGCCGACACGCTGGGCGTGCGCCGCCAGGTCACCGACCGGATCCGCCACCTCGTCGCGTTCGCCGTGCGGGTCTGGGACTTCGGTTACCTGGCCCGGGGCCTGACGCCGCCGGACGAGGAGTTCCGCTTCGAGCTGACCGCCCCGTCCGGGGCCCGGTGGGACTTCGGGCCGCTCGACGCCGAGCAGCGGATCACCGGCCCGGCCCACGACTTCTGCCTGCTGGTCACGCGGCGCCGGCACCGCGACGACCTCCGCCTCACCGCCTCCGGCACGCTGGCCGACCACTGGCTGGACATCGCCCAGGCGTACCGGGGACCGGCCGGGGCCGGTCGTGCCCCCGGCCAGTTCGCCCTGGCCGGTCGCTGACCGCCTCCCGTCCCGGCAGTCCGCCAACGTCGCCCCGGCCGTCCCGGTCCGGGGCGACGACGGGTCCTCGACGACGCCCGCCGCAACGGCGACCGATCGTCGCCGCCGTTGCCGACGTGGCCGTCCCGCCGCCTCATTTTCGAATCGCCGACCGGGCCGGAACAAGGCAACTCGGTCGGACGGACGTCCCGCAGGAAAGCATTCTCGGAGGCGAACTCGGCGGCCCGTCGGCTCATCCTTGACCCAGCGCATTCTAAGGAGGAGTGAATGTACGACTATGTCGTCGTCGGCGGAGGAACCGCCGGGTGTGTGCTCGCGGCGCGATTGAGCGAGAATCCGGAGGTGACGGTCTGCCTCATCGAGGCGGGGCCGGCGGACAACGCGCCGAACATTCACATTCCGGCCGCCTTCGGCAAGCTCTTCCGCACCCGCCTCGACTGGGACTACGACACGCACGACGAGCCGTTCCTCGACCGCCGTCGCGTCTACCTCCCGCGCGGGCGGGTGCTCGGCGGCACCAGCTCGATCAACACGATGATCTACATCCGGGGGAACCGGCTCGACTTCGACGGCTGGCGGCAGCCGGGCTGGAGCTTCGACGAGCTGCTGCCGTACTTCAAGCGCTCGGAGGACAACGAGCGGGGCGAGTCGACGTACCACGGGGTCGGCGGCCCCCTCGCCGTCTCCGAGGGCCGGGCGAAGAACCCGATGTCGAAGGCCTTCGTGGAGGCCGCGGCCGAGGCCGGGCACGCCGTCAACCCGGACTTCAACGGGGCCGAGCAGGACGGGTTCGGGTTCTTCCAGGTCACCCAGCGGGACGGCCGCCGCGCGAGCGCCGCCACCGCGTTCCTGCACCCGGCGCTCGACCGGCCGAACCTGACGGTCGAGACGAACCTGCAGGTGCACCGGGTCCTGTTCGACCACGGGCGGGCCGTGGGGGTCGTCGGTCAGCGCCTGGACGACGAGATCACGGTCCGGGCGGAACGCGAGGTGATCCTCGCCGGCGGGGCCTACAACAGCCCGCACCTGCTGATGCACTCCGGCGTCGGTCCCGCCGACCTGCTGGCCGCGCTCGGCATGCCGGTCGTGCTCGACCAGCCCGCGGTGGGCCAGGGGCTCCAGGACCACGCCCTGGTGCCGCTGATCTTCACGCACTCCCACCCGATCAGCCTGCTCGTCGCCGGCGCACCGGCCAACGTGGAGCAGTTCATGGCGGAGGGCACGGGACCGCTGACGTCCAACGGCCCGGAGTCCGGCGGGTTCGCCCGGACCCGGGACGACCTGCCGGCTCCCGACGTGGAGTACCTGGGAGCGCCCGTCATGTTCGCCGACAGCGGCCTCGGCACGCCGACCCACCACGCCTTCTCGTACGGTCCGTCGATCCTCACCCCGCGTAGCCGGGGCTACGTGACCCTGGCCTCCGACGACCCGACGGCGAAGCCGAAGATCGTGCACAACTACTTCGCGGACGAGGCCGACATGCGGGTCGCGATCGACGGTGTGCGCATCGGGTTGGAGATCTCGCGGCAGCCGGCCCTGAAGCCCTACACGGAGGCGGCGTACCAGCCGCCTGCGTCGGAGTCGGACGACGACCTGCGCACCTACGTCCGTCAGTACGCGCACTCCATCTACCACCCGGCCGGCACCTGTGCCATGGGCACGGTCGTCGACGCCGACCTGCGGGTGCGCGGCGTGGAGGGGCTGCGGGTGGTCGACGCCTCGGTCATGCCGACGCTGATCCGCGGCAACCCGAACGCCGCGGTGATGGCCATCGCCGAGAAGGCGGCAGACCTGATCAGCGGGGCCCCGCCGCTGCCCGTGAACACGGCCGCGCTCGCGGCCTGACCGTAACGACACGACTATCTCGAAGGAGGACCGGGTGGAGGTCACCCAAGCACCGTCCAGGACCGAACTGGTCAAGCGGGCCACCGATCTGGTGCCGCTGCTGCGAAAGCACGCCGGTTGGTCGGAGGAGAATCGGCGCCTGCACGACGAGGTGGTCGACGCGATGGCGGAGGCCGGCTTCTTCAAGATGCGGGTGCCCACCCGGTACGGCGGATACGAGTCCGACACCCGTACGCAGGCGGAGGTCACCGCAGAACTGGCCCGCGGTGACGGCTCGGTCGGCTGGACCATGTCGGTCTGGACGATCCCCGGCTGGATGGTGGGCATGTTCCCGGACGAGGTCCAGGACGAGGTCCACGCCACGCCCGACGTCCGGGTGTGCGGCACGCTGAGCCCGTCCGCGATGGCCACCCCCAAGGAGGGCGGCCTGGTGGTCAACGGTCAGTGGGGCTTCATCAGCGGCGCCCAGCACAGCCACTGGCAGGAGATCATCGCCATGGCGCCGACTCCGGACGGCGCCGGGCTCTGGCCGGTGATGGCGCTGGTGCCGATGTCGGACCTGGAGATCGTCGACGACTGGTACACGGCCGGCATGCGCGGCTCGGGCAGCGTCACCACCGTCGCCCGGGACGTCTTCGTGCCCCAGGAGCGGGCGCTGCCGCTGCCGGCGGTCCTGCAGAACCAGTACGCCTCCGTCCTGAACGCCGACCTGCCGATGTACCGCACGACGCTGCTCGGCGTGGCCGCCGCCTCCTCGGTCGGCACCGTGGTCGGGCTGGCCAGGGCGGCCCGGGAGGTCTTCTTCGAGCGGCTGCCTGGCCGGAAGATCACCTACACCGAGTACGACAGCCAGCGCGAGGCCCCGATCACCCATCTCCGGGTCGCCGAGGCCGTCATGAAGATCGACCAGGCGGAGTTCCACGCCCACCGGGTCACCGGGCTGGTCGACGACAAGGGCCTGTCCGGCGAGTCCCTGACCCTGGAGGAGCGGGCCCGTTCCCGGGCCGACGTCGGCGCCGTCTGCCAGCTCGGCAAGGAGGCCGTGGACATCTTCAACATGGCCAGCGGCGGCTCGTCCATCTACAACAGCGTGCCGATCCAGCGCATCGCCCGCGACGTGCAGGTCGTCAACATGCACGCGCTGATGCTGCCGGAGACCAACTACGAGCTGTACGGCCGGGTCCTCTGCGGCCTGGAGCCCAACTCGCCGTACATCTGACGCACGGGCCCGCCGGGTGCATGGCGCGGGCGCGGCGGACGACGAGGTCCGCCGCGCCCGCGCCGCTCGTGTCGGGTCCGCTGCGGTGCGCCCCCCGAACCCGTCGTCCGGGTCCGGCGGGCGCCCTTTGCGTGCGCCCCTGGAAGCGGTCGGAGAGGCGGCCGGAGACCGCGCCCGCGGCCCTCTTCCGGCTCAGCGACGACGGCTGGCCCGATCCGTGCGCGAAGCGGCGGGGATTCGCGTGACCGGGTGGGGCCGGCCGGTTTCGCGCGACGGCGGACCGGACCCCGGAAACGCCGTCCCGTGCGCCATTTCCGCCCCGACGATTCGTCGACCGCCGCGTCAGACAGCGCCACCGTGAAAGGGCGTGCTGCGCGACGTCGCGCGCTTGGGGACGGCCACGCCTCCCGCCCTGCGCGGGCTCGACCTCACGACGGGAAGAACCGTCGGGCTCCCGGCCCGACGGTTCTCCCTGACAGTTCCCGGCCGGCCGCGGCTCGCCGCGACCGGAGGTCATACCTGGTGAGATGGCGACCGTCGCAGCCGCAGCGCGAACAGGCCGCCGAGCAGCAGGACGCCCACCACCACGCCCAGCGCCGGCCGCACGGCCGGCAGGAAGGCGTCGGCGAAGGCGGCCTGCGCCACCTCCCGGTACCGGTCGGCGAGCTCCGGCGGGGTCCCGGCCGGCACGACGAAACCGCCGGCCTGGCCGGCGCCCAGCTTGACGCCCTCGCCGGCGGCCACGCCGAATCCGTGCAGGAAGTCCGCCCGGGCCTCGGGAGGCAGCTGCGCCGCGCCCGCCCGGGCGGCCTCGGGCAGGGCGTCGGCCAGCCGGTGTTGCAGGACGGCGCCGACGACCGCCGCGCCGAGCGCCCCGCCGACCTGGCGCGCCGTGTTGAGCACGCCCGCGGCGGCGCCGGCCAGGTGGGCGGGGACGTGGCGCATGGCCTCGGTGGTGGTCGGCGCGATGGACGCCCCCATGCCGACGCCGACGGCGATCAGCGGCACGACGAACGTGCCGGCCGTGGAGTGCGGCGTGACCAGCAGCGCCATGCCCAGCACGCCGAGCGCGTACACGGTGAGCCCGCCGGCGAGCAGCCGCCGGCCGCCGAGGCGGTCGGTGAGCCGCCCGGCGACCGGCGCGACGGCGCTGAGCACCACCGTCCACGGCAGCGCGGCGAGTCCCGACTCCAGCGGGCTCATGCCGAGCAGCGCCTGCGTCTCGATGACGAAGACCAGCAGGAAGCCGTACAGCCCGAAGGAGCTGACGAGCGTGATCACCGTCGCCGGACCGAAGTTGGCGAGGCGGAACAGCGCGGGCGGGACGAGCGGCTCCCGCTGCCGGCGCTCGCGCAGCGCGAACACCACCGCGCACACCGCCGTGGCGACCAGGATCGCCGGGATGCCGACGGGCCCGCGTACCGTGCCCCAGTCGTGCCGTTCGCCCTCGATGAGGGCGTACATGAGGCCCACCAGCGCGGCCGTGGCCAGGAGCACGCCGACCACGTCGAGGTGACGCGGCCGGCGGGTACGCAGGTCGGGCACGAGCCACCAGGCCAGGGCGACGCCCGCCGCGCTGAGTGGCACGTTGAGATAGAAGATCCACTCCCAGCCGAGCCGGGTGATCACGAGGCCGCCGAGGGTGGGGCCGCTGACGGCGGCCACGCCGGCGACGGCGGTGAAGATCCCGAAGGCGGCGCCCCGCCGCGAAGCCGGGAAGATGCCGGAGATCAGGACCAGCGCCTGCGGCAGCAGCGCGGCGGCGCCCACGCCCTGCACCACCCGCGCGGCGATGAGCTGCCCCGGTGACTGGGCGGCGCCGCAGAGCACCGAGGCCACCGCGAACACCGCCATGCCGGCCATGAAGACGGTACGCGGACCGAACAGGTCGCCGAGGCGCCCGGCGACGATCAGCAACGACGCCAACGCCAGCAGGTAGCCGTTGAGCACCCAGAGCATGCTGTCGATGCCGGTGTCGAGGGACCGCATCATGTCCGGCACGGCCGTGTTGACGATGCTCGTGTCGAGCAGGATCAGGAAGTTGCCGAGGCACAGCACCAGCAGGGCCGCCCACGGGTTGCCGGGCCTCGCCCGCGGCGGCGTCACCGGGTCGACGGCCCGCCCCGGGTCACGCCTCGCCCGCACGCGAGGCCTCCTCCCCGACGGCGGCGTCGGCGCCGGGCACGCCGGCCGGGGGCGGCCCGAGGCCGCCACCGTACAGCCGCGCCCCGATCCGGCGGGCCGCGGCCAGGCTCGCCCAGGCCGTGATCGCGAGCAGCGCGGCGTCGTCGGCGCCGCCGTCGCGACAGGCGGCGACGTCGGCGTCGGTGACCCGGTACGGCGCGAGCGCGGTCAGCAGCGCCAACCGGGCGGCGGGTCGCTCGGGCGGCGACAGCTCGGCGACCACGGCGTCGAACCACCGCCCGCCCGGCTCCGGGGGCGGCGGGTCGGCCACGCAGGCCAGGACCCGCCGCCGGACGTGCTCCGGCAGGGCGGCCGCGCCGGCGCGACGAACGGCCTGGCCGGCCCGGGCGAAGGCGGCGGCCACGTGCGGCTGCCCGAGGGCCCAGGCCAGGTCGGCCTCCGGCGGCGCGGGCGGCAGCAGCTCCAGGGAACGACCGGGGGGCCGGCCGGTGCGGGCCAGCGCCCCCATGATGCGGGCGGCCGTGCGCCGGAGGCCGGCGCGGACCCCGGCCGGCGTGGGCGGCAACGGGGAGTCCTGGAGGAAGACGCTCACCATCCGGTTCAGGTAGTGGAAGGCCACCGCCACGCCGATCAGTTCCGGTCCGTGCTCGGCGGGGAACGGCGGGGGCCGGCGGCGCGCGAGGTCGTCGTCCCCGCTGTGCCGGGCCCAGTCGGCCAGGGCCCGCAGCCGGGGGTCGCCGATCCCGCCGACCCCGGCCGTCAGCCACCCGCCCGCGTCGCCCAGCAGCCCCGCCGCCGTCGCGCCGTGCACCTCCACGCAGTACGGGCACCGGTTGCTCTCGGAGACGGCGGCGGCGACCACCTCCTTCGCGTCGCGGCCGACCAGCCCCTCGGCGAGCAGCGTCTCGCGCAGCATCAGCCAGCACGCGCGCAGCACGTCGGGGGCGGGGGAGTGCAGCAGCACCGGGGGCGCGAGGACGCCGAAGTCGTCGGCCATCTGCCCGTAGACCCGCGCGACGGGCCCGTCGGCGGCGTCCGGGGCGACCGGCGTCACGTGCCGGACGTGGGTCAGCATGGTGCGGCTCGTCACCCGAGCCAGTCGCCTGCCCATCGGTTTCCTTCCTGGTCGGGCGGGCCGGGGCCGGGGGCGGGGCGCGCCCCCGGCCCGTTCTGGACGTAGGGCGGGTGTCGAAGTCCCTGGCCGGCCTGCGGCGGACCCAGGCGGCGCCCGAGGACTTCGACACCCGCCCTAACCGGGTACGACCTGGGGCACCGCGGTGACCGTCCCGTCGGGCAGCGAGCCGTGGTAGGTGACCGGCACGCCCCGCTCCTGCGCCGCCCGGACGATGCCGGGCACGGCGCGTTCGGCCAGCGCGGCGATGGTGAGGGCCGGGTTGACGGTGAGCGCGCCCGGCACCGCCGAGCCGTCGGTGACGAAGATGCCGGGGTGCTGGCGCAGCTCGTGCCGGTCGTCGAGGGCCGACGTCGCCGGGTCGTCGCCGATCCGGCAGGACGACAGCGGGTGCACCGTGTACGCGCCGACCACGTCGTTGGTCCACGGCATCACCCGGGCCAGCCCGTCGCGCTCCAGGATGTCCCGGGCGTCCGCGTCGGCGGCGGCCCAGCCCCGCAGCGTGTTGGCGGTGGGCCGGTAGCGCAACGGACCCCGGCCCAGCATCTGCTGGGAGATGCGGTCCGCGTTGCCGGTCGCCGGCGGCGGCCCGAAGACGCCCTCGTTGTCGTCCTCCGACATCGTGAACAGCGTCAGCCACGACTGCCAGCGGCGCAGCATGTCCTTCTTGGCCAGGCCGAACCAGCTCGGGCCCTGCGCGTCGGGCACCTGGGCGAGGATCGTGCCCAGCCCCAGCGGGAAGAAGAGCTGTTCCAGCGAGTACCGCTCGTACTCGGGCAGGTCCGGGTCGAGCCGGTCCCACGTCGCCACCGTCGGCCCGCGGCCGATCTGGTTGGCGTCGTAGCCCTTTCCGTCGGGGCGGCTGAGCCCGAGCACCTCCCGGACCCGGTCGTCGTCGAAGACGGCCGTGTTGAGCCGCTCCCCGTTGCCGGAGAAGTACCGACCGACGGCGGTGGGCATGGTGCCCAGGGTGGGCTCCGAGCGTTGCAGGATCACCGGGGTGGCCCCGGCCCCGGCGGCCACGATGACGATCTTGGCGTCGATCGTCCCGCTGTCGTGCAGGATCCGGTAGTCCTCCGCGTCGACGATGCGGTAGTGCACCCGGTACCCGCCGTCGTCGGTGCGGGAGAGGTGCTGCACCTCGTGCAGCGGCCGGATCTCGGCGCCGTGTGCCAGGGCCGCCGGCAGGTAGTTGAGCAGCAGGGAGCGCTTCGCGTCGAAGCGGCACCCGGCCATCATCCAGTTGCAGTTGGTGCACTTGTCGACGTCCACCGCCGACGGCACCGGGTTGGCCGTACGCCCGGCGTGCGCGCAGGCCGCCGCGAACAGGCCGCCGGCGTACGGCACCTTGTCCCAGCTCTGCATGGTCACCGGCAGCGACTCGCAGACCCGGTCGTACCAGGGGTCGAGCGTGGCGCGGGTGATGGCCGCCGGCCACATCCGGCGGCCGATGCTGCCCTGCCGCTCGAAGATGAACCGGGGCGCGCGCGGCATGGTGGCGAAGTAGACGACGCTGCCGCCGCCGACGCAGTTGCCGCCGAGCACGCTCATCCCGTCGCCCACGGTGAAGTCGAAGATCCGGGTGTACGACGAGCCGAGCTTGAAGTCGTGGTCGAACTCCTCGCTGGACAGCCACGGGCCCCGCTCCAGGACCACCACGCGCGCCCCGCCCGCGGCCAGGTGGTAGGCGGGGATCGCCCCGCCGAAGCCGCTGCCGATCACCACGACGTCGGTGCTTGCGTTACTGGTCATGCCGGGCTCCCTGTGGGCGTGGTGTGCGGGTGCAGTCGCGACAGCGGGCGTCCGTACGAGTACTCGGGGAAGCGCCACAGCCCGTCGGCGTCGGGCTTGGTGATGCCGATCGCCAGCAGCCCCGGGTGCCCGGCGGCGAGGGCGTCGACGGTGTTCATGTGCGCGGCGCTGTCGTAGGCCATGTTGCTGAACAGGGCGAGCCCCACCCACATCTCCTTCTCCGGGTTGTCCGGGGCGAGCAGGTGGCTCAACAGCGCGGTGCGGTGGTCGAACGCGAGCGCGACGAAGGGCGGCACGCTCGGATCGAGGGTCAGGCCGTTCGTCTCGGCGTACCCGCTCGCGTGCGCGTTGAGGGCCTCACTGAGCGTGCCCAGCATCAGCGACAGCCCGCCGGCCGGGTCCTCCATCAGAGCCAGCGCCCCGGACTCGACGGCGCCGCCGTCGGTCGAGACGCCCGCGATCGCCCGGTCGTCGGCGGACCGCTTCGCCCCGGGGATGATGGTGTCGGCGAACGCCTCCAGCGTCAGCACGCGCGCCTGCTGTTCCTCTGGTGTCTCCGGTTGCACGGCGGCTACCTCCTTTTGGGGCGGGCGCGTCGGTTTCCGGTCCCGCCAAGACGTTTTTCGGGCAGCCTTGACCACCGCTCGGTAAGCGACGGAATCAAGGAATGAAATGGTGGTCGCCCGGAGATTTCCGCGCGGTGTGGATGGTGCGTGAAGTTCTGCATCATCGTGGCGACCGACGCAGGTGGGACGCATCTTCCGTTTTGCTCAGGCCGATGTCGCGGTGGCCGGGACGATTGGCGGAAAATTGCGCGTGGGAAGGGCGGGCTGCAATTTCCACGCGCGGGTCGTACGTGCGGTGGCGGCGGCCGGGCCCGGTCCCGGGCAGGGGGTCAGGCCGGTTCGGCGGCCCGGTGCGGCGCGGCGGTCGCCGGGAGCGCGGCGCGCCCGGCCTGGCGGCGGCTCAGCCGCCCCGTCCGGTGCAGCCAGCGCACGGTGTCGGTCAGCGTCTCGTCCAGCGACCGGCTCGCCGGCCCGAGCAGTTCCTCCGTCGGCGTGCCGTCGATCGGGCGGGCGGTGGCGCACAGGTAGATGGCGCCGTGCTCGGCGGGCAGGTGCACGGGCGACAGCCGCTGCGCCGCGCTGACCAGGTGCCCCATCGGCAGCAGGGCCCGCGCCGGCAGCCGCAGGGTGGGCAGGGCCCGCCCGGTGACCCGGCGCAGCGCGTCGACGAACTCGCGGGTCGTGACGTACCGGCCGGGGGCCGGGAAGCGGCGGGGGCCGCGCCCCGGTTCGAGCACCGCGGCGTGCAGCCGGGCCACGTCCCGCACGTCGCCGACGGGGAAGCCGCCGGTGGGCCACATCGGCATCAAGCCGCGCAGCACGTTGCGTACCCGCGTCGTCTGGTCGCCCAGGTGCGGGTCGTCGGGCCCGAGCGAGGCGAGCGGGTACGTGACGACCACCGGCGCCCCGTCGCCCTGGTGCCGGCGTGCGACGTGCTCGGCGGCGGCCTTGCTGCGCAGGTACGCCTCCCGCGGCGCGCCGACCGGCGAGTCGACGGTCAGCGGCGAGCGCGCGGCCGGCAGCAGCACGCCGAAGGTGGAGACGTGGACGATCGGGTCGAGGCCCGCCGCCCGCGCCGCCCCGAGCACGACCTCGGTGCCGCGCAGGTTGACCGCCCGCATCCGCGCCCGGTCCCGGGAGTCGAAGCTGTACACGCCGGCCGCGTGCAGCGCGGCGGCGCAGCCGTCGGCGGCCCGGGCGACGTCGGCGGGGTCGGTGACGTCACCGACGACCAGCTCCACCCGCCCGGCGTCGGCGCCCGACGCGGTCAGCACCCGTCGGGCGCGGGCCGCGTCCCGCACGAGCATCCGGACCCGGTGGCCGGCGTCGAGGATGGCCGCCGTCGAGTGGGAGCCGATGAATCCGGTGCCACCGGTTACCAGGACCAGCATCGCGACTCCCGCGGGTGGGGGACTGGGTCGTCGCCCATCATTCGCGGGCGCCGCCGACCCCTCCTTCTCCCAGGGTGCTCAACCGGCGTCGATCGCGTTGCCCGCGCCCCCGCCTTCCCAATACTGGCATTGCCGCAGTCGTGGGAGCCGTCGTCGTGACCGCCCGGCGGCGCAGAGCAGGAGGCAGATCATGATCGCTCGTCGGGTGGCCTCGTCGGTGGTCCAGCGTCAGGTCAACTACGTCACGCCGGTGCCGCAGGGGTCCGCGCGGGGCCTGGTGGCGGCCGTCTACGCCCAGGTGGCGCAGGAGATGCAGCTGGTGGTGCCGCCGGCGCAGCTGCACTCCCCGTCGCCGGAGGTGCTGGCCGCGTACTGGATGGTCATGCGGGAGCCGCTGCTGCCGACGGAGAACGTGGACCGGGCGACGAAGGAGGCGGTGGCGGCCGCCGTGTCGGTGGCGAACATCTGCCCGTACTGCGTGGACATGCACAGCGTCGGGCTCTACGAGCTCTCCACCGAGCACGACGCGGAGGCGATCGTGGCCGACCGGCTCGCCGAGATCACCGACCGGCGCATCCGCGAGGCGGCGGAGTGGGCTCGTACGGCCCACCAGCCGCAGACCGCGCGCCCGGTCCTGCCGTTCGCGGAGCGGGACCGCCCGGAGCTGGTCGGCGTGGTGGTGGGCTTCCACTACGTCGCCCGCGTGGTCAACGTGTTCCTCGCCAACTTCCTGCTCCCGCCCGGGTTGACGCCGCGGGCGCGGCGGCGCCTGAAGCGCGGTATCGGCTGGTTGTTGCAGGGCACGCTGCGCGACGCCCGGGAGCCGGGTCGCTCGGTGGAGCTGCTGCCGCCGGCGCCGCTGCCGGCGGAGGCGGCCTGGGCGGCGGGCAGCCCGCACGTGGCCGGGGCGATGGCCCGCGCCTACGCGGCGTTCGAGGCGGCCGGCGAGCGGGCGGTCCCGCCTGCGGTGCGGGAGCTGGTCGTCGAACGTCTGGCCGCCTGGCGGGGGGAGGAGACCGGCCTGAGTCGACAGTGGTGCGAGCGGTTGATCGCGCCGCTGCCCGAGCCGGAGCGCGCCGCCGGCCGCCTGGCCCTGCTGACCGCGTTCGCCTCCTACCAGGTCGACGAGGAGGTGGTCACCGAGTTCCGCCGCCACCAGCCGGGCGACGCGGCCCTGGTCGACGCGGTCGCCTGGGCCAGCTTCGCCGCGGCCCGCCGCGTCGGCGCCTGGTACGCCCCCGCCGGCTCGCCCGAGCCGGTCTGACGGAGCCGCGACACGAACTGAGCACGCAGGAAGACGCGTCGACGTGTCGGTGTCGACACGCTGGGTGAGGGCGTGGCGTTCTCGCGCGTCCGTCACCCTTGGAGGAGGCAACGTGACCAGCTACCAGGCGACCCTGCCCGGATCGTCCGGGCGTTGGGCGGCACTCAACGGCACGCACCACCGGGCCGCCCTGAACGCGTTTCTCGTGATCGTGCTGGCGCACTGGGCCGAGCACCTGGTGCAGGCGTACCAGATCTGGGGCCTGGGTTGGTCGCGGCCGGAGGCGCGCGGGGTGCTCGGCATGCCGTTCCCGTGGCTCGTCAGCTCCGAGTGGCTGCACTACGGCTACGCCATCGTGATGCTCGTCGGGCTGTGGATGCTGCGTCCCGGCTTCGTCGGGCGCAGCCGGAGCTGGTGGACCGCCGCCCTGGCGCTCCAGTTCTGGCACCACATCGAGCACCTGCTGCTGCTGTTGCAGGCGCAGACCGGCCGGCACCTGTTCGGCAGCCCCGTGCCCACCAGCCTGCTCCAGGTCGTGATCCCCCGGGTCGAGCTGCACCTGTTCTACAACACGGTCGTCTTCGTGCCGATGGTGATCGCGATGTACCTGCACCTGCGGCCCTCCGCGGCGGAGGAGGAGCTGATGGCGTGCAGCTGCCGGCAGCCCGGGGCCGCCGCGCAGCCGGCATGACCACCATGGACGGTGCCCGCCCGCCCGCGCCGCCCGCGCCGGCCGGGAGGGTGCAGCGGGCGGCGATCGTCGTGGCGGCCGGTGTCGTGCTGTCGATCGTCGCGTTGCTGGCCTTCGGCAGCCCGGCCGCGAGCCGGCGGCTGATGCTCCAGCCGGGCGACGGGTCGGTCGTCGGGTCGGCGCCCGCCGAGGTGACGCTCACGCTCGGCGGGGCCGAGTCGGCCGAGGACCCGCACCTGGCCGTGACCGGACCGACCGGGGCGGTCGTCTCGACCAGGAGGCCGGCCGTCCGCGACGGCCGCCTGGTCGTGCCGGTACGCGACGCCGGGCCGGGCGCCTACCGCGTCGCCTACCGCGTCCGGTTGCCCGACGGCCGGCAGGTCGCCGGCCTGGCCGGCTTCACCGTGACCCCCGGAGCCGCACCGGCCGGGCCCGTCGCCACGCCGGTCGGGGAGGCGGCCGCCGGCCACGACCACGCCCGGATCGACGGCATCAACGGCGTGCTCCTCCTGCTGGACCTGGGCCTCGTCGGGGTGGCACTGCTGCTGATGTTCCTCCGCCCGCAGCGGGGGAGAGGGCCCGTCACCGGCCCGTGACCCCGGGCGCGGGTGGATGAGCGCACAGCAGAAGAGGCGGCCCCGGCCGGCGCGAGGTGACGATGAAGTCACCCGCCGGCCGGGGCCGGCGTCGTCGTACCGACAGGGGGATCTGCCATGCCGACGGTACTGGGCTCCGTACGTCGACTGCTGATGGCGCCGACGCTCGCGGACGTCACCTTCGCGCGTCGGGGCTTCCCCGGCCCCGCCACGGAGGTCACCCGCCGGCTGGAGGCGGTGCCGCAGTCGGTGATCTGCGGATTCGAGTGGGGCATCGACACCCGCGACCCGTGGGAGCTGGAGCGCCGGCTCGCGCTCGTCGACCGGGAACTGCTCGGCTTCGCCTACGAGGGCGCCACGATGGCCTGCACCATCCTCGACGTGATGGGGCCCCGGCGCGGTACCCGCACCCGTGACCTGCTGCGGGGGCCCGGCGCGCCCCATCTCTTCCTCGCCTACATCGGCATCGGGTTCGCGATGGCGCGCCTGCCGCGCCGCTTCTGGCGGCACGTCGTGCCCGACCTCACGGGCAACCCGTACCACCCGACGATGACCTGGCTGGCCGTCGACGGCTACGGGTTCGACCGCGCCTACTTCGATCTCGACCGGTGGGTGACCCGGCAGGAGCGGCTGGCGGCGTACCCGTGGCAGGGCCACGGCGACTACTTCCTGCGGGCCACGGACCAGGGCCTCGGGCGGGCGCTGTGGTTCATCCACGGCGCCCGCACCGCCGACGTGGCCGGGGCCGTGCGGGCCTTCGCCACCGACCGGCACGGCGACCTGTGGAGCGGGGTGGGGCTCGCCGCCACCTTCGCCGGGGGTGCCGACGCCGAGGCGCTCGTCGCGCTGCGCGCCGCCGCCGGTCCGTGCGCGCCGGACCTGGCCCAGGGCGCGGTCTTCGCCGCCAAGGCCCGCAGCCACGCCGGCTACGTGCCGGCGCACAGCGAGGCGGCGATGCACGCCCTCGGCGGGCGCTCCGTGGCCGCCGTCGCCGCGCTCGCCGACGACGTGGCGGTCCGCGCGGAGGACGCCGGGCGGCTGCCCGCGTACGAGGTCTGGCGGCGCAACGTCCGCGCGCACTTCGAGCCGGCCGACGTCGGCCACGACCGCTGAGAGCCGTCCGCGTCGTCCGCCCGGCGGTACGCGACCCCGGCGCGGACCGGGCCTCGTCGCGCCCGCCGCGCCGGCCCCGGCCGTGAACGCCTCGAATAATTGCGATGAATGCGCAAGGGTGAAGAAATCAACCCTTCCCACTTTTGCCATCATCGAAATGGATGTCCATCCCGGCAACGAAAACACCGACCCTTTGGGGGAACGTGCCATGCAGAGCCTGCGTGATCTGCGGCGCAGAATCCTGACGCCAAATATCTCCGAGACGAAATTGGACGTACGCGGCTTCCACGTGCGCGACGCGGAATCGAAGGCGCTGCTCGAAACCGTCGGCGCCTCATTCCTGGCCGGTTACGGATACGCCGCCGAGGCGCCGACGACCGCAGCGGCCGAACAGCGTCTGGAAACGGTGCCGACGCGCTTTCGTGGCTTCGCGTACGAGGGCGCCGGGATGGGCTTCGCCGTCCGGGACGCGCTGCGGCCGGGCCGCCCCCGGCACGTGGCGAGCCTGCTCGCCGGCCGGGGCGACGCGCACGTCTACATGGTGTACGTCGGCGTGGGCTGGGCGATGGCCCGGGTGCCCCGGTTCCGCTGGGGCCAGCTGTACGCCCCGGACCCGCTGCTGCGGTGGCTGGTCCTCGACGGCTACGGCTTCCACCAGGCGTACTTCCACACCGACCGGTACGTGTACGGGCAGTACCGCCACCCGCGGTTCCCGTGGCCGGCCGAGGGCCCGCGCGAGTACGCCGACCGGGTCATCGACCAGGGCATCGGCCGGGCCACCTGGTTCGTCGGGGGCACCGACGTGGACCGGGTGACGGAGATCTTCGCCGCGTTCCCCGCGCACCGGCGGGCCGACCTGTACGCCGGGGCCGGCCTCGCCGCCACCTACGCCGGCGGGGCCCCCGAGGCGGACCTGCACCGGTTCCGCGACCGTGCCGGCGACTACCGCGTGGACCTCGCCCAGGGCAGTGCCTTCGCGGCCGGGGCCCGGGTACGCGCCGGCCTGGTCGCCCCGCACAACGAGGTCGCCACGCAGGTGTTCTGCGGCATGTCCACCGTCGAGGCGGCGAAGGTCACCGACGTCACGCTGCCCCGCGGCCAGGACGGCGCCACGCCCGCCTTCGAGCGGTGGCGCCAGGCCATCGCCGCGGAGTTCGAGGGGCGGTGCTGACCGTGGCGCCCCTCCCACCGGCCGTTCCCGCGCCCCGGCGGTCCACCACCGCACGCAACGAAGGAGAGACCTCGTGACCAGGATCGCTGTCGTGGGGATGGCGTGCCGCTACCCGGACGCCACGTCACCCCGCGAACTGTGGGAGAACGCCCTCGCCGGGCGGCGGGCCTTCCGCCGGCTGCCCGCCGAGCGGATGAGTCTGGACGACTACTGGGATCCGGACCCGGCCACACCCGACCGCTTCTACGCCCGCAACGCCGCGGTCATCGAGGGCTACGAGTTCGACCGGATCGCCTACAAGATCGCGGGCAGCACCTACCGCTCGACCGACCTCACCCACTGGCTCGCCCTCGACATGGCGGCCATGGCGCTGGCCGACGCCGGCTTCCCGATGGCGGAGGGCCTGCCCCGCGAGCGGACCGGCGTGGTCGTCGGCAACACGCTGACCGGCGAGTTCTCCCGGGCCAACCAGCTACGGCTGCGCTGGCCCTACGTACGCCGCATGGTCGCCGCCGCGCTCAAGGAGCAGGACTGGGACGACGACCAGCTCACCGCGTTCCTCGACGAGTTCGAGGCGACGTTCAAGGGTCCGTTCCCGGAGGTCGACGAGGACACCCTCGCGGGTGGACTGTCGAACACCATCGCCGGGCGCATCTGCAACCACTTCGACTTCAAGGGCGGCGGCTACACCGTCGACGGCGCCTGCTCCTCGTCCCTGCTCTCCGTCGCCACCGCGTGCAAGACCCTCTCCGACGGCGAGGTCGACGTGGCGATCGCCGGCGGCGTGGACCTGTCCATCGACCCCTTCGAGATCATCGGCTTCGCCAAGACCGGCGCGCTGGCGCGCGGCGAGATGCGCGTCTACGACCGTGGCTCGAACGGCTTCTGGCCGGGCGAGGGCTGCGGCATGGTGGTGCTGATGCGCGAGGCCGAGGCCCGCCAGGCGGGGCACCGCGTCTACGCCACCATCGCGGGCTGGGGCATCTCCTCCGACGGCAAGGGCGGCATCACCCGGCCGGAGGTCGCCGGCTACCAGCTCGCCCTGCGCCGGGCGTACGACCGGGCCGGGTTCGGCATCGAGACCGTCGGGCTCTTCGAGGGCCACGGCACCGGCACGGCGGTCGGCGACACCACCGAGCTCCAGGCGCTGTCGCTGGCCCGGCGCACCGCCGACGGGAACTCCCCGCAGGCCGCCATCAGCTCGATCAAGGGCATGATCGGGCACACCAAGGCGGCGGCCGGCGTCGCCGGGCTGATCAAGGCCGCGATGGCGGTCCACCACGAGGTCCTGCCGCCCGCCATCGGCTGCGTCGACCCGCACGAGATCCTCACCGCCGAGCAGTCCGCGCTGCGCGCCCTGCGCAAGGCCGAGGCGTGGCCGCGCGGCGTGCCCGTACGCGCCGGCGTGACGGCGATGGGCTTCGGCGGAATCAACACCCACATCGTGCTGGAGAACGGGCAGCCGCGTCGCTCGTCGCGGCTGGACAGCCGCTTCCGCAACCTCGCCGCGTCGATGCAGGACGTGGAACTGCTCCTCGTCGACGGTGGCAGCCCACAGGAGCTGCGCGAGCGGTTGCAGCGGCTCGTCGACTTCGTGCCCACGGTGTCGTACGCCCAGCTGGGCGACCTCGCCGCCACCCTGCACCGGGAGCTGCGCGACCTGCCCTACCGGGCGGGCGTGGTGGTCTCCTCGCCGGAGGACGCCGAGCGGCAGTTGCGCCGCGTCTGCGACGCCCTCGACGCCGGCGAGGCGCGCCTGTTCTCCGCCGACGGCGGCTGCTTCCTGGGCCACGTGAGCGGGCCGGGTCGCATCGGCTTCCTCTTCCCCGGGCAGGGCTCCGGCCGGGGCACCTCGGGCGGCGCGCTGCGCCGGCGCTTCGCCGACGTGGAGGAGGTCTACCAGCGGGCGGCGCTGCCCAGCAGCGGCGACATGGTCGCGACCGCGGTGGCCCAACCGAGGATCGTCACCGGCGCGCTGGCCGGCCTGCGGGCGCTGTCGCTGCTCAACCTCGACGCGACCGTCGCCGTCGGGCACAGCCTCGGCGAGATCGCCGCCCTGCACTGGGCCGGCGTGCTCGACGAGGAGGCGCTGCTGCGGGTCGCCGGGATCCGTGGCCGGACGATGGGGGAGCACAGCGCCTCCGGCACGATGGCCAACATCGGCGCCCCGCCCGAGCGGGTGGTCGGGCTCATCGCGGACCTGTCCGTGGTGATCGCCGCGTACAACGGGCCGGAGCAGACCGTGATCGCGGGTTCGGAGGCCGCGGTGGAGGACGCCTGCGAGCGGGCCCGCTCCGCCGACCTGCGGACCACCCGCCTCGCGGTGTCCCACGCGTTCCACTCCCCGCTGGTCGAGCCGGCCGCGGACGCCCTCCTCGAGGCGCTGGCGGGGGAGCGGTTCGGGCCGGTCACCCGGCGGGTCGTCTCCACGGTCACCGGCGAGCCGCTCGCCTCCGACACCGACGTCGCCGCCCTCCTGCACCGCCAGATCACCGATCCGGTGCTGTTCAGCCAGGCCGTGGCCCTCGCCGCCAAGGAGGTCGACCTCTTCGTCGAGGTCGGTCCGGGGCAGGTGCTCTCCGGCCTGGCGTCGGCCAGCACCGACCTGCCGGCGGTGGCCCTCAACACCGACGACGAGTCGCTGGCCGGCCTGCTGCGCGTCGCGGCGGCCGCGTACGTGGTCGGCGCCGGCGGAGTGGAGGGCGCCCTCTTCCACGACCGGCTGGTCCGGCCGCTCGAGGTGGGCCAGGACTTCCGGTTCTTCGCCAGCCCCTGCGAGTCCGCCCCGGTGGTGAACCTGCCCAAGGGCGCCGGTGGGCGGGCGGCGGCTCCGTCGGCGGCGGAGGGACAGCGGCCGGAGCCGGAGCAGCCGGCGGGCGAGTCGAGCCTGCAACTGCTGCGCCGGTTGGCCGCCGAGCGGGCCGAGCTGCCGCTGGAGATGGTGCACGACGGCAGCCAGCTCCTCGACGACCTGCACCTCAGCTCGATCACCGTCGGCCAGCTGGTCAACCAGGCGGCGCAGCAGCTCGGTGTGCCGGCCGCGCAGACCCCGACGAACTTCGCGACGGCGACCGTCGGTCAGCTCGCCGAGGCTCTGGAGCAGCTCGCCCGCACCGGCCGGGAGGCCGACGCGTCCGGCCCGGCCTTCGTGCACGGTGTGGCCGACTGGTGCCGGGCCTGGTCGGTCGACCTCGACGAGGCGCCGTCCCCGGTCGCCGCGGGGGCCGAGGCCGACGGGCCCTGGCAGCTGTTCGCCCCGGCCGGGCACCCGCTCGCCGAGCCGCTGCGCGCGGCCCTGCAGAGCGCCGGTGTCGGCGCGGGTGTGCTGGTGTGCCTGCCGCAGCCGTGCGCCGAGGCCGACCTCGAACTGGCCCTGCGGGGCGCGCAGGCGGCGACGGCCGCCGCCCCCGGCACCCGCTTCGTCCTCGTCCAGCAGGGGCCGGGCGCGGCCGGGCTGGCCAAGACGCTGCGGCTGGAGGCGCCGCACGTGCGGACCACCGTCGTGCACACCCCGCCGGCGCCGCAGGCCGTGGCGAGGGTGACCGCGGAGGTCGCCGCCACCGACGGCTTCGCCGAGGTCCACCTCGACGCCGACGGGCGCCGGCGGGTGCCCACCCTGCGTGGGCTGCCGGTGCGGCCAACCGAGACGCGGCAGCCGCTGGGCGCCGAGGACGTGCTGCTGGTCACCGGCGGTGGCAAGGGCATCACCGCCGAGTGCGCCCTGGCGATGGCGGTGGACAGCGGCGCCCGCCTCGCCGTGCTCGGCCGCTCGGATCCCGCCCAGGACGAGGAGCTGGCCGCGAACCTCGCGCGGATGGCGGACGCCGGCGTACGGGTGCGCTACGCCCGGGCCGACGTGGCCGACCCCGCGCAGGTACGCCAGGCCGTCGACGAGCTGGTCGCCGAGCTGGGACCGGTCACGGCGGTGCTGCACGGCGCGGGCCGCAACGAGCCGGCGGCGTTGACGGGCCTCGGCATGGACGAGTTCCGCCGCACCTTCGCGCCGAAGGTCGACGGCCTGCGCGCCGTGCTCGACGTGGTCGACGCCGACCGGCTGCGCCTGCTGGTGACGTTCGGCAGCATCATCGGCCGGGCCGGCCTGCGCGGCGAGGCCCACTACGCGACCGCGAACGACTGGCTCGCCGAGCTGACCGTCGACTTCGGCCGACGCCACCCGGACTGCCGCAGCCTCTGCCTGGAGTGGTCGGTCTGGTCCGGCGTCGGCATGGGCGAGCGGCTGTCCGTGGTCGAGGCGCTGACCCGCGACGGCATCACCCCGGTCACCCCCGACCAGGGGGTGGCGATGCTCCGGCGCCTGCTCGCCGACCCGCACGCGCCGTCGGTGGTGGTCGTCAGCGGGCGGACCGAGGGCATCGACACCGTCCGGATGGACCTTCCGGAGTTGCCGCTGCTGCGCTTCGTGGACCGGCCGCTCGTGCGTTACCACGGCGTCGAGCTGGTCACCGAGGCCGAACTCAAGCCGGTCGCCGACCTCTACCTGGACCACCACCGGCTCGACGGCAACCTGCTGTTCCCGGCGGTGTTCGGCATGGAGGCGATGGCCCAGGTCGCCGCCGCGGTGACCGGACGGACCGACACGCCGGTGGTCGAGCGGGCCGAGTTCCTGCGGCCCATCGTGGTGCCGCCGGAGGGCAGCACCACCATCCGGATCGCCACCCTCGTGGTCGACGACGACGTCGTGGACGCGGTCGTCTACAGCGCGGAGACGGAGTTCAGCGCCGCGCACTTCCGGGCGCGGCTGCACTTCACCGGGACGCGGCCGCCGGCCGGCCCGCCCGAGCAGGTGTCCGCCGGGCTGCCGGCGGTGCCGCTGGACCCCGCCACCGACCTGTACGGCGACATCCTGTTCCAGGGCGGACGGTTCCAGCGGCTGCGCAGCTACCACCGCTCGGCCGCCCGGCACGTCGACGCCGACGTCGTCACGGCTCCGCAGACGCGGTGGTTCGCCGACTACCTGCCCGACGCCCTGCTGCTGGGCGACCCCGGCGTGCGGGACGCCCTCATGCACGGCAACCAGGTCTGCGTCCCCGACGCGACCCTGCTGCCGGCCGGGATCGAGCGGCTCCACCCGGCGGGGCCCCGGCTGGCCGAGGCGGAGGAACTCCGCTACTGCGCCGAGGAACGCAGCCGCGACGGCGACACCTACGTCTACGACATCGCGCTCCGCTCCGCCGACGGTGCGGTCGTGGAGCGGTGGGAGGGCCTGCGGCTGCGGGCGGTGCGCAAGAAGGACGGCCGCGGGCCGTGGGTGGCCCCGCTGCTCGGGTCGTACCTGGAGCGGACCGTGGGTGACCTGGTCGGCGGTGACGTCGCCGTCGCGGTGGAGCCGGCCCCGACGGAGCGGACCGGACGCGGCGAGGCGGCCGGGCAGGGCACGCCGGACGAGACCCGCCGGCGGCGGGCCCGCACCGCGGTGGCCGCCGGCCGGGCCGCCGGCGGACCGGTCGAGGTCACGTACCGGCCGGACGGCCGCCCCGAGCTGGCCGACGGCCGGTCGCTCTCGGCCGCGCACGCCGAGAACCTGACGCTGTGCGTGGTCGGCACCGGGCCGCTCGCCTGCGACGTCGAGGCGGTACGCGCCCGGGAGGAGTCGGTCTGGCAGGGGCTCCTCGGCACGCACGTCGACCTCGCCCGGCTCTGCTGCGCCGACGGCGGGGAGTCGCTGGACGCGGCGGCGACGCGGGTGTGGGCGGCGATCGAGTGCCTGCGCAAGGCGGGGCTGTCGCACCGGGCGCCGCTGGTCGCGGTGCCCTCGGACCGGGCCGGCTGGCTGGTCTTCGCCTCCGGCGACCTGCGGATCGCCACGCTCGTCACGACCGTGCGGGACCTGCCCCAGCCGATGGCGTTCGCGATCCTGACGGAAGGACGGGGCTAGGCGATGGACAAGTACTTCGAGTACCTGCACACGGTGGGCTTCGAGGAGACCAACCTCGTCGGCAACGTGTACTACGTCAACTACCTGCGCTGGCAGGGCCGCTGCCGGGAGATGTTCCTGAAGGAACGGGCCCCGGACGTGCTCGCCGACGTACGCGAGGACCTGAAGTTGTTCACCCTCCGCGTCGACTGCGAGTTCTTCGCCGAGATCACCGCGTTCGACGAGCTGTCCATCCGGATGCGCCTGGTGGAGCTGGCGCAGACCCAGCTGGAGTTCAGCTTCGACTACGTCAAGCTCGACCGGGACGGCGGCGAGACGCTGGTGGCCCGGGGCCGGCAGCGCATCGCCTGCATGCGCGGCCCGAACACCCGCACCGCGCCGGCGAGGGTGCCGGAGGCACTGGTGACGGCGCTCGCGCCGTACACCTCGGCGCGGCGCTCCTGACGGCGCGAGGAGGAGACGTCGTGGACGTACAGCGAACACTCACCGTCGGGACGCCCGACGTGACGGCACTGCGGCGGGCGTACGGTGCGTTCGCCACCGGCGTCACGGTGGTGACCGTCGGCGGCGCCACCCCGCACGGGATGACCGCCAACTCGTTCACCTCCGTGTCGCTCGACCCGCCGCTGGTGCTGGTGTGCGTCGACCGGAACGCGGTGATGCACGCCTGCCTCTCCCGGACGCGCGAGTTCGCGGTCTCGGTGCTGACCGACGACCAGGAGAAGGTGGCCCGGTACTTCGCCGACGGGCGGCGGCCGCTCGGCGGCGAGCAGTTCGACCAGGTGGACTGGCGCCCGGGCGCGACGACGGGCGCGCCGCTGATCAGCGGGGCCCTCGCCCACTTCGAGTGCGAGGTGTGGCGCTCCTACGACGGCGGCGACCACACCATCTTCCTCGGCCGGCTGCTCTCCCTGGAGCGCCGCACGGACGGGGAGGCGCTGCTCTTCCTCTCCGGCCGTTTCCGTCAGGTCGAGCAGGAGCGGAGTGAGGCGGCATGACGACCATCCAGGGCGGGGCCCGGCGTACGCCGCCGGGCCCGCCCCGCCCCGCCGCCCTGCACATGCTGATCCTGATGGGCCGGGACCGGCTGCGGATGATGACCCTGGCGGCGGAGCGGTACGGCGACGCGGCCCGGCTGCCGGTCGGGCCCAAGCAGCTCTACTTCTTCAACCATCCCGACCACGCCAAGCACGTGCTGTCCGACAACAGCGCCAACTACCAGAAGGGCATCGGCCTGGTGCACGCCCGCCGGGCGCTCGGCGACGGGCTGCTCACCAGCGAGGGCGAGCTGTGGCGCAAGCAGCGCAGGGTGATCCAGCCGGCGTTCCAGAACCGGCGGCTCGCCCAGTACGCGGGCGTGATCGGCGAGGAGGCCGCGCTGCTGGTCGAGCGGCTGACGGCGCGGGCCGACGGCCCTCCGGTCGACGTGCTGGAGGAGATGACCACGCTGACCCTCGGGGTGCTCGGGCGGACCCTGCTCGACGCCGAGCTCAGCGGTTTCCACGGCGTCGGCGCGTCGTTCGCGGCCGTGCAGGACCAGGCGATGTTCGAACTGGAGACGCTCAGCGCCGTGCCGCCGTGGATCCCGCTGCCCCGGCAGCTGCGGTTCCGGCGCGCCCGCCGGCACCTCCAGCGGGTCGTCGACGAACTCGTCGCCGGCCGGGGCCGGGACGTGGACGGGCGCGACGACGTCCTGTCCCGCCTGATCGTCTCGACCCGGCTGGAGAAGGATCCGCGGGTGGCCCGCCAGCGGCTGCGCGACGAGCTGGTCACGCTGCTGCTGGCCGGGCACGAGACGACCGCCAGCACGCTGGGCTGGAGCCTGCACCTGCTCGACCGGCATCCCGAGATCCGGCGGCGGGTCCGCGAGGAGGCCGTGACGGTGCTCGGCGACCGGCTGCCCGAGTACGAGGACCTGCACCGGCTGCGGTACACGGCGATGGTGGTGGAGGAGGCCATCCGGCTCTATCCGCCGGTCTGGCTCCTGCCCCGCAAGGCACAGCAGGACGACGAGATCGGCGGCTACCACGTGCCGGCGGGGGCCGACATCCTCATCTCCCCGTACACCCTGCACCGGCATCCCCGGTTCTGGGACGAGCCGGAGCGGTTCGACCCCGACCGCTTCGACCCTTCGCGCAGAACGGAGCGCCCCCGCTACGCGTACATCCCGTTCGGCGCCGGCCCCCGGTTCTGTGTGGGCAACAACCTGGGCATGATGGAGGCCACCCTCGTCCTGGCCATGCTGCTGCGGGACGTGCGCCTGGCGGGGGTGCCCGGTCGTCCGGTGGTGCCCGAGCCGATGCTGTCGCTGCGGGTGCGCGGCGGCCTGCCGATGACGGTGCACAAGGTTGACTGAACTCCGTGCCGGACCCGCGGGCGCCACGGCGGCGCCCGCGGGTCCGGCACGTGCCCGCCCGGTGGCCCGGGGCGGCATCCCGCGCGGAGGCGCTCGCGGCGCCTGGTCCCGCCGGGCCGTGCGTCGGGCATCATGGCGGGACCCCGGCCGGCGGCGCCCGTCACGGGCGCCGGCGGCCGGGGTCCTCGTGTCCGGCCCCGGGTGGAGGCGACGGTGCGCGGTGCCGCCCGGGGGGTACGCGGTGCTCCCGCCGGTGGCGGGGTCAGGCCGCGTACATCTGGGACCGGTTCTCCCGCTGGGCCTGGCGTTCGCTCGCGGCCTTGCGGCTGTCGAGCAGCGCCAGGAGGACCGGCGGGTCGATCTTGGACACCTGCTTGAGGTGGGCGTCGGCGGTCAGGGTCTGACGTCCGTGCACGACCAGCGGGCCCACCGCGGCCACCATCATCATGTCCTGCTCGAGCCGGAGCACGTCGCCGGAGACCGAGTGGCACAGCAGGTACCAGGTGCCGTCGGGCACGTTGGCGAAGTGGTACGCGCCCGGCGACTCGAGGATGGCGCAGCGTACCGGTGGGCCCTCGGGGATGCGGTGCTGGAACAGGCCCAGGAAGATGAGCCCGGGCGCCGGCCCACGTGCCGGCGCGGTGACCTGCCCGGTGATGGTGCCCTGCGTCTGACCCGTCGGGCGCTGGGTGGGGATGCGGGGAGTGAAGCCGCCCATCCGCCGGTAGGTGGTGGGTGGCAGGCCGACGCTCCTCGTGAACCGGGTGCTGAACGTTCCCACGCTGTTGTAGCCCACCCGCAGGCTGATGTCCGTGACGTTCAGCCTCGTCGTGGTCAGCAGCCGCTTGGCCTCTTGGAGGCGGATCGCGGACAGGAACCGTCCCGGCGAGATGCCGGTCACGCGCTGGAAGATCCGTGTGAAGTGGAACTTGCTGAACATGGCTGCGCGTGCCATGTCATCCACCGTCAACTGTTCGGATAAATTGCTGCGCATGGTGTCGATGGCCCGTTCCACTGCCTGTTCTGCGCTGTCGTGCATTTGTCTCCCCCGGATTGCGGACAATCCCAATGAGTGGATGTGATGAATCGACTGAGGTCTATAAGGGATGCCAGTCGGTCACCATTCACCGCTAACCGCAGTTGATGCTAGCCGAGCCCGGGCGGGCCGGTCAACACTTTCTGCGTTCGGAGCGTAGCGCGGAGTGACGGAGGGGGGCTTATCAATTCATGCGCAGAATCGGTGCGTGCCACTATCGGCCCAGGTGGAGATCGTTTGGACTGCTAATTGTATTGTGGAACTCGCCAGTATCTGTGCTGCCGGGCTGTCGATCCTTAGCGTACTTTTTCGGACATCGGTGGCCCGTTCCGATGCGTGCCGATCGAGGGGGTCGCGCCGTCGCCGCCGGCCCCGCCGATCCCGACGGCGACGAGTGTCGATCAATGGCTAATGATCGATCTCTATGGCAAGATTGCCCAAACGTTCGCCAGGGCGGAGGACGCGTGCGTATCTCGGAGCTCAGTAGACAGAGTGGCGTGTCAGTCCCGACGATCAAGTTCTATCTGCGTGAGGGTCTGCTCCCCGCAGGCCTGCCGACCGGTCGCAACCAGGCCGACTACAGCGAGCGGCACCTGCGGCGGATCCGGCTGATCCGGACCCTGACCAGCATCGCCGGGCTGGACCTGTCGTCCGTCCGGGAGATCCTGGCCGCCATCGACGACGAGGACCTCACCCTGCGCGACGCCTACCAGGTCCTCGATCAGGCTCTCTACCTCGACGGGTCCGAGACCCTGGGCCGCGAGGCGGTGGACTGCGCGCGCGAGGAGGTGGCGGACCTCGCCGAGGCGCTCGGCTGGTCGCGCGAGTCCAGCCTCTCCGGCGGGGAGGTGCTGGCGCACGTGCTGGCCGGGCTGCGCAGCCTCGGCTGTGAGGCCGAGGTGTCCTTCTTCACCTCCTACGCCCGCGCCGCCGAGCAGCTCGTCGTCTCGGAACTCGACCTGGTCGCCGCCGAGGGCGGTACCGAGAAGGGCCCGGCGATCGTGCGCAGCGTCCTGTTCGGCGTCGCCCTGTCCGCCCTGCGCCGCATGGCGCACGAACACCACGTCGCGCTTCGATTCCCGTTGAATACGGTTGAGTGAGGGCCTCGAACGGGTGAGATGGCGGATCCGCCCCGCCCGAAACGCACACGGTGCAGTCGGCCACTGAGCAACCTTTGAGAAGAACTCGGGCCGTGGTCCCGCCACGATAAGTGGGCCGGTGGCGACTTTCGCAGCCGGTTCGCCAGGCATCGTGAAGGGACGCACGACATGCCTCGATCGGCTGGGAATGGGCGGCGCCGGCAACGAACGCCGTAGCGCCGCGTGTTGGATGCCCGTTCCGTCGGTGATGAACTGTCCATGAATGACAGGAAAAGAACGCGCCGCTGGACGATTCATTCATTTCTCAGTCGCCGACACTGCCCGTCGCCAGACCCGGCCGCAGCACGGTGGATCCGCCGCTGCGGGCACGGGTGGTGGCCGAATCTGGAGGGGAACCCTTGCCATCCCAACCCGTCGGCGCGATCCGCCGAATCATTCCCGCTGCCTTCGTGCTGGTCCTCGTGGCGGCGTTCTTCGCCGTGGCCCGGCTGCCCAGCGCGTCGGCCGAGGAGCGTCAGACGCTGGCGTCGCGGTTCGGCTTCACCGAGCTGCCGATCGCGCTGCCGCCCGGCCTGCCGGAACGCAGCGTGCGGCCGGTGAACCCCGAGTACGAGCACATCCGCGCCTGGGTGTCCTCGGTCGGCGCCGCCGTCGCGGCGAACGACCTCGACGGCGACCTGATCGCCAACGACCTCTGCCTGGTCGACACCCGCAGCGACAGCATGATCGTCACGCCGTCGCCCGACGGGCCCGCCCGGTACGCGCCCTTCGTGCTGGACCCCGCGCCACTGCCCACCCACAAGGCGATGGCGCCGATGGGCTGCGTGCCCGGCGACTTCAACGGCGACGGCCGCACCGACCTGCTCGGCTACTACTGGGGTCGGACGCCGGTGCTGTTCCTGCACCGCGCCTCCGCCACGGGGCCGCTGACCAAGGCGACCTTCCACCCCACCGAGCTGGTCGGTCAGCCGTCCTCCTCCAGCGGCGAGTACCAGGGCAAGCTCTGGAACACCAACGCGGTCGCGGTCGCGGACTTCGACGGTGACGGCCGGCCGGACATTGGCGTCTTCAACTACTTCCCCGACAGCCAGGTGCTCGACCCGGCCGGGCAGCCCAACGTCGAGATGAACCACTCGCTGTCCCGGGCGCAGAACGCCGGCGGGGCGCACGTGCTGCGCTGGACCGCCGCCACCAGCGGCGACAACCCGAGCGCCACGTACGTCGAGCAGTCCGCCATCCCGCCGGAGTACGCCACCGGCTGGACCCTCGGCGCCGGCTCCGCCGACATCGACGGCGACCTGCTGCCCGAGCTGTACCTCGCCAACGACTTCGGTCGGGACCGCTTCTTCCACAACGTCTCCACGCCGGGCCAGATCCGCTTCGCGATGGCGGAGGGCCGCCGCGGCGCGCTGACCCCGAAGTCCATGGTGGTCGGGCACGACTCGTTCAAGGGCATGTCGATCGAGTTCGGCGACCTCGGCGGCACCGGCAAGTTCGACATGTTCGTCAGCAACATCACCACCTCCTGGGGCCTGGAGGAGAGCAACTTCGTCTGGCGCAACAACTCGTCGAGCCTGGCCGACGCCCGCAAGCGGTTGAGCGAGGGCAAGGCCGTCTTCGACAACAAGGCCGCCGAGCTCAACATGGCGTGGGTCGGCTGGGGCTGGGACGCCAAGATGGCGGACTTCGACAACAGCGGCGAGATGTCGGTGGTCCAGACCGCCGGGTTCGTCAAGGGCGAGATCAACCGCTGGTCCTGGTTGCAGGAGCTGGCCATGAGCAACGACCTCATGCTCCGCAACCCGGGCATGTGGCCCAAGGCCGAGCCGGGCGACGACATCGCCGGTTCCGAGCCGTTCGCGTTCTGGGTCCGGGAGAAGAACGGGCGCTACGCGAACATCAGCGCCGAGCTCGGCATGACCGACAGCACCCCGAGCCGCGGCGTGGCCGTCGCGGACACCAACGGCGACGGAGGCCAGGACTTCGCCGTGGCCCGGCAGTGGGGCGCCCCGTCGTACTACCGCAACGACAAGCCCGGCAGCGGCAACTTCCTGGGCCTGCGCCTGTGCCGGCCCGGCGAGGACGGCCGGGGTTCGCCCGCGTACGGCGCCCAGGTCCGGGTGAAGACGGCGGACGGTCGCACCCGCGTCGCCCAGCTCGACGGTGGCAGCGGCCACTCGGGCAAGCGCAGCTTCGACGTCTTCTTCGGCCTCGGCGACGCCGGTGCCAAGCCGGTCTCGGCGGAGATCGCCTGGCGCGACCTCAACGGTGGCGTGCACAAGCAGACCCTCGACCTCGCCGCGGGCTGGCACACGATCATGCTCACGGACAAAGCCCAGGAGATGCCCAAATGACCGACGTCCGAGACAGCGCCCGTACCGGCAGTGACGTGCGGGGGGTGGGGGGCACCGTGGTCGCCGACGCTCCGCTCGGCCCGGCGCCGGCCGTCACGTTCGACCGCAACGCGTCGGTGGCGGCCACGCCCGGGGCGCCCCCGCGGATCGACCGGCGGGACCCCCGCTACCTGGCCCTGCGCAACTTCGCCATCTCCATGAGCGTCTTCAACATCCTCGGGTACACGGTGCTCGGCTTCGAGCAGCCCTGGACCTGGCCGCTGCTCGCCCTGGCGGTCGGTTACGCCACCGAGATCGCGGTCGAGCTGGTCACCGCCCGGGCCAACAAGCGCCCGCCCGCCTTCCTCGGCAACGGCGCCTGGGGGATGTACACGTTCCTGCTGCCCACCCACATCACCGCGCTCGCCGCGAACATGCTGCTCTACGCCAACGACAACTTCTGGCCCATCGCCTTCGCGGTGGTCGTCGCCATCGGCCAGAAGGCGATCTTCCTGGCGCCGATCAAGGGCCGCATGCGGCACTTCATGAACCCGTCGAACTTCGGCATCACGGTGACCCTGGTGGCCTTCTCCTGGGTCAACATCGCCCCGCCATACCACTTCACCGAGGACGTGCCGGACATGATCCGGATCCTCGTGCCGCTGGTCATCCTGACGGCCGGCACCGTGCTCAACGGGGTGCTCACCAAGAAGATCCCGCTGATCGTGGGCTGGGTCGGCGGCTTCGTGATCCAGGCGCTGGTGCGGCACTTCATCTGGGACGTCGCGCTCTGGGCGGCCCTGCTGCCGATCACCGGTGTCGCGTTCGTGCTGTTCACCAACTACATGATCACCGACCCCGGTACGACGCCCACCTCGGGTCGGGCCCAGTTCATGTTCGGCGCGAGCGTCGCCGGCGTGTACGGCGTGCTGATCGCCTCCAACGTCGTCTACACGCTCTTCTTCGCCGTGACGATCGTCTGTCTCGCCCGGGGCCTGCTCTGGTGGGGCATCTGGCTGCGCGACCGCTCCCGGCGTGAGGGTGCGCCGCAGGTGCGGCCCGCCGTCACCTGACGACCGTCGGTCCGTCGCTGGCGCGACCCCGGGTCCGCCGGCGACGGACCTCGTCCCGATTCACCCGCATGTCAGAGAGGAGAGCGAGGCGATGAGCGTGCACCGCAGCCCGCAGGCCCCACCGCGAGGTGTGCCGCCGGAATCCGTACCCCGGCCGGTGGCCCGCCCCGGGCGGACGGCGGTGATCAGCGCCGCGGCGGGCGTGCTGCTCGCCGTGCTCTGGTCGTTCGAGCTGGTGGACTCGGTGATCGGCGACACCGTCGCCGACACCCTGCTGGGCCACGACGCGAAGGGCACCGCCATCACCGGCACCGCGGCGGGGCTGCTGTTCGCCTTCGTGTCCGGCTTCGCCGGGACCTTCACCGCCTGCAACATCGCGATGGCGGCCTCCGTCGGCCCGATGAGCCAGGCCGGCGCGACCGGGCACCGCCACGGCGTACGGTCGCTGCTGCGCCCCGTCGCCTGGCTGACGGTCGGCATGCTGGCGGTGTCGGCGACCTACGGCGCGCTCGGGGTGCTGCTCGGCGAACGGCTGCCGCAGCTGTCCACCGACACCGTGGGCGGGATGCCCGTACGCCTGATCCAGTCGTCGGTGGTCTTCGGCCTGATCGGCCTCGCGCTGACCTACCTCGGGCTGGCGGCCCTGGGCCTGCTGCCGGACGTCTTCGCGCGCCGGCCGGTGGCGCGGGTGGTCGTCATGGGTGCCCTGGTCGGGGGGTTCCTGGTCGGCCGGCCGTACCCGCTGTTCAACAAGCTGTTCCACTGGGCCGTCGACACCGGCAACCCGGCCTACGGCGCGCTCGCCTTCGCCCTCCAGTCGCTGGGCAACGTGCTGATCGTCGCGGCGCTCTTCGCGGTCCTCATCCTGGCCAGCCGGGGTCGGTTCCTCGCCTGGATGGCGTCGCCGCGCCGCGCCGCGACGGTGACCGGCGCGCTGCTGGTCGCGCTGGGCGTCTTCACCGTCGTGTACTGGGACCTGCGGGTACCGGCGATCTTCGGGGTGGGCTGGTTCCCGACGATGCCGTACAACTGATCGGCGTCGCCGACGACGCCCCCGGTGCGGGATGGACCGGGGGCGTCGTCGGGCCGGCTAGCGGGCGTTGCCGGGCACCGGCCCCGGGGCGCGGGCGGGGCTGCCGGTGCCGGGCCGGGCGCGCTCGGTGGTGGCCGCCATCCAGCCGGTCGTGATGAGCAGCAGGGCCGCGATGTAGGTGGTCATCACGGCCAGGCCGTGGCCGGGGATCCGGGAGCCGGCGGCGCCCATGCCGATCAGCAGGTCGGAGATCAGGAACAGCCCTCCGCCCAGGGCCACCCGCCGGGAGACGCCGGCCGCGGCGGCGGCCATCAGGCTGAGCGCGAGGCTGTAGCCGAGCACCGGCAGCCGCAGCGGGCCGAGGGAGTTCCACAGCACCAGGTTGGCGGCCACCCAGCAGGCGAGATAGGCGGCGACCGCGACGACCGGCGGCCGCCGGTGGCGCAGGAAGGCGGTCAGGAAGGCCACCTGGGTGCCGAGGAAACAGCCCATGCCGACGAGGAACGCCGTGTCGCCGGAGACCAGCAGCGCGATGTCGCCGCCGGTCGCGAAGACCAGCCCGACGGCCACGGGGTCGACGCGCCGGCGTACCCGCAGCAGGTGGACCAGCAGCACCGGCGCGAGCAGGGGCTTGGCCAGCCACTGAAGGAGGATCGAGTCGGTCGCCACGCCGATCAGCTCGACGGCGGCCACCACGCCGAACAGCCAGAGGAGACTCATCGGGCCACCGCCGGCTGCGCGTGCGCGGCGGGCTGCCAGCCCGGTCGGCCGAGGACGTAGCCGAGGCGGTGCCGCCAGGACGAGGCGGCCCGGGCGTCGGCCCAGATCGCCCGGTACTCGTGCGTGGCCACCCGCAGCGGGTTGTACGTGTCGATGTTCTTGGTCAGGCCGTAGCGGACGGTGGCCCGCTCGGGCTCGAAGGTGCCGAACAGCCGGTCCCACACGATCAGGATGCCGCCGTAGTTGCGGTCCAGGTACTCGGCGTTGGCGCCGTGGTGCACCCGGTGGTGCGAAGGCGTGTTGAAGATCCATTCGATGGGCCGGGGCAGCCGGTCGACCCGCTCGGTGTGCAGGAAGAACTGGTACAGCAGGCTGACCGACTGCTGGAGGAAGATCATCCACGGGGGGATGCCGAGCAGCGCCAGGCCCAGCCAGAACGGCACGGACGTCATCGGGGTCCAGCTCTGCCGCAGGGCCGTGGAGAGGTTGAAGAAGACGCTGGAGTGGTGCACCACGTGCCCGGCCCAGAGTAGCCGTACCTCGTGGTGGGACCGGTGGAACCAGTAGTAGGCGAGGTCGTCGGCGAAGAAGAGCAGCACCCACGTCCAGACGCTGGTGGGGGAGAGCTGGATCGGCGTGACGGTGTACGCGGCGGCGTAGAGGCCGATCGTCGCCAGCTTCCACGGCACGCCGATGACCTGGCTGCCGGCGCCCATGGTGAGGCTGGTGGCGGTGTCGCGCAGCTCGTAGCCGCGTTCGCCGTCGTCGGGGGCGAACCGGTAGGAGAGCGCCTCGACGACGATGAGGAGCAGGAACGCCGGTACGGCGTAGAGCACGGCGGGGATCATGCCCGGGCTTCCCTTCTCGGTGCTGCGGCGGGGGTGGTGAGGGGGGCGGTCAGCAGGGCCCGCGCCTCGCGGGCGGCATCGGCGGCCCGGCCGGTGACGATGGCGTCGGCGAGCCGGCGGTGGCCCGCGACGTCGAGGAGTTCCACGGCGCGCCGCTGCGGCGGCACCTCGCCGACGGCGAGCGCGCCGGCCACCAGGCTGTTGAAGGCCAGCAGGTAGGCGGTGTTGCCGGAGCCGGCGACGATGTGCCGCCAGAGCACGATGGTGGCCTCGCCCATCCCGGTGAGGTCCGGCGCCAGGCCCGCGTACTCCTCGACGGCCCGCAGGATCGCGGCCCGCACGGCCGGATCGCCGCGCTCGGCGCAGAGCCGGGCCGCGTCGACGCCGATGCAGGCCCGCATCTCCAGCATGTCGCGGACCAGGGTGTCCACCGGCAGGGTGTCGTGGAAGCGGGTGAGGGACAGGGCGAGGTCGAGCCCGGCGTGCACCCGCCAGTCCAGCACCCGGGTGGCGTCGCCCTGGCTGACCCGCACCAGGCCGAGCTGCTGAAGGCGGCGCAGGGCCTCCCGCACGGCGTGCCGGTTGACCCCGAAGGTGGCGGCCAGCTCCCGCTCGCCGGGCAGCGCCTCGTCGGGTCGGTAGACGCCGCTGACGATCGCGTCGCGGATCTGGCCGAAGACGTGGTCGGAGACCGAGGAGCGGGGGACGGGAGCGAACGTCATGCCGAGCAGTGTGGCCTGGCACACATCAACCCGTCAACTGGTTGGACCAGTCGGTGCCGCCCGCCGGCAGCAGGCTCAGCCGTCGATCGTGACGCTGGCGATCCAGGACGGGGGCTGCGGCGCGTCGGCGCCGATCAGCCCCGCGATCACCCGGACGGACTCCAACGGTGCGGCCGGCCACGGCGTGAGCCCGTCGGTCAGCACCACCACGACGTGCGGCCGGCCGCGCAGCGCGGCGTCGATCCCGACCCGCATGTCGGTGCCGCCGCCCCCGGCCAGCCGCACCTCGCCGACGGTGTGCACCCGCCGTACGACGTGCACGGCCGCGTCGCAGGAGAGCACCGTGACCCGGTTGCCGCCGACACCGACCGCCCGCAGCACCCCGGCTACCTCGGCGAGCGCCGCCGCGAGTTGACCGTCGCCCATCGAGCCCGACGTGTCCACCACGATCGCCACCCGGGGCACCGGCCGGCGCAGGCTGGGCAGCACCACACCGCGCGTCGCCCCGGAGCGCCGCGAGGGGCGCCGGTAGGTGTAGTCGACCGCGCCGCTGGCCCAGGCCGCGGCCTCGCGCATCGCCCCGGTCAGCGCCCGACGCCAGTCCACCCGGGGCTCGAGCACCTGGGCGGCCCACCGTTGCCAGCCGGCCGCGACGGTGCCCCGGGACCGGACGTGGGCGCGGATCGCGTGTGCCGTCTCCCGACGGATCGCCCCCGCCTCGACCGCGCTGACCCCGCCCGTGCCGCCGCTCTCCCACGCCCGGTCGACGCCGTGGGCGCCGGAACCGCAGTCGGGCGCCTCGTGTCCTCGCACGTGTGCCGGCAGCAGCGGCAGGTACGCCTCGAACAGCAGGCCCACCGGCAGTCCGAAGGTCGCCGGCTCGATCCGGTCGGCCGGCAGCGGCAGCCGGTCCGCCAGGAGGTCGTCGTTGATCTCACAGTCCTGCGCGATGTTGACCCGATGACGGTCGTGCCGCGGTCCCGCGGGGAGGTTGTCGGCGCGGCCGTGGTGGTCGCGCAGCAGGTGGGCGACCTCGTGGATCCACACCGCCGCGAGCTGCGGCACCGGCAGCCGGTCGACGAACTCCGGCGAGACGTGGCAGCGCCACCGCCGGTCGACGCCCATGGTGGACACGTCCCGGGACTCCACCACGGTGAGGCTGTACAGCGCGGTGGCGAGGTAGGGCCGGTCCTGCGCCGCCCGGAACCGGGCCGCGAGCAGCTTCGTCCGGTCCAGCCGGGGACCGTCGGGGCTCATCTGGTCAGGCGTCCCGAGAGCCCGAGCACCTCGGCGAAGGCGTGGATGGCCGGCGGCACCGGCCAGGAGGTGTCGCGCAGCGCCGCGAGGTCCATCGCGGCGCGCGCCGCCACGTCTGGCACGCCCGCCTCGACCGCCTTGCCCAGCACCACCCAGCCGGCCTCCCAGCGCGACCGGTCGACCTTCGCCTGCACCGCCGAGATCACCGCGGTGAGGAACGCCAACTGCCGGTCGCCGCGTTCGGGCAGCCGGAACGCCTCCGGGTCGGCGAGCACCCGCTCCGGGTCGGGCAGGTCGAGGTTCTCCAGGTAGGTGACGAACTCCAACCCCGCCCCGTCGCCCACCGCGCCCACCACGGCCAGCGCCAACGCCTCCGCGCCGGCCCCGGCGGCGTGGTGGACGGCGAGCAGTCGCAGCACCATCTCCCAGGTGCGCGGGGACGGCCAGGCGCCGCCGCGGGCCTCGGCGTCGGCGGGCAGATGGTGGGTCAGCCCCGGCCGGGCGGTGAGGAAGCCCGCGACGGCCCCGCGCGCCCGCGCCAGCGCCGTGCCGGTGCGCGCGGGGCGGACCGCCGGCACGCTGACCGCCGGCCAGGTGCCGGCCAGGCCCCGCGCGACGGTCCGCGCGTCGTGCGTCCAGTGCAGGTGCACGAACCGGTTCGCCAGCGGCGGAGCCAGATGCCAGCCGTCCGCCGCGCTGGTCGGTGGGTTGGCGGCCGCCACGATCCGCACCGACGGCGGCAGCGAGAGGCTGCCGACCCGGCGTTCCAGCACCACCCGCAGCAGCGCCGCCTGCACCGCCGGCGGCGCCGAGGAGAGCTCGTCGAAGAAGAGCAGCCCCGATCCGGTACGCGCCAGCCGGACCGCCCAGTCCGGCGGGGCCATCGGCACCCCGTCGGTGGCGGGGGAGTCTCCGACGATCGGCAACCCCGCGAAGTCCGACGGCTCGTGCACGCTGGCGATGACCGTCTCCAGCGGCAGGCCCACACCGTCGGCGAGCTGTTGCAGGGTGGCGGACTTGCCGATGCCCGGCTCGCCCCAGAGCAGGACCGGCAGGTTCGCCGACACCGCCAGGGCCAACGCCTCGACCTTCGGATCGGCGGCCGGCTCCGTCCGCCACGCCCGGGTCGCGGCGACGAGGTCGTCCGCCGCGGCCAGCGCCCGCAGCGCCGTCATCGGCCCGTCCACTCGGCCAGTACGTCCCGGATCTCGAACACCGGCCGCACGTCGTCGTCGCCGTCGTCGTACATGCTCGCCTTCCCCTCCGCCAGGTCGCGGGCGGTGGTGTCGTCCTCGTCCGGGGCGTGCGGATCGGCGCCGGCCGCCAGCAGCGCGCGGACCAGCCCCGGGCTGCCGCCGTCGCCCACGGCCACGTGCAGTGCCGTGCGCCCACGGCGGTTCGGGGCCCCGATCGGGACGCCGGCGTCGCACAGCCGCCGCAGCAGCGCGACGTCCTCCACGGCGCGCAGGTGGTGCAGCAGCGTCCCGCCCCGGCCGTCGGCCATCCTCGGATCGAGCCCCGCGTCGAGCAGCGCGGCCAGGGCCGCCGCGCCGCCGTGCTGGACCCGGAGCAGCACGTCGCGTCGCAGCTCGCGCAGCGGCCGGGGCAGCCGGCCGGTGCCGCCCCGCCACGCCTGCACGGCGGCGAAGCAGCCCGCCGACGGCCCGCCGAGGGCGCGCAGCAGGTCCTCCGCGGCGACCTCCTCGGGGGTGTGTGAGACCGGGTCGAGCCGGCCGTCGCCGTGCAGGAGGGTGTGCCACTCGCTCCCGCAGCGCACCGGCACGCTGACCCGCATCCCGAACGACGCCGCTGGCCGCGTCGCCGGTCCTGCGGCCCCTGTCGCCGTCACCGGCCGCGGATCCGGCGTCCGGGCGGCCCCGTCGGCCCTCGGGGCGCGGCCGGTCGTCGACGCGGCGGAGCCGGCCACCGGCGGTGTCGTCGGGAACAGGGCCCGGCGCACCAGGGGGTGCAGATCGGCGGGGCCGAGCAGGCCGTGCCGCACCAGGTCCAGGTCGGGGGGCCGCTCGTGCACCACGGTGGCGAACCGGGGGCGGGTGAAGTGCCGCCGGTCGTACCCGACGAACGAGGCGGCCACCGCGCCGTCGCCCAGCCGGTGCACCTCGGCCACCAGCTGCCACCCCGAGCCGATCATGACCCGGTCGGCGCCGTAGCGGGCCTCGAGCCGGGCGAGTTCGGCGTCCAGCCCGAGCGGGACCAGGCGACCCCGCTCGGCGTCCGCCGCCCCGCCATGGTGGTGGACGTCCGGGTCCAGGTCGACGCCGGCCACGGCCCACGCCTGGAGCACCTCGCCGGCGGCGATGAGCCGGTCGTAGACCTCGGCCCGGCTCGCCGGGTCGTACGGATCGACCACCGTCGCGTACGACTCGACCGGCCGGAGGGCGCCGTCGGCCTCGAAGCCGGGCAGCCGGGCCGGCGAGCCGCCGTACGCGACGGCGAGACCGTCCACGTGCGCGGCGCTCCAGTACGCCGGCGGCAGGTCCTGCCGGACGACGTCCTCGGCCAGCACGGGGCTGACGGTCAACCGCAGCCGCTGCGACCCGTCCACGGTCTTCGGCGTCCGCACCACCAGCGCGACGTCGTCGTCGCCGAACCGATCGTCTCTCGTGGACAGCAGGATCTGCTGGTGGGTGGCGACGCCGGTGCGGCCGCCGAGCACGCGCGGCAGGTGCCAGCGCAGCAGATCCGGGGCGAGCACGCCGAGGTCCGCCTCGATCCGGCCGGCCCGGGACCGGCCGTGCTCCCGGGCCACCCCGGCCAGGTCGAACGCCACGTCGATCCGCCCGGCGGCACAGGTGGCCCGCCAGTCGCCGGCCTCCCGGGCGGCGGTGCACGCCTCGATCATCGGGGCGGGCACGGCGTACCGGCGGATGCGCTGCCAGGTGCGGATCTCGTCGATGACGGGCGGGTTCACCGGTAGACGCTCGCGATCGCCTGGATGTCCTCGTGGGGGGCGGTGACCGGCCGCTCGGCGAGCAGCGCCGAGGCGCGGCGGCGCTGCCGGCGCGGCACGCCGCCGTTGATGCCGAGGTACTCCAACGTCGGGTGTCCCTCGATGGCCTCGACGAGCCGCCGCGCGCCCCGCCCGCCGATTTCCGTACGCCGCAGGTCCAGTCGACGCAGCCGGGCGGCGGGCAGCGCGTCGGCGAGCATTGCCGCGCCCTCGTCGCCGACGACGTTGCCGCGCGCCCCGAGGGCCCGCTCCGACGGTGGCCGGGCCAGGTCGAGCGCGCGCCAGGACCCCAGGTGTCGGGCCAGCGCCGCCATCCCGCCCGGGGTGATCCCGTTGCCACCGAGCCCGAGCGTCAGCTCCACCCCGCCGACCAGCTCGGCGAGGGCGGCCACGCCCGCGTCGCCGAGGTGGTTGGCCGCCAGGTACAGCTCCCGCACGCCGGCGGCGCGGACCAGCGCGCCGAGCGCCGGCACGGCGTCCGGTCCGAAGCCGTTGCCGCCGAGGAAGAGCCGCCGTACGGGTCGCTCGCGGGCGGTCAGCGCCTCCGCGAGGGCGGTCAGCCCGGGCACGCCCATGCCGACGTTGACCAGGTCGAGCGTGCGGATGGCGGAGTTCACCGCGAGCGCCGCCGCGAGCCGGCGGACACCCTCGTCGCCGACCGGGTTGCGCTTGAGCCACAGCGCCCGCACGGTGTCGTCGCCGGCCAGCCGGTCGGCGAGCGCGTCGACCCCGGCCGGGTCGATCCGGTTGCAGCCCAGGTAGAGCGTCTGGAGGTGGTGACCCGGACGCAGGGCCTCGGCCACCGCCCGGGCGCCGTCGGCGCCGAGGCCGTTGGTGCCCAGCAGCAGGTGCCGCACCAGCGGGGAGTCGACCGCGGCGGCCACGATCCGGGCGGTCTGCCCCGGGCCGACGCCCTGCTTGCACAGGTCCAGCCGGCCGTCGGGCTGCACCGTGCCGCGCGGGAACACCTCGGGCCCGGCGACCGTGTCCGGCGCGGCGAGGCGGACCAGCAGGGGGTCGAAGTCGCCGGGATCGGCGAGGCCGGCGTCGGGGTCGGCGATGGCCGGGCAGCGCACCGGCGTCGGGTCGGTCACCAGGGCACGCTCCGGTAGTCCTTGAGGAACTGGCCGCTCACCGGCGCCCCGCGTACGCCGCGCACGATCGGGTCGTAGACCCGGGCGGCCCCGTCGACGACGTCGAGTGGTGGCCGGAAGCCGAGGTCGCGCTGGGCCGCCTTGCCCGGGTGCGGCCGCTCGTCGGTGACCCAGCCGGTGTCCACGCTGTTCATGTGGATGCCGCTGGTCAGGTAATCGGGAGCGACCGTGCGGACCAGCATGTTCAGCGAGGCCTTGGCCATGTTGGTGTGGGGGTGCCGGGTGGTCTTGCCGGAGCGGGAGTAGCTGCCCTCCATCGCGGAAACCTGCACGACGTGCCGCTGCGGGTGGGCGCTCGCCCGCATCAGCGGGCGCAGCCGGGAGGTGAGCAGGAACGGCGCGAACGCGTTCACCACGTGCACCTGCAACCACTCGTGCGGGCTGACGTCGGCGTCGCTGAGCACCCAGGAGTTGACCTCGCGCAGGTCGAGCGGCTGGCCCGTCTCGTCGACCCGCCCGGCGGGGAAGAACGCGTCCAGCCCGGAGGGCAACCCGGCCGAAGGGGTCGTGACGGGCGCGGCGCCGATCGCGATCCGCGTGGCCGGCCCCTCCAGCGCCGTGGACTCGGCCGCCCGGACCTCCCGGTGGTACGCCGCCGGCCGGTAGAGCGTCTGTGCGGCGTTGTTGACCAGGATGTCCAGCCCGGCGAAGCGCCGCCCGACCAGCGCGACGAAGTCGAACGTGCCGGCCAGGTCGAGCAGGTCCAGCCCGTGCACGTAGAGCCGGCCGGCCCAGTCGTCGGCGTCCGGCACGGCGGCGAAGCGGCGGGCCGCGTCGCGGGGGAACCGGGTCGTCACGATCACGTCGGCACCGTCACGGAGCAGCTTGAGCGCGGTGTGGAAGCCGATCTTCACCCGGCCGCCGGTCACCACGGCGGTGCGGCCGGTCAGGTCGCAGCGGGCGTGGCGCCGCTCGCGGTTCTCCGCCGCGCACGGCGGGCACATCAGGTGGTAGTCCACGTCCACCTGTCGGTAGGGAAGCTTGCACACGTAGCAGTGCCGTGCCCTGCGGAGCGTCCCGCGTCCGGCCGCGCCGGGGTCGGCATCGGACGGTGTGGGACCGGAACCGGAGCCGGGGCCGGGCGGCGCGGGGTCGGGGATCTCGGTGTGGAAGCGCGTGGCGGTGGCCAGCAGCGCGCGGTCCGCCGCCCGGGTCGTGGCGTCCCGGCGCGCTCTGGCGCGCCTCTTGATCCCCCGGTGGGCGGCGGTGACGGCCCGCTCCAGCTCCTGCCGGGTCGCCTCGTCCAGGTCGGCGTCGTCGAGCCGGCCGAGAACGGCGAGACAGGCCGCCAGCTCGGTGGGATCGACGGGCACGGTGCTCCTTCGTGGAGGGTCAGGTGGCGAGACCGGCCGGATTCGAACCGGCGTCCTCCAGCTTGCTGTCAAGGCGCGTCGACCTCTGCGCTACGGCCTCGCCGCGCGGGAGCCTACCGAAGGCCACCGACAACCGGCCCCCTACCGTCGCGTCGGCGTCCGCGCGAAGGCGAGCAGTTCGGCGGCGGTGCGACCCCGCTCGTCCACGGCGTCCGGATCGGCCCCGGCCGCGAGCAGGACCTCCATCACCTCGGTGGCCAGCGCGAGGGCGGCGGCGTGCAGGGGGCTGTGCCCGTCCCGGTCGGGTGCGTCGAGGTCGAGCCCGGCCGCGGTGAGCGCCGGGAGCACCCGGTGGTGGTCGACCCAGGGCAGCCAGTGCACCAGCGTACGACCCCGGTTGTCGCGCAGCTGCGGGTCGATCCCGTCGGCGAGCAGGGCGAGTAGTCCTTCGGTGTCGCCGTGGAACGCCCGGACGAAGAGGTCCTGCCGGAGCCTGCGGATCTCCTTCGGCACCGGCTTCGCCCCGGTACGCCAGGCGCGCACCGCCGCCGCGCAGCCGCCGACCGGCCCGCCCAGCCCGGCGAGCAGGAACTCCCGGCGCAACTCCTCGTCGGTGTGCGCGGTGACGAGGCGGCAAGCCGCGACCTGGACGGGGTGCCAGTCCCGCCCGCACCGGATCCGGATCGGCGGGGGCGGCGCCGGCTCGGGAGCCCGCCATGCCTGGGTCCGCCCGGGGAAGAGGGCCTCGTGCACCAGCGGGTGCAGCTCGTCCGGGGCCAGGTCGCCCCAGCGCAGCAGCGCCGCGTCCGCCGGCGCGGGCACCCCGAAGGCGTACGGTCCGGCGACCGGCTCGTCCCAGGCCGCCTGGCGGACGGTCGGCTGGCCGTCGGCGGCGAGCTCGACGGCCAGCCTGTGGCCGTCGGCGAACTGCGTCGTCGTCCCGTAGCGGTGGGCGAGCCGCCGGGTCTCCTCGGCGAGCACGGACAGCGCCGGCGCGTGGGCGACGAGTGCGGGCGCGAGCCAGGCGGAATCCTGCCGGCCCACGTCCGGGTCGACGGCGAGCCCGGCCGCCTCGTACGCCGCCACCGGCTGTCGGGCCGCCAGCAGCGCGGCCACCGTCTCCACCTGCGTGGCGCGGTCCTCGGCCCGGCGGGGCGCGGCCGTGCCGCCCTGCGGGTACGGGCGGCCGTCGGGCGTGTGCCAGGCGAGCCGCACGGCCGAAGCGCCGTAGGCCCAGCGGCGGGTGGCGACCGCGTCCGCGTCCCAGCACCAGCCGGGCAGGTCGTGCCACCGGGTTGGCAGGCGCAGGCTGTCGGTGACCCGCAGTCCGATCCGCTGGGGGCTGTGGTCGGTGCGCGGCAGGGTCGCCACCAGTAGCGGGACGCCCCGGCGGAGCAGCCGCGCGGTCGTCCGGACCGGGCCGGGCAGCCGGGAGAGCACGACGGCGGCGCGGGGCAGCAGGGCCAGCGACCTGGTGCGGGGCAGGAAGCGACGCAGCAGGTCGGGGGCGAGGCCGCGCAGCTCGCCTTCGACGCGGGCGGCCTCGTCGGTGCCGTACCGGGCGGCCACGTCCCGCAGGTCGACGTGCGCGTCGACCGCTGCGGCGGCGCAGGCACCCCGCCAGTCACCGGCCCGTCGGCGGGCGGTGGCGGCGGCGACGGCGGCCGGCGGGGAGGCGTATCCCAGGAGTCGCAGTTGCTTCTCCCGTTGCCGGCGGCGTTCCATCTCGGCGTCCCCGTTCCTTCGGAAGCGGGCCGGCCGGATTCGAACCGGCGTCCTCCCGGTTTTGGAGACCGGGCGCGACGACCGCTGCGCTACGGCCCGCACGTGGCGGCCGGGCGACGCCCGGGTGGCGGGCGGGCCGGATTCGAACCGGCGTCTTTCTCCTTGAGGGGGAGACGCGACGACCTCTGCGCTACCGCTCGCCGCGGGCAGTGTAGGGCACCACACGCGATCGAGCTTGCTATGCAACGAGTTGCATAGCAGGATGGCGGGCATGGCGCTGGAACACGCGATCCTGGTCTCCCTGCTCGAACGGCCGGGCTCCGGCTACGAGCTGGCCCGGCGCTTCGAACGCTCCATCGGCCGCTTCTGGACCGCCACCCACCAGCAGATCTACCGGGTGCTGAAGCGGATGGAGGCCGACGGCTGGGTCACCGCCGAGGAGATCGGCCAGGAGGGCCGCCCGGACAAGCGGTCCTTCTCGGTGGCGCCGGCCGGCCGGTCCGCGCTGGTGGGCTGGCTGCGCGCGCCCGTGCAACCCGAGGCGGTCCGGCACGAGCTGGCCGTCAAGATCCGCGGAGCCGCCTTCGACGACGCGGCCGGCCGCGCCGCGCTCGTGGCCGAGGTCGAGCGCTACCGCGCCACCCACGAGGAGACGCTCGCCCGCTACCTGGCCGGCGAGCGGCGCGACTTCCCCGGCCCCGCCGCACCCGACGCCGCCGCGGCGCTCCAGCACGTCGTGCTGCGCGGCGGCATCGCGTACGAGCGGATGGTGCTCGCCTGGCTCGACGACGTGCTGGCCACCCTGCGCACCCTGGACCACTGACCCACCCACCGAAGGGAGTCCCGCCGTGGCGGACTCGCTCCTGCTCGACCCGCACACCTACGACCCCACCCACCTCGACGACACCTCCCGCCGGCTGCTGCGGGCCACCGTCGACTGGTTCGAGGGCCGGGGCAAGAAGGCGCTGCTCGACTCCTACGACCGGCACGAGTGGTACGCCGACTTCCTGGACTTCGCCGCGAAGGAGGGGCTGTTCGCCGCCTTCTGCACGCCCGCCGCCGACGGGGGAGGGGACCCGGCGAAGCGCTGGGACACCGCGCGCAACGCGGCGCTGAGCGAGATCCTGGGCTTCTACGGCCTCGGCTACTGGTACACCTGGCAGGTCACCGTGCTCGGCCTCGGCCCGGTCTGGCAGAGCGACAACGCCGCCGCGCGCGCCCGCGCCGCCGCGCTGCTGGACGACGGGCACGTGATGGCCTTCGGCCTCTCCGAGCGCGCCCACGGCGCGGACATCTACTCGACCGACATGCTGCTCACCCCCGACGGCGACGGCGGGTTCCGCGCGAGCGGCGCCAAGTACTACATCGGCAACGGCAACGTCGCCGGGCTGGTCTCGGTCTTCGGCCGCCGGGCCGACGTCGAGGGGCCGGACGGCTACGTCTTCTTCGCCGCCGACAGCCGCCATCGGGCCTACCACCTGGTCCGCAACGTGGTCAACGCGCAGATGTACGTCAGCGAGTTCCGCCTGGCGGACTACCCGGTGCGCCCCGAGGACGTGCTGCACACCGGGCGGGCCGCGTTCGACGCCGCGCTGAACACCGTCAACGTGGGCAAGTTCAACCTCTGCACGGCCTCGATCGGCATCTGCGAGCACGCCATGTACGAGGCCGTGACCCACGCCCACAACCGGGTGCTCTACGGCCGGCGGGTCACCGACTTCCCGCACGTGCGCCGCGAGCTGACCGACGCGTACGCGCGCCTGGTCGCGATGAAGCTGTTCAGCGACCGCGCCGTCGACTACTTCCGCTCGGCGGGCCCGGACGACCGCCGCTACCTGCTGTTCAACCCGATGACCAAGATGAAGGTCACCACGGAGGGGGAGCGGGTCGTCGACCTGCTCTGGGACGTCATCGCCGCCAAGGGCTTCGAGGCGGACACCTACTTCGACAAGGCCGCCAAGGACATCCGCGGGCTGCCCAAGCTCGAGGGGACGGTGCACGTCAACCTCACGTTGATCATGAAGTTCATGGCCAACTACCTGTTCCACCCGGCCGAGCACCCGCCGGTGCCGAGGCGGCACGACGCCGCCGACGACGAGTTCCTGTTCCGGCAGGGCCCCGCCCGGGGCCTCGGCGCGATCCGGTTCCACGACTGGCGCGCCGCCTACGACGCCCACGCCGAGGTGCCCAACGTCGCCCGCTTCCGCGAGCAGGCCGACGGCTTCTGCGCGCTGCTGGCCGCCCACGCCCCGAGCGAGGAGCAGCAGGCCGACCTCGACTTCCTGCTCGCCCTCGGCCAGCTCTTCGCGTTGATCGTCTACGGGCACCTGATCCTGGAGCAGGCCGAGCTGACCGGCCTGGACAGCGACGTGCTCGACGAGATCTTCGACGTCCTGGTCCGCGACTTCTCCGCGTACGCCACGGAGCTGCACGGCCGGGCGGCGACCACCGGGGAGCAGGCCGCCTGGGCGTTGGCGCACGTCCGCCGGCCGGTGGCGGACCCGCAGCGCACGGCGCGGATGTGGGCGCGGGTGGCGGGGCTCAGCGGCGCGTACGAGATGCGTCCCTGACCGACGCGGGCCGTGCCGGCCGTCACCCGCCCGGTGCGGGGACGGCCGGCTGGCGGCCGGTCAGCCGGCCGTCACCACCTGGTTCGCGGGCTGCGGTGCCGGCGCCTCGGCCGGGGTCCGCTCGCCGTCGCCCGGTGCGCTGGCCGCGGCGTCGTCGGTCCCGGCCGGCGTCGGGGCGTCGGCGGCGCCCTCCACTGCCGGGGGCACCGGGAGGTCGCGCCTCGGCCGGGCCGCCACCTGCGGGTACTCGGCGGTCTCCGCGCCGCCCGTGGCGGCCGCCATGACCGCCGCGGCGGCCAGGTCGGCCACCCGCTTCGCCTCCCGCTTGACCCGGGCGCGCACCTCCTTGGCGTGCTGCTCGGCGGAGTCCGCGGCCCGGCGCGCCTCGTCGAGGCGGCGCAGCTCGTCGGCCAGCTCCTGCCGGGTCTCGTCGAGGCGCTGCCGCAGCTCGGCGAACTCGTGCTCGATGCCCGCGCTCTCCTGCCGCGCCAGGGCCAGCTGCTGCTGGGCGGTGTCCAGCTCGGACTGCATCCGGGCCAGCGCCTCCCGTCGGTCCCGGATGCCCTGCTGCGTCGCGGCGAGCTGCTGCTGGTGGGTCGCGGCCTGCTCGTCCACGTGCTGGCGCACCTTGGCCGCGTACTGCTGGGCCTCGGCGATCAGCGTCGCGATCTCCTGCTCGGCCGCCGTACGCTGGGCGCCGAGCTCCCGCTCGGCGGACGCGAGCTGCTCGGCGATCTCCTGCTCGGCGGCGGCGCGCCGTTCGTTGATCTCCCGCTCCACGCCGGCCTGCCACTGGGCCAGCTCCTGCTGGGTCTTCGCGCGGGCGGCCTGCACCTCCTGCTGGATCTGGCTACGGGCCGAGGCGAGGAACGCCTCGGACTCGGCGCGGGCCTGCTCGACCTGCTGGGCGGTCTGCTCGTCGATCCGCTTCGCCTCCTGCAACGCGTGGTCGTGGGCGGCCTCACCGGCCGCCCGCAGCCGCTCCGCCGCCTCCCGGATCCTGGTGAGCTCGGCCTGGGCGTTGGCGCGACGCTCCTCGTGTTCCCGGTCGTGCTCGTCGCGCCGCGCGGCCGCCTCCTCCGTCAGCTCCCGCAGCGTCGTGGCGGCCTGCTCGCGGGCCTCGGTCAGCACCCGCTCCGCCTCGGCCTCCCGCTCGGCGGCCCGCTGCCCGGCGGCGTCGGTGATGGCCCCGGCCTGCTTCTCGGCCAGGGCCAGGATCTGGTCGACCATCGGGCCGAGGTCGCGGAAGGACGCCCGGTCGGGCGGGGCCGGCCGGTCCCGCAGCTCGGTCGCCTCCGCCCGCAGCCGCTGCACCTCCACGGTCAGCTCGCGCAGCTGAACCGAGGCCCGGTCCCGCTCGGCGGCCAGCGCCGACCGTTCGCCGTCGACCTGTTCGACGTAGCGGTCCACCTGTCGCTTGTCGTAGCCGCGCAGCGCGAGGTCGAAGCTCGGCCGTGGGGCCGCGTCCTCGCGTGCCGCGAACGGGTCGTCGCCGTGGGACATGCATCCTCCTCCGTACGATCGCGGGCGCCGCGCCCGCGGGAGTCCGCGCCACGGGCCGTGCCGTGGCGCCACGCTACCGTCGCGGCCGTGCGCGCCCGCGAAAAGGGTGACCCCACGCGACGGCCCCGCGGAACCGGTGGTCCGCGGGGCCGCCGACGCCCTGGTACGGGCTATCGTCAGGTGCTGTCCGACGCCGAATGGAGGCAGTTGGTGCCGTCGGCACCCTCGCCGATCTCGCTCGGCTCGCTGCCCTTCGGCACGCCCTCGTACGTGACGCAGATGCGGGTCGTGCGGTTCGGGTCGTTGAGGACGGTGATCCGGCTGAACCGGGCGGTGTCGCCCCAGTTCGGGTTGATGCCGGCCAGCATCTCCGTCGACGTCGCGGTCACGTTGTGCGTCACCACGTGCCGCCCCCCGGGTCGTCTCAGGGGTTGATCCGACCGGCGCCGGCCCCGGCGGTCACGGCCGCCTTGACGCCGCTCGCGTCGTCGAGCCGGTACGGGTAGGGGATGGGGGCGACGTCCCCGGCGCTTTCCGGCGCGCCGGAGTTGGTGAAGATGTTGTCGCGCTGGACCAGGTCGCCCGGGCCCGACTCGGCGTAGCCGACGGCGGTCGGACGGGTGACGTTCTCGAAGTGGTTGCCCTCGACCAGCACCCCGGCACCCATCGTGGACGCCACGCCGTAGTCCGCGCCGTAGTAGTAGTTGTTGAACACGTGCACCGGGTCACCGAACCGGACGCGCGGGTGGCGCTCCTTGCTCCCGTCGAACCAGTTGTGGTGGTAGGTGACCCGCAGGTGGCCGATGTCGGCCGTGTGCCCGTCGTCGTGGCCGAGCAGCATGCTCTTGGTGTGGTTGGTGACCCGGTTCCACGAGACGGTCACGAAGTCGGAGGCCCGCTTGATGTCGACCGCGCCGTCGTAGCCGCCGTCGAACGTGTTGTGGTCGATCCAGACGTTGCGCGAGCCCTGCACGTTGATCGCGTCGTCGTCCCAGCCCCGGAAGGTGAGGTTGCGGACGATGACGTTGCTCGCGCCGCTGATGTTCAGCCCGTTGTCCAGCGTCGCGGCGCCCACGCCGAGCACGGTCTTGTTGCTGCGGACGTCGTTCATCTTGTCGGGCATGGTCAGCGACCCGGTGACCCGGATGACCAGCGGCGACGAGGACTCCAGGGCGTCGGCGAGCGCCTGGCCGTCGGAGACGGTGACGGTCTGGCCGCCGGCCCCGCCGGTGGTGCCGCCGTTCTGGGGCGCCCAGCCGACCAGGTCGCCGGCCGGCGGCGCGGTCGGCGTCGGGGGCGGCGTGGTGGCGGGCGGCGGGGTGGTCGGGTTGCCGGGCAGACCGACCCGACCGACCCCGGCCTGCGCGGTGACCAGGGCCTTCATGTCGCAGGCCGGGCCCACGGTGTACGCGTACGGCGGGTTGGCCACGCTGCCGCCCGTCTGCCCGGCGCCGGAGTTGACCAGGCAGTTGTTGCGCGCGACCAGCCGGCCGTCGCCGGAGGAGCCCTCCGCCAGGTGGTACGGGTCGTCGACGTTCTCGAAGTGGTTGCCCTCGACGATGACGCCGGCGTTCTCGGTGGACGCGACGCCGTAGTTGCCGGTGTTCAGGTAGTAGTTGTTGTAGACGTGCACCTGGTCGCCGAAGCGCACGCGCGGGTTGCGCTGGTTGGTGTCGTCGAAGAAGTTGTGGTGGTAGGTGACCTTCAGCCGGCCGGTGTCCTGGGCGGCGTTGCCGTCGTCGTGGCCGAGCAGCATGTTCTTGTCGGTGCCGTCGGCGTGGTTGTAGGAGACCGTCACGTACGACGAGCCGCGCTTGATGTCGACGCCGCCGTCCGCCCCGGTGGTCCAGGTGTTGTGGTCGATCCAGACGTGGTGGGTGAACATCTGCACGTTGATCGCGTCGTCCGCCCAGTTCCGGAAGTTGAGGTTCCGGATGATCACGTTGTGCACGGCGTTGGCCGGCGGCGCGGTGACCGCGTTGTCGATCGGCAGGCCGATGTTGAGGCCGCCGCCGGTGAACCCGGAGTTGGCGCCGACGCCGATGATCGTCTTGTCCGAGGCGACCTCGTGCATCGGGCCGGGCAGCGCGATCATCCCGTCGACCTGGATGACCTTCGGGCCGCTGGAGGCCGCCTCGGTGATGAACTGGCTGGCGGTGGTGACCGTGACGGTCGGGCCGCCGGCGCCGCCGGTGGTGCCGTTCTGACCCCACGCGTCGACCGAGGCCCAACCGTCGGCCACGTTGGGTCCGGGGTTGCCCGGGTCGCCGGTCGGCGAGGGCGTCGGGTTGGTCGGCGTCGGCGTGGGCCCGCCGCCGCCCGAGTCGACCCGTACGTTGTCGAAGTCGGCGCTGGCGTAGAAGGTCGCCACGCCGATCCGGCCGCTGGCGTACGCGGTGTCGGTCGCCTCGGTGCTCAGCGTGCCGTCGACGTAGCCCTTCAGCGAACCGCCGGCGACCTCCAGCCGCAGGGTGTAGGTGGTGCCGGCGGCGACCGGCACGGACGCGGTGTCCAGCGTGGTGGAGGAGCCGCTGGTCAGCCGCTTGAGCTCGACGGTGTTGTTGCTGCGCAGCGCCAGGTAGTAGTAGCTGGTGTTGCTCTGCACCCGGGCGAGCAGCGCCACGAACCGGTTCGTTCCGTTGAACGCGGTCGGTCGGACGGTCGCCTGGACGGAGTAGTCGGTCCAGCTCGACGTGCCCGCCAGCGAACGGGCGTCGCTGCTGGTGCTGCTCTGCCGCAGCGCCCGCGCGCTGTCGCCGGTCACCGACCAGCTTCCGCCGGAGGCCGTCCAGCCGGACGGGTTGCCGTCGGAGAAGTCGTCGGAGAAGAGCGTGTCGGCGTAGGCCGTGGCGGCCATGCCGACGGCGAGGGTGGCCGCGATGAGCGCGGCCCCGATCGCGGTGAGGAACCCTCGGCGATGCCTCCGCCGACGAGTGTCGGAGTTGTGCACGGGACCTCCCTGGTGGTGATCAAATGATCGACAAGCATCGATCTCTTGAGGTGTGGTGCGCCATGGGCCGCCGGGCCGGTACCCGGCGCCGACCGGGTCCGGCGGCCCGTGCGGGCGTGGTCAGTAGGGGAGCTTGCCGGTGCCGGCGCCGGCCGTGACGACGGACTTCACGGTGGCCGGCTCGGTCAGGGTGTACGGGTAGAACGTGCGCGGCTCCTGGACGGTGCCCCCCGCGTCGCCGGGCTCGCTGGTGCCGGCGAGCACGTTGTCCCGGGCGATCATCCGGCCCCGGTCCCCGGCGTAGCTGATCGACCAGGGCACCTCGACGTCCTCGAAGTAGTTGCCCTCCACCACGCAGCCGGAGTCGAGCTGGCAGGCCACGCCGACGTCGGTGTTGTAGACGAAGTAGTTGTTGAACACGTGCACGGGGTCGCCGTAGCGGACCCGGGGATTGCGCTGCGGCGTGCGGTCGAACCAGTTGTGGTGGTAGGTGACCTTCAGGTTGCCGACGTCCTGGGCGGCGTTGCGGTCGTCGTGGCCGAGCAGCATGTTCTTCGTGTGGTGGTGGGTGTGGTTCCAGGACACGGTGACGTAGCTGGAGCCGCGTTTGATGTCGATCAGCCCGTCGTAGCCGTACGCCAGGTCGTTGTGGTCGATCCACACGTGGTGCGAGAACATCTGCACGTTGATCGCGTCGTCGACGGTGTTGCGGAAGTTGAGGTTCCGCACGATCACGTTGTGCACGGCGTTCGCCGGCGGGCTGGTCGCGTCGCTGACCGGCAGGCCGATGTTCAACCCGCCACCGGTGATGCCGGAGTTCGCGCCGACGCCGACGATCGTCTTGTCCGAGGTGACGTCGTGCATCGGGCCGGGCAGCGCGATCATCCCGTCCACCCGTACGTTCAACGGGCCCGCCGTGCCGATCGCGGCGAGGAGCTCCGCGGCCGTGTCCACGGTGACGGTCGGGCCGCCCGCCCCGCCGGTGGTGCCGTTCTGGCCCAGCGCGTCGACCGAGGCGAACCCGACCGGCGGGGCGCCCGGGTCGATCGGCGGCCCGGTCGGCGGCAGGGAGGGCCCGCCGGTGGGCGTGCCCGTGGGCGGCGCCCCGGTGGCGGTGTCCACCTCGACGTCGTCGAAGGTGGCGCTGGCGTACGAGGTGGCCAGGCCGACCCGCCCGGCGGCGAACGCCCCGTCGGTGGCCTGCACCCGCAGCGTGCCGTCGACGTAGCCGCGCAACGAGCTGCCGACCGCCTCCAGCCGCAGGGTCGCCCAGCTGCCGACGGTGATCCCGGCGGGGGCGGAGCCCAACGACACCGGGTCGCCGCCGGAGCGGCGGATCAGCTGCACCCCGCCGCTCGCGGTCACCACCAGCGCGTAGTAGCTGCCGCTGCTCTGCGCCCGAGCGATCACCCCCACGTGGCGGGTCGCCCCGCCGAAGCCCGTCGGCCGGACCCGGGCCTGCACCCCGTAGTCGGTCCAGGTGCCCGCGCCGGCCAGGGCTCGGGCGTCGCTGCTGGTGCCGGACTGCCGGTAGGCGTACGAGCCGTCGGTCACGACCGACCAACTTCCGCCGGAGCGGGACCATCCGTCGGCCGCGCCGTCGGAGAACGTGTCGCTGAACAGGGTGTCGGCGTGCGCCGACGAGGTTGTCGCGAGCACCGTGCCGACGGCCAGGGCGCCGGCGGTGAGCGCCGCGCCGAGCAGTCTCGGTGTGCGCGTCCGGGGACGGGGTGTCCGGTTCATGGTGGACCTCCTGGTGGTGGTGGGCACCGGTGGGCCGCCGCGCTGAGCGCCGGACGCGGCGGCCCACCGGCCGTCCGGCTGCCGCGCCCGACGGCGCGGCGGCCGGCGTCCTACAGGGGTAGCCGGTCCGCGCCGGCCAGCGCCCCCACGACCACCGGCACCGCGGGCGCCGGCAGCACGGGGCCGCGTCGAAGGGTCGGCGTCCAGCCGGCGTCCGGGGCCAGGTCCGGCTCGTGCACCGCGTTGTACGCGCCCGCCAGGTCGACCGGGCGGGCCCGGTCCCCGGCGGCGCGGACCCAGTTGCCCCGGGTGGTGACGGCGGTGCCGCCCCAGTCGTACAGCAGCTCGTCGGCCGCGACGCCGGCGCCGAGGCTGAAGAAGTTGTTCTCGGCGACCACGGCCGACTGCACCCCGACGCCGATCGCGTACGCGAACCCGCCGCCGCCCAGCCGGTAGTGGTTGTTCCACACGTCGACCTGCCCGAAGCGCACCCGGGGCAGCCGCTGGAGCACCCCGTCGAAGAGGTTGTGGTGCAGGCTGACCTTCAGCCGCCCGACGTCCGGGCCGACGGTGTTGGACGAGCCGATCAGCATGACCTTGTCCCGGCCGACGAACCGGTTGTACGAGACGGTCACCAGGCTCGCGGTGTGCGTGACGTCCAGCGACCCGTCGTGCACCTGGTACGGCCGGCCGAAGTGCACGGGCTGCCCGCTGTCCGGGTTGTCGCCGTCGGTGAAGGTGTTGTGGTCGATCCAGACGTGCTCGCTGCGGCGCACCGAGATCTGGTCGTACTGCGAGTTCCAGTTGCCGGCCTCGCCGTCGGTGGGCGACCAGGCGGGGAAGCAGTCCCGGGCGTCGTCGAAGGTCAGGTTCCGCACGATCGTGTCGTGCGCCCCGTCGAGCATCAGCGTCAGGCCGGTCAGCCGGGCGCCGGCCAGGCCGACGATGGTGGTGTTCGGGCCGACGTTGATCTGGGTCTGCCGGGTCTGGTTGGCCACGGAGCGCACCCGCGCCGCCTCCAGCGGTCCGCTCGGCGCCACCCGACCCCAGACCGCCGGGTCGTACGCCGCGAGGTACGCCGGCAGCGAGTACTCCGGATCGGCGAGGTCCGCGCAGTCGAGCGTGCTCCCGTCGGGCCCCTCGAAGCCGTCGACCTCGCCCCGGACGTAGATGATCTTAGGGGTGGCGTTGCCCCGGTTGGTGGCGTTGTCACCGCCGAGGGCCGCGACCAGTTCGGCGCGGCTGGCGACCACGTGCACCTGCTCCGGCGTCGCCGCCGAGCCGCCGGTGGTGCCGGTCCCCTCGGCCGCCCAGCCGTCCCCGGCCGGCAGCGCCTGCCGACCCAGGTGCCGGGCGGCCCAGGAGAGCCCGCCGGTCGTGGCGGCCGCGCCGTCCGGAGCCGGAGCGGCCCCGCCGTCCGGGGCCGCCGCCGCGCTCCCGGACGTCGCCGCGAGCGCCACGGCGATCGTCGCCGCGCCCAGTGTCTGCTTCCACATCTATCGGACCACCTGTTCGTCGCCTGTTCGATATGGGGCAACGGTAGGTTTCACGATTTATGCGAGTCAATGAGTAGCGTGTGCAAAAGTGTTGCAATTGATCCGATCGGCCGGTATCGTCCCGACCGCCCTGGGTCGGGATAGCGCCGCTATATCCGATATGGACCCGCGTCAGGCGGGCGGTTCAGTTGCAGTGCGTTGCGGTCCCTCCTCCCCGGTCAGGTCCCTGCGGTGCGGCGCCACCGCCCACGGCACCGCCAGCTCCGACAGCAGCGCCCCCTCCTCGGCCGCCCGGCGCAGCAGCCGGTTGATCCCGCGCACGGTCAGCACCCGCTGCGGGCCGTCGCCCGTGGCGGTGACCAGGTCGCCGCCCAGCGGGGTCGGTTCCGGTGCGGTGGTGACCGCCTCCAGCACCGTGGTGAACGGGGCGGTCCGCGCCAGCGGCGCGATCAACGGCACGCCCGGATCGGCGCGGTAATCGAGGAGGTTCTCCAACAGCCCGCGCCGGCCGGGCACCTCGCGCGGCCGGGCGTCGCCGGGCAGCAGCAGCCGGTCGGTCGGGTACTCCAGCACCGCCCGGCCGGCGGTGCCGGTCACGATCACCTCGCCGGCGACGAAGTCCTCGCCGGCCAGGGTCACCGCCGCGACGATCGGCGGTCCCGAGCGGGACGACACCCGCAGGGTCGCGGTGTCGTCCACCTCGATCGGCCGGACCCGGTAGCGCTCCACCTCGATGCGCGCGGGCACCACCGGCCCGTCCCCGGCGGCCTCGGCGGCCGCCAGGCACTGCATGACGGCGTGCGCCAGCGGGTTGGCCAGCGCGCCGTCCAGCACCGGGCGGCCGTGCAGCGTCCGCCGTCCGGCCCACGGCGCCCGCGCGTAGTAGGCGTCGGAGCGCTGCCAGGCCGCCACCGTCGCGATGCCGGTGACGGTCCCGAGCCGCCCGGCCCGCACCGCGTCGGTCAGCTCCGTCAGCGCCGCCGAGCCGAGCGCCTGGAAGCCCACCTGGCACGCCCGGCCCGTCGCGGCGAGGGCGTCGGCCAGCTCCCGGTGCTCGGCGGTGGACAGCACCGGGGGCTTCTCCAGCAGCAGGTCGGCGCCCGCGGCGAGCACGTCCAGCGCGATCGGCAGGTGGGTGTGCGGCGGGGTGCAGACCACCACCACGTCCGGCCGGGCCGTGCGCAGCATCTCCCGGTGGTCGGTGTGGACCGCCGTGCCGTCCGGCACCGGCGCCGCCGGGTCGTCCTCGATCGGGCGTACGTCGACCAGGGCGACCAGCCGCAGCCGCCCGGCGGCGTGCAGGGGGGCGACGACCCGCCGGTGCCAGCGCCCGTGCCCGTTGGCCCCGACGACGGCGACCCGGGGCACCGCGCCGGGCGGTGGCGGCCCGGCCCGTCCCGGCGCGGCGGCCGTCACCTGGCACCCGCCAGCGTCGCGGCCACCCCGTGCCGCTCCAGGGCGGCCAGCCACCCGGCCACCTCGGCGCGTACGTCGTCGTCGGCGGCCACCTCGGCGGGGAAGACCTCGCGCAGCCCGAACACCGCGTCGACCGCCCCGGCGGGGGTACGCGGGGCGGCGGCGAGCGCCGCGCGGATCTCCTCGGCGAGCGGATCGGCCAGCGGCAGGAGGCTGCCGTCGTCGGCGTGGCCCTGGGCGAAGCGCAGCCAGGCGGCCACCACCAGCGTGGCCCAGCGCGCCGACCGCCCGGCGGCCCGCAGGTCGGCGATCGTGTGCAGGACCCGCTGCGGCAGCTTCTGCGAGCCGTCCATCGCCACCTGGAGGGTGCGGTGGCGGATCGCCGGGTTGGCGAACCGCGTCAGCACCTCCTCACCGTACGCGACGACCGAGACCCCCTCCGGCGGGTCGAAGCTCGCCGCCACGTCCTCGGCGACCAGGTGCCGCAGCACCGTCGTCAGGTGCGGCAGGGCCAGCGCGTCGGCGATGGTCTCCCGGCCCGCCAGCGCCCCCAGGTAGGCGGCGGCCGAGTGCACGCCGTTGAGGGCGCGCAACTTCAGCCGCTCCCAGGGCCCCGCGTCCGTGGTGAGCACCGCACCGGCCCGCTCCCAGGCCGGCCGGCCGCCCGGGAAGTCGTCCTCGATCACCCACTGCCGGTACGGCTCGGCCACCACCGCCGCCAGGTCCGCCACCCCCAGCGCCCGCTCGGCGTCGGCGAGGGTCTGCGCCGTGCTGGCCGGCACGATCCGGTCGACCATCGTGCCGGGGAAGCTGACGCACTCGCGTACCCAGTCGGCCAGCGGCTCCGGCACCCGGGCGTACGCCACCGACTGCTCGACCAGTCCGCGCAGCCGGCGGCCGTTCGCGGGCAGGTTGTCGCAGCTGACCAGGGCCAGCGGCGGGCCCTGCGCGGCGGCGCGGGCCAGCAGCCCGCGCAGCAGCAGGCCCGGCACGGTGGCTGGCACCCGGTCGGTGCGCAGGTCGGCGGCGACCTCCGGGTCCGGGCGCAGCCGCCCGGTAACCGGGTCGAGCTGGTACGCCTTCTCCGTGACGGTGAGGGTGACCACCCGGATCGCCGGGTCGGCCAGCAGCGCCACCACGGCGGCGGGGTCGCCGGCGGCGTGCCGCGTGCCCGCCAGCGCGCCCACCACGCGGGTGTGGCAGCCCTCGCCGCTGCTGGTGGTGACGCTGAACAGGTTGTCCTGCGCGGCCAGCGTCGTCACCACGTCGGGATTGCGCGGCGCGACGCCGACGATGCCCCAGTCGCCCCCGGCGTGCGCCATCGCCTCCTCGGTGTAGACGGCCTGGTGGGCGCGGTGGAACGCGCCCAGCCCGAGGTGGACGATCCCGGCGGGCGCGCTGCCCGGGCGCAGCAGCGGGCGGCTGTCGGTCGGCACCCGGCGCAGCGTGCCGAGACCGAGCCGGGCGGCGCCGACGCTCACCGCCACACCGGCCCGTCCGGGAAGCGGAACTCGGCGATCGACTCCGGCCTCATCGTGGAGCTGTAGCCGGGGGCCGTCGGCAGCAGGTAGCGCCCCTCGCGGGTGCGCACCGGGTCGACGAAGTGCTCGTGCAGGTGGTCGACGTACTCCACCATCCGGCCGTCGAGGCTGGTGCCGACTCGCAGGTAGTCGAAGACCGCCAGGTGCTGCACGTACTCGCACAGGCCCACGCCGCCGGAGTGCGGACAGATCGGCACCCCGAACTTCGCCGCCATCAGGATCTCGGCGAGGACCTCGTTGACGCCGCCGACCCGGCAGGCGTCGATCTGCATCACGCCGATCGCCTCGGCCTGGAGCAACTGCTTGAAGATGACCCGGTTGGCGGCCACCTCACCGGTGGCGACCCGGCACCGGCCGTCGGTCAGCTTCGTCACCGCGCGCGCGATCCGGGCGTGCCCGAGGATGTCGTCGGCGTGCGTCGGCTCCTCGATCCAGTACGGGTCCACCTCCGCCAGCGCCGTCATGTTGGTGATCGCCTCGTCGACGTCCCACACCTGGTTGGCGTCCATCATCAGCAGCGCGTCCGGCCCGATCTCCTCCCGGATGATCCGCGCCCGGCGCAGGTCGTCGGCGGGCGGACCGCCGACCTTCATCTTCATGGCCCGCCAACCCTCGGTGTACGCCTGCCGGGTCAGCGCCCGGACCTTGTCGTCGGGGTAGCCCAGCCACCCCACCGACGTGGTGTACGACGGGAAGCCGTCGCGCTCCAGCCCGGCGCGGCGCTCGTCCAGCCCGATGAGCCCCTTGTCGAGGATGGCCGCCGCCTCGTCCGGGGTGATGGCGTCGGTGATGTGGTGGAAGTCGACGCTGGCCACCAGCTCCTCGGTGGGCAGCTCGGCGAGCAGCTGCCACATCGGCTTGCCGGCCAGCTTGGCGCGCAGGTCCCAGACCGCGTTGACCAGCGCGCCGGTGGCCATGTGGATGACCCCCTTCTCCGGGCCCAGCCAGCGCAGCTGCACGTCGGCGCTGAGCGAGCGCCAGAACGCCACCGGGTCGGCGAAGATCTCCTCGACGGTGCGGCCGGTCACGTGGTGGGCGAGGGCCTGGATCGCCGCGCAGGTCAGCTCGTTGCCGCGACCGTTGGTGAAGGTGAACCCGGCCCCGGTGACGCCGGCGTCGGTGCGCAGCTCGACGTAGCTGGCCGAGTAGTCGCCCCGGTTGATCGCGTCCGATCCGTCGCCGGCGGCGGCGGTCGGGAACCGCACGTCGTGCACTTCGACGGCGGTGACGGTGACAGTCACAGGAGGTTCTCTCCGATCTTGAAGACCTTCTTCGGCAGCCGGTACGCCAGGTCGACGATGGTCTCGGCGGCCTCGTCCTCGCCGAGGCGGTGTTCGGTGACCAGCCGGGCCAGGTAGGCGGCGTCGACCCGGCGGGCCACGTCGTGGCGTACCGGGATGGAGCAGAACGCGCGGGTGTCGTCGACGAACCCGGCGGTGTTGTAGAAGCCCGCGGACTCGGTGACCGACTCGCGGAAGCGGCGCAGCACCTCCGGCGAGTCCAGGAACCACCACGGCGCACCCAGGTACAGCGCGGCGTACCCGCCCGCCAACGGCGCGAGTTCCCGGCTGAAGGTGTACTCGTCGAGGGTGTAGAGCACCACCCGCAGCCGAGGGTCGTTGCCGTACGCGTCCAGCAGCGGGGTCAGCGCGTGCAGGTACTCGGTGGCCTGCGGCAGGTCGCCGCCGACGTCGCGGCCGTGCCGGGCGTACAGCCAGCGGTTGTGGTTGCGCACCGCGCCGGGGTGCAGCTGCATGACGAGCCCGTCGTCCAGCGACATCCGGGCGAACTCCAGCAGCATGTGCGCCCGGAACGTCTCCGCGTCGGCCGCGTCGGCGAGCCCGCGCAGGCCCTTGTCGTACAGGCGCGCCGCCTCGTCCGCGCCCAGCGCCAGGGTGCGCGCGGTGGGGTGGCCGTGGTCGGTGCAGGTGGCGCCGGCCGCGATGAAGGCCTCGCGCCGCCGGCGTAGCGCCGCCAGGTAGCCGGCGTACGTGCCGGTGTCCTCGCCGGTGATCTCGCCGAGCCGGGCGACGTTGCCGGCCCAGCCGTCGAACTCCATGTCGGCCACGTTGTCCGGCCGGAAGGTGGTGATCACCCGGCCGCCCGGCCCGCCCCAGCCGTCGGCGGCGAGCTTGGCGTGCTGCCCGAGGTCGTCCAGGGGCGACTCGGTGGTGGCGAGCACCTCGATGCCGAAGCGCTCGAACAGCGCCCGGGGCCGGAACTCCGGCTCGGCGAGGCGGGCCGCCAGCTCGTCGTAGACGGCGTCGGCGGTGGCCGGGGAGAGCGGGGTGCGCACCCCGAAGACGTCGGTGAAGGTCTGCTCCAGCCAGAGCCGGGAGGGGGTGCCCCGGAACAGGTGCCAGTGCGCGGCGAAGCGCCGCCAGATGGTGCGCCCGTCGGGCTCCGTGGGGCTGCCGTCGACGGTGGGCACGCCCAGCTCCGCCGGGGGGACGCCCTGGCTGAGCAGCATCCGGGTGAGGTAGTGGTCGGGCACGATCAGCAGCCGCGCCGGGTCGGGGAACGGGCGGTCCTCGGCCAGGATCGCCGGGTCGACGTGCCCGTGCGGGGAGATGATCGGCTGGGGCGCGGCGAGCGCGTACAGCCGGCGGGCCACCGCGCGCTGCGCGGGGTCGGCGGGGAAGAGCAGGTCGGTCGTGGGCACGGATGGGGCTCCTCGGAAGGTGTGCGCGGCTCAGGGGAGGTCGAGCAGGTCGGCGACCCGGACCGGGGCGCCGGTGGTGAAGGACCGGTTCGCGGCCAGCCCGGTGAGCAGGGCGAGGGCGCCGTCGCGGGCAGTGGCCGCCCGCCCCATCGGGTCCGCTTCGCCGCCGATCAGCACCCGCGCCATCCGGGCGTCGGCGCCGCCGTGCCCGGAGCGGGTGTGCCCGGTCACGGGTACGACCCGCGGCGGCGCCCAGAACGGCCGCAGGGTCAGCGTGGCGGAGCCGGCCTCGGCGGCGGCCTCGTCGCCGTGCAGCGCCGCGCCCTTGAGCGCCCCGGCGGACGCCGGGCTGACGTGGTCGCTCTCCACGACCTCCAGCTCCAGCCGGCCCCGGCTGCCGTTGACCATCACCCGGTAGCCCTCGTAGGGGGCGTACGCGGTGAGGTGGTAGGTCATCGTCGCCCCGGTGGAGTAGCGCGCCAGCACCGCCATGTCGTCCTCGATGTCCACGCCCGGGGCGAACACGTTGCGGTCGCGCCGGTAGCCGTCCTCGGCCTCGGCGTCGAGGTAGAGCTCGCGCAGCTTCGGGTGCGCGTCGAGGCGCAGCGCGAACGGGTCGTCGGCGGCGGCGGGGGAGCCGTGCGCCCGGTCGTAGTCGCGCGCGTAGCCGTGCCGGCGGCCGGCCTCGCCGTAGAAGAACAGCCGGCCGGACGCGTAGACCTCGACGGGGGTGGCGTCCAGCCACCAGTTCACCAGGTCGAAGTGGTGGCCGGCCTTGTGCACCATCAGCCCGCCGGAGTGCGCCTTGTCGCGGTGCCAGCGGCGGAAGTAGTCGGCGCCGTGCCGCACGTCGAGCAGCCACTCGAAGTGCACCGAGCCCACCTCGCCGACGGCGCCCTCGGCCAGCAGCTCGCGCAGCCTCTCGTGCAACGGGTTGTAGCGGTAGTTGAACGCGACCCGTACCTGCCGGCCGGTGTCGGCGACCGCGTCGAGGATCCGCCGGCAGCCGGCGGCGTCGACGGTCATCGGCTTCTCGGTGATGACATCGCAGCCGGCGCGCAGCGCCGTGTCGACGTGCGCGGCGTGGGTGTCGTCCACGCTCGTCACCACCAGCACGTCGACGCGCTCCTTGCCGAGCATGGCGGCCAGGTCGTCGGCCCGGTACGTCGGCACCGGCGGGTGCCCCAGCTCGCCGAGCCACCGGTTGTGGGCGTCCATGCGGGCCTGGTTGACGTCGGCGAACGCGACGAGTTCGGCGGTGTCGGCGTGGTCGCGCACCAGCGCCCGGACGAACATCTCGGCGCGCGAGCCGGTGCCGACGAGGGCGTGGCGGACCCGCTGACCGGTGCTGGACGACATGGCGACCGCCTCCCGTGTTGCTGCAAAGGTTTGCAGCGAAATAACCACGAGCCGCCTGGCGGCGTCAACGATCGATGCCAAACCGGCGGCATAGATCCGCTTTGATGGGCATTTGAGCGCATGGTGGGAGCGCGGCCGAAACGCATCTGTAACCATCGGCCGTTGACACCGGCACAACCGTTTGCATTAATTGGCGACACCTGACGTGACCCCAGCCACACTGGACGAAGGGCCCCGCCGTGCCAGCCACCATCCGAGACGTCGCCCGGGCCTCCGGCGTGCACATCTCCACGGTCTCCCGCACGTTCTCGGCCCCGCACCTGGTCAACCCGGAGACCCGGGGCCGCGTGCTGGCCTGCGCCGAGGAGCTCGGCTACCGGCCCAACCGCGCCGCCCGCGCCCTGATCACCGGCCGTACGCACAACATCGGCCTGATCATCGCGGACATCGCCAACCCGTTCTTCCCGCCGCTGATCAAGGCGGCGGAGAGCCAGGCCCGCCAACGCGACTACCACGTCTTCGTGGCCGACACCAACGAGGACCCGATCGCCGAGGAGGAGCTGGTCCACGCGCTGGCCAAGCAGGTGGACGGGGTGCTGCTGTGCAGCCCGCGAATGAGCAACAGCATGATCGAACAGCTCAGCCGCGAGGTTCCGCTGGTGGTGATCAACCGGCAGGTCGCCGGCCTGCCGTGCGTCACCATGGACGTCGGGCAGGGCGCCCGCTCGGCCGTCGAACACCTGCTCGGCCTCGGTCACCGACGCATCGCGCTGCTCAGCGGGCCGCGCGGCTCCTGGACCAGCCGGGAGATCCGCCGGGCGGCCGGCGTCGCGGCGCGGGCCGGCGGCGCCGAGTTCACCGTGCTCGGGCCCAACCAGCCCACCGAGACCGGCGGCGCGGCCCTCGCCGAGCAGGTCCGCCGCAGTGAGGCCACGGCGGTCCTCGCCTACAACGACCTGATGGCGATCGGCCTGATCGAAGGGCTCGACACCCTCGGGTTGCGCGTCCCGCAGGACGTGAGCGTCGTCGGCATCGACGACATCGCCCTCAGCCGGCTCACCCGGCCCAAGTTGACGACGGTGGCCACGCCCAACGCGGCCGCCGGCCGGACGGCCGTCGACATGCTCCTGCAACACGACACCGTCGCCGCCCGTGGCTCACGCGGCGGTCGGGGTGTCACGAGCGACGACCGTCGTACCACCGCACAGGTAATGCTCCAGACCGAACTGGTCATCCGCGACTCGACCGCCGCCGCGCCGGCGGACGGTCGGAACCGTCCCGACGCCGAGTTGGTCGTCCCGGGCCCGCATCGCCTTGCGGGCCCGGGTCGCCCGACCGCGGCCACCGGTGGCGTCGTCGCCTCCTAACGCCAAGGAGTGAGCGCACATGCACCCCGCCACGCCCCCCACCACTGGCACGCCGGCCGTGCCCGTTCACCGTACCCCCGTCCGCCGACGGCGTTTGATCCGCGGCATGCTCGCCGCGGTCGTCGCCCTACCCCTGGTCCTCGGTGCCGCCGGCTGCGGCGGCGACGAGGATGCCAGCACCGACCCGAACGCCCCGGTCAAGCTCTCGGTCTTCTGGTGGGGCGGTGAGGCCCGGGCCAAGCTGACCGAGGAGGCCCTCGCCCTCTACACCAAGAAGCACCCGAACGTCACCTTCGAGAAGACCTGGCAGGCCAACCAGGGCTACTTCGACAAGCTGGCGACCCTCACCGCCGGCGGCAACCCGCCGGACCTGTTCCAGATCGACGACAACTACCTGGCCGAGTACGCCTCCCGCAGCACCACCCTCGACCTGACGCCCTACAAGGACTCCGGCGACCTCGACGTGTCGAAGTTCCCGAAGAGCCTCTGGCAGTACGGCGTGGTCGACGGCAAGCTCGCGGGCCTGGCCTCGGGGGAGAACACCCAGGGTCTGGTCTACAACAAGACGCTGCTGACGAAGAACGGGCTGCCCGAGCCGACCACCGGGATGACCTGGGAGGAGCACATCGCCTGGGCCGAGCAGGTCGCGAAGAAGACCAAGGTTCCCGGCACCCAGGACCCGAGCGCCGACTACAAGGCGTTCTGGGTGTGGCTGCGCCAGCAGGGCAAGGACCTCTACAAGGGCAGGGAGCTCGGCTTCACCGCCGAGGACGTGACGAAGTGGTTCGACCTGTGGAAGGGCGCCCGGGACCGGGGCGCCACCCCGACCCCCGACGTCATCCACGAGGGCAACGCCACCGACATCACCAAGCAGCTCGTGGTCACCGGCAAGGCCGGCACCAGCTGGGTCTGGGTCAACCAGATGCCGGAGCTGAAGAAGAACACCAAGGACGAGCTGGGTGTCATCGCCTACCCGGGCGACCCGAGCGCCCAGTGGGCCCGCGCCTCCATGTACTGGTCGGTCTTCAAGGGCAGCAAGCACAAGGACGTCGCGGTCGACGTGATCAACTTCCTGGCCAACGACCCCGAGGCGGTCAAGATCCTCGGCACCGACCGGGGCCTGCCGTCCAACCTGGACCTGCGCCGGGTGGTCAGCGACGACGTCACCGACCCGGCGATGAAGCAGTCGATCCAGGTGGAGTCCGACCTGGCGCAGAAGTTCGGCGAGGCGCCGCAGGTGCCGCTCAAGGGGCACAGCAAGGTCCGCGCCGAGCTGATCAAGGCCGCCGAGAACGCGCAGTACGGCCGGATCAGCTCCGCCCAGGCGGCGGAGCAGTTCATCGCCGCCTGCAAGTCCGCCATCGCCTGACCTGACGCTACGGAGAGGAACCGGCTCGTGGCTCTGACCACGGCGCCCGACCCGACCCGACGTACCGGATCCGTCCCGACCCCCGCCGACAGGCGCGGGGTCGGGCGGACCCGGCACGGCGACGGTCTGGCCGGCTACGTCTTCCTGTCGCCCTGGCTGCTCGGCCTGATGGCCGTCACGGCGATACCCATGCTCCTGTCGCTCTACCTGAGCTTCACGAACTACGACATCCTCACCCCCTTCTCCGAGGTGGAGTGGGTCGGATTCGCCAACTACGAGCGGATGTTCACCGCCGACCCGTCGTACTGGCACTCGGTGCGGGTGACGCTCACCTTCGCCCTGGTCGCCGTGCCGCTGAAGCTGGCGGCCGCGCTCGGGGTGGCCCTGCTGCTCAACCGCGCCTGGCGGGGCGTCGGGCTGTTCCGCGGCCTGTTCTACCTGCCGTCGCTGCTCGGCGGCAGCGTCGCGCTCGCCATCGTCTGGGTCAACATGTTCAACCGCGAGGGCGCGTTCAACTCGCTGCTGGCCGTCGTCGGCATCGAGGGCAAGCCGTGGGTCAACGACCCCGACTGGGCCCTGGAGACCCTGATGGTGCTCGCCATCTGGCAGTTCGGCGCGCCCATGGTGATCTTCCTGGCCGGTCTCAAGCAGGTGCCGACCGAGCTCTACGAGGCGGCCTCCGTCGACGGCGCCGGCAAGTGGCGGCAGTTCGTCGCCGTCACCCTGCCGATGCTCTCGCCGGTGATCTTCTTCAACCTGGTGCTGGAGACCATCAACGGCTTCCAGGGCTTCACCGCCGCGTTCGTGCTCAGCAACGGCACCGGCGGCCCGGTCGACTCCACCCTGATGTACACGCTGAACCTCTACATCACCGGCTTCACCGACCTGGAGATGGGCTACGCCTCGGCGATGGCCTGGGTCTTCCTGGTCGCCATCGCGATCATCACAGCGATCTTCTTCAGCACCGGGCGGTTCTGGGTGCACTACTCCGACGGGGAGGACCGGTGACGGCGACGGCAACCCCGGTGACGCCGGCGGCGACCGGCCCGCGGCGTCCGCGCCGCGCGGGCGGCGGGCAGGCCTTGCGCCTGCTCATCCTGATCGCGATCGTCGCGGTCGTGCTCTACCCGCTCTTCTGGATGATCGGTACGTCCCTGAAGAGCCAGGAGGAGATCGTCAACAACATCGGCCTGCTGCCGAACGAGTTCACCCCCGGCAACTACGCCGACGGCTGGACCAACTTCGACTTCAGCTTCGGCCGGTTCTTCCTCAACAGCGCGATGGTCAGCCTGCTGACCGTGATCGGCAACGGCGTCTCCTGCCTGCTCGCCGCGTACGCCTTCGCCCGGCTGCGGTTCCGGCTGCGTGGCGTCTGGTTCGCCGTCATGATCGGGACGCTGCTGCTGCCCGGTCACGTGCTGATCGTGCCGCAGTACATCCTGTTCCGCAGCCTCGGCCTGGTCGGCGGCGAGTGGCCGTACCTGCCGCTGCTGATCCCGCAGTTCCTGGCCACCGAGGCGTTCTTCGTCTTTCTGATGGTGCAGTTCATGCGGGGCATCCCGCGCGAACTCGACGAGGCCGCCAAGATCGACGGGGCGAACGCCTTCGGCATCTTCCGGCACGTGATCCTGCCGCTGAGCCGACCGGCGCTGGTCACCACGGCGATCTTCTCGTTCATCTGGACCTGGAACGACTTCTTCCGCCAGCTCGTCTTCCTCTCCGACCTCGAGGACTACACGGTGCCGGTGGCGCTGACCCTGTTCATCGACTCGACGAGCCAGAGCGCCGTCGGCCCGATGTTCGCCATGTCGGTGCTGTCGCTGCTGCCGGTGTTCCTGTTCTTCGTGGCCTTCCAGCGCATGCTGGTGGAGGGCATCAACACGAGCGGGCTCAAGGGATGAGGCCGCACCCCGACGCCGGGCCGGGCCCGGACGACGCGCCGGCCCGCCGCGACTGGCGCGACGTGCTCACCGACGCCACGGACCTGGCCGTGCTCGGCGTCGCCCTGACCCTGGCGGCGCTGCCGGTGGTCACCGCGGCGGCGTCCGTCGCCGCGGCGAGCGCGGCGGTGCACGACCGGTACAGCACCGGATCCTGGCCCTCGGCCCGGCAGAACCTGACCCGCTACGGCCGGGCCCTGCTGCCCGGCGCCGGGGTGAGCCTGCTGGCGGTCGCCGCCCTCTGGCTGCTCGCCGTGGACGTTGCCGCGCTGGCCGGCGGCCGGGTTCCCGGCGGGGCACCGCTGCTCCTGGTCACCGTCGGCGTGGCCGCCGCCCTGGCCGGGTACGCCGCGCTGGTCGTGGTCGAGGTCGGCCGCCGCGGCGGGCGCGGGTGGCGCGCCGCCGCCCGCGCCGCG